>NZ_CM001976.1:1428729-1435214 GCF_000406145.1 Dickeya dadantii NCPPB 898 | reverse complement strand
GGATAATTAATCGTTATTTAAATAAGAAAAAACCGGACAATGAGAACAGCGACAAACCTCGGCTGAGGAAATAAACCCCACCACGATGACGAAAAAAAATAATATATTGCTATTGAAATACGGACAGAATTACCGCGATGTCTTTTTTAAAGGAATTCACCCCGTTCCCATTTATCCTGTACCTCTGCCGGAGACAGCGGGGGGAAATTAATACCGCGCTGTTGTAACTGCTGTTTAACCTTTAACAACCAGGGATATTGTGGCGAATTCTGCGCCATTATTGACAGGCTTTCATATACCCGCCAGGCCAGGCTGCCACCGGTGGCAGAATAAGTGTCGACTTTAGCACCACGCTCTATTAGCCAATAAACAATCTCATATTGATTGATATACGCAGCATAAAGCGCGCTATTTCTTTTCTGCCTGTCTGCTAAATTGATATCTGCCCCACGCTCTACCAACAGTTTGATATCGGCCCAGCGCTCTTCATTGATCGCACTCAATAATGCCGGTTGACCAAGTCTCCCAATGGCATTCGGATTTCCCCCGGCATCCAGAACAATGCGCAACCAGTCCGGATCACGCACACCGGATACCCGGTTTACCGCGCTGTCGCCTGAACCATCTTTATAATTCGGGTCAGCGCCCAGCTTTAGCGCCAGCCGTACCGCGTTCTTATCCTGCGTTTCATAAATCAACCACAGCAGCGGCGTAATCCCTTCTTTACCGTGAATATTCAGATTCAGCCCCTGGGCTAGCTGACGCCGTGCTTCCGCTTCATCACCTTTGCGGATGGCCTGCAATAAGGCCGCCATCGGTGGCTGGAACAACTCACTGGCCTGCATGCTGTGCCCTCCTGCCTGACAGGCGCTTAACAGCGGCACGCAAGCCAGCAGACAATGCCACCACCTCAAAGCGGCTCCCCTTTAGCACGGCGCTCCCGTACTTCTGCCGGAGATAAGGGGGGAAATTTAATACCGCGTTGTTGTAGCAATTCTCTTACTTTAATGCCCCACGGATACGACGCTGCATTATGTGGCATAACAGATAAACTATCTTCCACAGTCCATGCCATATTACTACCTGTTGCATCATATATGGTAATATCAGCACCCTTTTCTATTAGCCAATATGCGATTTCATATTTATTCAAATACCCCGCATACAACACACTGTTTCTATCCAAACTATCTTTTAAATTTATATCTGCCCCTCGCTCTACCAACAGTTTGATATCGGCCCAGCGCTCTTCACCTATCGCACTAAATAACGCCGGTTGCTCAAGTCTCCCAATGGCATTCGGATTTCCCCCGGCATCCAGAACAATGCGCAACCAGTCCGGATCACGCACACCGGATACCCGGTTTACCGCACTGTCGCCTGAGCCATCTTTGTAATTTGGATCGGCCCCCAGTTTTAACGCCAGCCGTACTGCGTTCTTATCCTGCGTTTCATAAATCAGCCACAGCAGCGGCGTAATCCCTTCTTTACCCTGAATATTCAGATTCAGCCCCTGGGCTAGCTGGCGCCGTGCTTCCGCTTCATCACCTTTGCGGATGGTCTGCAATAAAGCCGCCATCGGTGGCTGGAACAATTCACTGGCCTGCATGCTGTGCCCTCCGGCCTGACAGGCGGTCAATATTCCCGCAAACAATACGGCGATCCATTTGATTTTCTGTAACCATCGCATTATGCCCCCTTAAGCGTGCTGGTAATTTTTCCAATATCTTCTTTCTTTTCTTTTTCAATACCGGCTACAACTTGGTCCATGCCGTGTCGGGCTAATGGAGATCCCCCTGAACTAGGTAATGTTTTCATCTCACCTAAAGCGCTGGGAAGAGAGCCAGCTAACAATGTCGTAATACCAGCCACTCCACCAGCAATAGCCCCAACCTTACCCCCGATCAAAGCACCCGCACCAGAAAGTAAACCCGGTACAGCAACTTTGCCATAGGATTGGAGCATAGTAAGGATTTCGCCATCTACTGCTTGAGTTTTAATTAAGGAACTGGTAGTAGCCAAATCAGCACCTTGTTGCCTAGCAACAGTGTTGGCATGAAGACCAGCAGCATTAAAAATATACCCTGGTAATTTGGTTGCACTAACAGCAGCAGAAGCTAACCCTCCCCCTAAAGAGTGACCAACAATAACAGGTTCTGGAGATACAAGTCTCTTCATCAATTTTGCCAAATCCATTGCCTGATTATATTGAGCTGTTTCAAATCCTATTCCTTGAGCCCCATTTGTAAGCCAATCTTTAGCACCTGTTACACCATTATTGGTTCCTCTAAATGTCAACATCGTTTCATTATTAATAGATGACTTAAATAGCGCTGCTCCAAATCCTGAGTCTGGGTCAGTAAATTGCTTAGGAGTAATTTTAGGAAAGCTCTTTATATCAATAACCTCAAGTCCAACAGGAGGCTTTGGCAAAACAGCCCTTACCTTACGTCTAAATTCATCCACCGGATAAACATACTGCGCCGCTTCGGCGCGCAAGATGCTGTCGTTGTTAAACGCCAGTCGGGTGGCGGCGTCTTTCAGGCTCGGCATGGTCGCCGCCTGTTGCGCCAGCTTAGCGCGCGCCAGATAGCGATCCTTACGCTGTAATACCGTCAGCGCTTCATCCAGCACCGGCAGTTCGACGGTTGCTGCCCATTCCATCATGGCGGGCAGCAGCATCGGCGTTAGCGCCAGCAGCGGAGCGCGGCTTTTCGCCGACTGTTCCGCACAGGATTTAACCGGCGACTGGTAAGGCGTATCGCCAATAATCACATCCCCGCTGCCGGCCGCCACCGAGCCGCCACAGCCGATGGCATCGCCGATACGGGCGGCCAGCTTACCGTTGATGATCACCGTACCAGAACCGGCGGAAATCGCCCGGCTGTGAACCCCGTGCGGCATATTCGGGCATGGGCAGGCGTGCAGCAACACCGCATCGCCTTTACGCGCCGCCGGTTTGCCATTGATAATCACATCGCCACTGCCCGCAATCACCGGGGTGGCGGGAAAGCAGCCGTGACCGGCACAGCTGTCCCCTAAACGCGCAGCTCCTGGCATGGTGACTCCTTAACGCCGGTCCGGCGCATCTGGCAGCGTCGGTCTGGTGGGAGCCTCCGGCTCGATCGACACCGGCGCCGTGCCCGCGCCTGCGGAACCGCCGTCGTTGATTTTCACCACCGTGCCGGAGATGGTGACGCCGGCGCCGTCGATTTTGATAAATCCGCCGGGTGCTTTGATAGTCAGCGACTGCCCGGCTTCCAGCACGATATCCGCCGCCTTGAGGTAGCTGTCGGTATTGACCAGCACCCGCTGATGCGCGCCGATCAGCGTCTCTTCCGAACCAGACAGCGTAGTCTGGCGGCTGCCTTCAATACGGGTGATCTCGCCGCCGCCGATAAAGCGCTTGAATGACTGGGTGATGCTCTGTACGAGATGGCGACCAATCGATTGATGATGGTCCTGCCCAATCTGTTCAAAATCATCCTGCCCGATGGTGCGATGGCTATGGCGATCCACCCGCTGGAACTGGTCGTTCGCCACACTCAGATGCTGATCCAACCCGACGCTCTGGCGATGAATGTTGTTGATCACCGCGTCCATGTCTTTCTGTGCGTGCAGGTAAATCTGCTCCCGGGTGGCCTCATCTTCGAAACGAAGTTCGTTGAAACCGCTGCCTTTGTGGGTATCGGTACGCAGCGTAGTGCGTGTTTTGTGCTCCGGCAGCACATACGGCGTGGGGTTGGTGGCATGGAACGTCCGGCCGGTGATAAGCGGCTGGTCCGGGTCGCCCTCCAGAAAGCTCACCACCACCTCATGGCCGATACGTGGAATGGCGATTAACCCGTACTGCCCGCCGGCCCAGCCCTGACTGACCCGCACCCAGCAGGAGCTCTGGTCGTCGCTGGCGCCGTAGCGGTCCCACGGGAATTGCAGCTTCACCCGGCCAAATTTATCGCAGTAAATCTCTTCGCCCGCCGGGCCGACCACGGTGGCAATCTGCGGGCCGTCTACCATCGGCTTGTACGGCAGCGCCGCGCGCCAGGTGGTGGATCCTTTCACCACCTCAAAGCTGTTGCTGAGCGTGGTCGGCTCGCCGCCGCTTTCCTCTTCCAGCGCCTGTGGCTGCTGACCGCTGTGGGTCACCGCCACCACCTGCCAGGCCAGATTGAACGCCGGGTTCGGGTGTTCAGTCAGGGTAAAAGCGCTGCCCGGCCGCAGTTCGGCGGCGTTGGACTCCCCCACACCGGTTATCGCATCCGCACGCAGCGCGTCCAGTCGGTAGCCGGTAAACGCCTTGCCGCTCGGATCTTGCTTAAAACGACCGGGGTAGTCGAAGTGCTGGTAGGATTCGCGCTGGTGCTCCAGCTCGTTACTGGTCTTTTTGTGCGACAGCCCGTAGGCCGGGGTTTTAAAACAGTAATCTTTCAGTTCCACCTCGGCGGTGCTTACCGCTTCGGCGTAGCGGAAACGGCGCACGTAGGCGCCTTCGGTCAGCCCTTGTGTTGCCAGGTTAAAAAACAGCTCGGGGCCTTTGGTCAGCGCGCCGGCGTCGTCGGCAAACACCACCCGGTGCTTGTCGGCTTCGAATTCGTGGAAGTAGAACAGCCCTTCTTCCGCCGCCAGCCGGTGGATGAACGCCAGGTCGCTTTCGCGGTACTGCACGCAGTATTCGCGCACCGCGTGGTCGTGGCGCAGGGCAAAGGCAAAATCGGTGATCCCGGCTTCTTGCAGCAAGTTCGGTGATAATCTCATCCGGCTTTTTGGTCTGGAAGATACGGGCGTTGGTACGCAGCCCCAGCCGCCACAGCGCCGGGCGCACCTCGGCCTGATAGCGGGTGCGGCGAAAGCCGGTGTCGCCCTGGGCAAAGCGGCTGACGATACCGCTGACCCGGCGTTGCAGTGCGCCTTCGTACCACACCATCAGCTCGCACGGTTGGTCCAGCACCGCGCCGAAATCGATATCGGCCTGACTGCTGGCGAGACTCAGCGACAGCGCAAACGGCTGGTTCAGCGCCTCACTCAGTTCGAAATCCACCACCGCGAAGGTGGTGTCCGCCAATGCGCCGATTTTCACGGTAAACTGCAATCCTGTACTGTTAGCCACCTTGCTTCCTCCTTTCCCCGGCTCCATAGCTACCGCACACCCGGTCTGATGCCGTGCGTCAGCGTAAAATCATGATCAATACGACTGCACTCAGCGATGGGCGCGTCATCGCTCAGCGCAGACAAAAACAGAAAAACCCGGACCGGAGTCCGGGTTGCGGCGTGATTACGCTTCGATCGGCGCGCGCCAGTCGTCAGAGCCGGAAGTCCCGGCCACGGTGTGTTCCCAGTCGATTTTGCGGTACGCCAGCGACACTTCGATCAGCTGGGTGTAATCCTGCTTGGACGGGTCCTGGCAGTGCGGCATCTGGTTGTTGATGTCGACAATGGTGGCGTCGGTCAGTTTGGTGGTGAAGAAATGCTCCTGCTTGCCTTCGACAGACGTGCGGTACCACTTCAGGGTCACGGTCGGCAGCATTTCGCCGGACGCCAGCGCGTTATACAGCAGCGGCACGGCCTTGTTCAGGGCGACGGTGAATTTGAACGGTTTGTGCACGCGCTGACCGGACGGCTGGCCGGACTGCGGGTCGGTCGGCACGGTGACGATGTGTTTGAATTCCTGCACCAGCATCTCATCTTCGTGGCCCTGCACGTAGATGTTGCCGACAGAGTCGGAAGTAAAGGCGCCGGCGGTGATATTGCCCTGAGTTTTACCTTCGATGCTGATATAGCATGGAGTTGGCATGGTCTTGCTCCTTGTTGTTGAACGGTTAGGTGTGACTTCGCCCGTTCATAAAGCAATGACCATGCGCAGATTTTGCATTTGTTCTTTATTGGTTTAAAAAGCGAGCGAAACGACCCCTTAAATTTGAGATATAAATCACAAATTAGTTTTCTATGAAGGTACCGCCCCCTGACTTTTCAAATTCACTTTTATCCCATCGTGCCGTGATGTGTGCTGTGCCACAATGGGCGCACTGTATGGCGTCGGCCATCGCATCGGAAAAAAGGAGTGAAGATGAGTTATGCACCTGGCGCAGGCCTGTCCGCCAGCGAGGCGCTGGACCAGTTGGAAGCGCTGTATGATCGCGCAGTCAAAGCGTTACGCACCGCAATCGGCGATTTTATTACCCACGGCACCCTGCCGGATGCCGCCGAGCGCGCCAACGGGCTATTTGTCTACCCGGAACTGCGCATCAGTTGGGACGGGCAGTCCCAAAAGCACAGCAAAACCCGCGCGTACGGCCGCCTGACCCACGGCGGCAACTACCGCACCACCGTCACCCGGCCGCAGCTGTTCCGGCACTATCTGGCGGAACAGTTGGCGATCCTGGAAAACGATTATTCGGCCACTATCGAAGTCGCGCTGTCGGACAAGGAAATCCCTTATCCCTATGTGATCGACGGTGCCAATTTGAAGCTGGATCGCTCAATGAGCG
>NZ_CM001976.1:1330728-1428629 GCF_000406145.1 Dickeya dadantii NCPPB 898 | reverse complement strand
CCCGGACCGAAGTCCGGGTTGCGGCGTGATTACGCTTCGATCGGCGCGCGCCAGTCGTCGGAGCCAGAGGTGCCGGCAACGGTGTGCTCCCAGTCCACCTTGCGGTAGGCCAGCGACACTTCGATCAGCTGGGTGTAATCCTGCTTGGACGGGTCCTGGCAGTGCGGCATCTGGTTGTTGATGTCGACGATGGTGGCATCGGTCAGGGTGGTGGTGAAGAAATGTTCCTGCTTGCCTTCGACAGACGTGCGGTACCACTTCAGGGTCACGGTCGGCAGCATTTCGCCGGACGCCAGCGCGTTATACAGCAGCGGCACGGCCTTGTTCAGGGCGACGGTGAATTTGAACGGTTTGTGCACGCGCTGACCGGACGGCTGGCCGGACTGCGGGTCGGTCGGCACGGTGACGATGTGTTTGAATTCCTGCACCAGCATCTCATCTTCGTGGCCCTGCACGTAGATGTTGCCGACAGAGTCGGAAGTAAAGGCGCCGGCGGTGATATTGCCCTGAGTTTTACCTTCGATGCTGATATAGCATGGAGTTGGCATGGTCTTGCTCCTTGTTGTTGAACGGTTAGGTGTGACTTCGCCCGTTCATAAAGCAATGACCATGCCAATCTTTATTTTATTGTTTTTAAAGGGAAAAATAATGACGTCATTTTCCCTAAGTCAAATTTGAGCAAAAAATTGCGCAGACCTCCTGAAAAAACGGCATCCATTGCGCAAACAGGGATTTATGCTGGAAAGTGAGCAAGAAATTGCGCAGATTTTGCATTTGTTCTTTATTGGTTTAAAAAGCGAGCGAAACGACCCCTTAAATTTGAGATATAAATCACAAATTAGTTTTCTATGAAGGTACCGCCCCCTGACTTTTCAAATTCACTTTTATCCCATCGTGCCGTGATGTGTGCTGTGCCACAATGGGCGCACTGTATGGCGTCGGCCATCGCATCGGAAAAAAGGAGTGAAGATGAGTTATGCACCTGGCGCAGGCCTGTCCGCCAGCGAGGCGCTGGACCAGTTGGAAGCGCTGTATGATCGCGCAGTCAAAGCGTTACGCACCGCAATCGGCGATTTTATTACCCACGGCACCCTGCCGGATGCCGCCGAGCGCGCCAACGGGCTATTTGTCTACCCGGAACTGCGCATCAGTTGGGACGGGCAGTCCCAAAAGCACAGCAAAACCCGCGCGTACGGCCGCCTGACCCACGGCGGCAACTACCGCACCACCGTCACCCGGCCGCAGCTGTTCCGGCACTATCTGGCGGAACAGTTGGCGATCCTGGAAAACGATTATTCGGCCACTATCGAAGTCGCGCTGTCGGACAAGGAAATCCCTTATCCCTATGTGATCGACGGTGCCAATTTGAAGCTGGATCGCTCAATGAGCGTTGCTTTGGCGCAGCATTTCCCGACCCCATCGCTGGCGTTGATCGGCGACGAAACTGCCGACGGTCTGTTGCAGACCCTCGACCATTCCCCCCTGTCGCACTTCGATGCGCTACGTACCGATTTTTCGCTGGCGCGCCTGCGCCACTACACCGGCACCCGAGCCGAGCACTTCCAGCCGTTCGTGCTGTTCACCAACTACACCCGGTATGTCGATGAATTCGTGCGCTGGGCTTGCGATCAAATTACCGATCCTGCCAGCCCGTACCAGGCGTTAGCCTGTGCCGGCGGCGCGCTGATTACCGCCGATACGGAGAACCCGCAGCAGGCGGTATCGGATCTGGCGTGGAAAAACCATCAGATGCCGGCCTACCATCTCATCTCGCGCGAAGGGCGCGGCATTACGCTGGTGAACATCGGCGTCGGGCCGTCCAACGCCAAAACCATCTGCGACCATCTGGCGGTACTGCGGCCGCACGCCTGGTTGATGATCGGCCACTGCGGCGGCCTGCGGGAAAGTCAAACCATCGGCGATTACGTACTGGCGCACGCTTACCTGCGCGACGACCACGTGCTGGATTCGGTGTTGCCGCCGGATATCCCGATCCCCAGCATCGCCGAAGTACAGCGCGCCCTGTACGACGCCACCAAGCAGGTGAGCGGCATGCCGGGCGAGGAAGTGAAACAGCGCCTGCGCACCGGCACCGTGGTCACCACCGACGACCGCAACTGGGAATTGCGCTATTCCGCTTCGGCGCTGCGCTTCAACCTCAGCCGGGCGGTGGCGGTAGACATGGAAAGCGCCACCATCGCGGCGCAGGGGTATCGCTTCCGGGTGCCTTACGGCACCCTGTTGTGCGTGTCGGATAAGCCGTTGCACGGTGAGATCAAACTGCCCGGTCAGGCCAACCGCTTCTATGAAGGCGCGATTTCCGAGCATTTGCAGATCGGCATCCGCACGGTGGACCTGCTGCGCGCCGAAGCCGAACACCTGCATTCGCGCAAACTGCGCACCTTCAACGAACCGCCGTTCCGGTAAGTAAAAATCCGCCTTCAGAGAAGGCGGCTTTGATGTAGCCCCCTGAAAGGGGGCACAAAATATTTATTCGCCACTCTTTAGCCTTCTTCTCGAATGCATTACCGAGGAAAAAACCTCACAGCCTCTCTGAATCATCCAAGTGTAAGATGAAACATTTACGCATCGGGTTTCTTCAGGCTATAGCCTCACAGGAACAATCACCACCTCCCGAGGAGGTGGTTTAAAGCTGACAATAAAAAACCCGCCGAGTGGCGGGTCTGTCTAAAGATTTTGTCTCACTGTAACGTTTCCTACCGCAGGAATGGCAAAATATCGCAGCAAGATGATCAGATACTTAATTCACAGGCACTAGCAAAACTATTAACTGAATTAGTTGAACCGGATACTCCACCAGAGAAGGTGGCGCTGGATTTCCCGACCCCATCTTTTGTGTTGATTGGCGACTAAACATTTTGATGGTCTGTTGCAGTTTCTCGAGCATTTCCCCCTGTCGCACTTCGAGTGCGCTTTGTACCGATTTTATCGGTTGCGCGCCTGCGCTAGTACTTCGTCATTTGAGTCGGGCACTTCCAGCCGTTCGTGCTGTTCACCAACTTTATGCGGTATGTCGATTACTTCGTGCGCTGGGCTTGCGATCAAATTACCGATCCTGCCAGGGCGTATCAGGGTTGTTAGCCTGTGTTGTCGGCGCGCTGATTACCGCCGATACGGCGAATCCGCAGCAGGCTTTATCGGTTCTGTGCAGTGGAAAAATCATCAGATGCCGGCTTAGCATCTCATCTCGCGCGAAGGGCGCGGCATTACGCTGGTGATCATCGGCGTTGTGACCGTCCAACGCCAAAACATCATCTTCGACCATCTGGTGGTCCTGCTGCTGCATGCCTGGTTGATGATCGGCGAGTTCGGCGTCCTTGCTGGAAAGTCATACCATTTGCGATTACGTAACTGGCGCACGCTTACCTGCGTTACGATCACGTGCTGGATTGGTTGTTGCCGCCTTATTTTGCTGATCCCTAGCATTTTCTAAGTACATCTTGCCTTGTATCGATGCTACTGATCAGTTTTTTGTCATGCCGGGCGAGGAATTGTGACATTGCCTGCGCATCGGCACTGTTGTTGCCACCTACGATCGCAACTGGGAATTGCGCTATTCCGTCTTCGGCGCTGCGCTTCAACCTCCGCCTTGCGGTGGCGGTAGACTTTGATGTAGCTCCCTGATCGGGGGCGCAGGGGTATTTCTTCGCGGGTGCTTTACGGCACCTTGTTGTGCGTGTCGTATTAGCCGTTGCACGGTGAGATCAAACTGCTCGGTCAGGCTCTCTGCTTCTATGCAGGTGTGATTTGCGAGCATTTGCGGATCGGCTTTCTTCAGGGTGTAGCTGCTGCGCGGCGAAGCCTTACTACCTGCATTCGCGGAGGCTGCGTACCTTCAACGAACCGCTGTTCCGGTAAGTAAAGATCCGCTCCCGGTTAACGGGAGCGGTTAACCTTACCCCTTCACCGTATCTTCGAGGAAGAAACGCCCCAGCGGGTTCTGGTAGAAACCGCTGATGTTCTTGCGCGTTACATTACGGTACGGGCTGTAGTAGAGATCGATCCAGTTGGCGTCGTCTTTGGCCATCTTCTGCAAGTCGATGTACATCTGCTCACGCTTTTTCGGATCCATTTCCACCCGCGCGGCGGCAACCAGCGCCTTGACCTTGTCGTTCTGGTAGCGGGTCATGTAGTTCATATTGCTGTCGTGACCGAGCACAAAGGTGGTTTTCTGATCCGGGTCCAGAATGTCATTGGTCCAGTAATTCACCGACACGTCAAAATCGCCCGCCACCAGCATGCTCCAGCTCTGGCTGGGGTCGACCTTTTGCAGATTAACGGTAACCCCGGCTTTCGCCAGTTGCTGTTGCAGCAGCACGGCGATTTGCTCGTCCACTTCATCCCCGGCGTTGACCACATAATTCAGTTTCAGATCGGATGCGCCCGCCGCCTTCAGCATCTGTTTGGCTTTTTCCGGGTCATACGGGCGTTGCAGGTTGTCGGCGTAGTAATAGAGCGCCCCTTTGGGAATGTAAGAATTGGCGACGGTACCGTAGTTAAACGTCACGGTCTTGACGATGGCGCTTTTATCGATCGCATAATCCAGCGCCTGGCGCACCGCTACCTTGCCGAGCAACCCATGAGAATGGTTAATCAGCAAGCTGTCTTCTCGGGTGGACGGGTCCAGCGCCACCTTGAGGTTGGGGTCTTTCTGCAGCGATGCGAGACGCGAGAACGGCACCGACAGCGCCGCATCCAGCTCGCCGGCCTGCACTTTCAACATTCGGGTATTGTCGTCCGGGATCGTCTGCCACTCCACCCCGTCCAGGCTGACGTGGTCCGCCTGCCAGTAATAGGGGTTTTTCGCCAGCACGATCTTGTCGCCGCGCGCCCAGGACGTAATGACAAACGCCCCGGAGCCGACAGGTTTCTCGGCAAAGGTTTCCTCACCCAGACTGTGGACAATTTTCTCCGGCAGCACCGAGGCGTTCGGCAACGCCAACTGCGACAGAAACGGCGCGGAAGGCGATTTCAGCGTCACCACCAGCGTATGCGCATCCGGCGCCTCCAGCTTGTCGATGATGCTGTAAGAGTCTCGCCATAAGGACTCCTTGCTGTCGCGGATACGGGTCAGGCTAAACACGGCGTCCTGCGCCGTCACCGGCGAGCCGTCGGAAAATCGCGCCTCGCGCAGCGTGAAGGTGTACACCTTGCCGTCCGGCGACACCGTCCAGCTCTGCGCCAGCCCCGGTTCCAGTTTCGTGCCGGTTTTATCCACCCGGATCAGCACGTCGAACACGTTCGAAAACACCCAGTTATCGGCATTCTGCGCCGACTTAATCGGGTCGAAGGTGGTGCTGTCCTCACGCCGTCCGATGGTGAGAATCCCGGCCGCCTGCGCCAGCTCGCTGACCAGGCTGAGCGCCAGCAGCACGCCGGCGGCCGCCACATTGCGTTTATAGATTTTCATGGCACGACTCCCCTGTTGATAAAGTGGGTATGGTTATAGGTGGTGAAACAGTCCCTGGTGCGGCAATAACATCGGACGCGGACACCGACGCGCCTGCCTGCCGCCACTCTCCGGCGCGCAGGCAGGCGACTCGCTGGTGCTCCTGCTGTTGTAATGACGGTGACTGCTGCCGACACGCGGCAACGGCGTGCGCACAGCGCGGATGAAACGCGCAGCCGGACGGCAGCGCCAGCGGGCTGGGCGGTTCGCCCATCAGGCCGTTCGCCGGCAGCGGGCGGTCAGGGTCGATATCGGGAATGGCGCTAATCAGCGCGGCGGTGTAGGGATGCTGCGGCTGGTTGAATACCGCCTCGGTCGGGCCTTCCTCCACGATGCGCCCGAGGTACATGACCGCTACCCGATCACACAGCCGCCGCACCACCGCCAGATCGTGGGCGATGAAGATCATCGCCAGCCCCATCTGCGCGCGCAGCGACATCAGCAGGTTGATAATCTGCCCCTGAATCGACACATCCAGCGCCGACACGCACTCGTCCGCCACCACCAGTTGCGGTTCCAGCGCCAGCGCGCGGGCAATCCCGGCGCGTTGGCACTGCCCGCCGCTCAGGTCATGCGGGTAGCGCCGGCCGTGCTCCGGCCGCAGCCCCACCATCGCCAGCAATTGGTTGACGCGCTCGACGGTGGCCGCGGGCGATAGCCGTTTATGGACTTTTAGCACCTCGGCGATACTCTGGAACAGCGTCTGGCGCGGATTGAGGGAGGAGAACGGGTCCTGAAAAATCATCGCCGTTTCCTGCCGCAGCCGGGCTACGTCGCTATGCAAGCCGTCGCTGACCGGGATGCCGTTGAAACGTACCCGGCCGTGTTTTAACGTCTCCAGTTGCAGCAAGGCGCGGCCCAGCGTGCTTTTACCGCTGCCGGACTCGCCCACCAGCCCGAGGGTTTCGCCGGGCGCAATCTGCAAACTGACACCGTTGACCGCCCGCACTTCGCGTTTCTGCCAGGGAAAGCGACCCGATACCGGGAACGTGACATCAACCTCTTCCGCTTCCAACAGCGGGTATCTTATCCCGTTCATCCGGCGTCTCCTTCGTGCTCAGTCAGCGGGTAATGGCACGCCAGTTGTCGCGCCGCATCGTCAGGCGACCCGGTTAGCGGCGGCGCCTGACGCTGGCAGCTGTCTCCCGCCCGCGCACAGCGCGGCTCAAACCGGCACCCGTCGCCGAACTGCTCCGGCAGCGGCGGCTGGCCGGGCAACGTGCGCAACGGTCCGCTGCCGCCGGCCTGCATCGGCTGGCACGCAATCAGCGCGCGGGTATAAGGATGGCGCGGCGAAGACAACAGCGCCCGTTTATCACCCAGTTCGCACAGGCGGCCGCCGTACATGACCGCCATGCGGTCGCAGGTCTGCGCCACTACCCCCAAGTCGTGGGTGATCATGATGATGGCGATGCCCAGTTGCTCACGCAGCTGCGCCAGCAGCCGCAGGATTTGCATCTGCACCGTAACGTCCAGCGCGGTGGTCGGTTCGTCGGCGATCAGAATCTGCGGCTCGCACGCCAGCGCCACGGCGATCATCGCCCGCTGGCGCATACCGCCGGAAAACTCGTGCGGGTAATTGCCGGCCCGTCGTGCCGGGTCGGGGATGCCGACCTGCTGCAACAGCGCAACCGCTTCATCACGTGCCGCGCGATGGCTACGGCCGAAATGCAGGCGGCGGCTTTCGGCGATCTGCTCGCCAATGGTCATCACCGGATTGAGGTGACTGGCGGGGTTCTGAAAAATCATCCCCAATTGCCGTCCACGTACGTTGGTCATCTGCGCGTCGTTCAATTGCATCACATCCTGGCCGTTGAGCCACACCTCGCCAGCGACGATGCGCAGCCCTGCCCCCGGCAACAACCGCATCAGCGCCCGACAGGTCAGGGTCTTGCCGGAGCCGGATTCCCCCACCAGCCCCAGCATTTCGCCTTTCTGCAAAGAAAAGGAAACCCCATCCACCAGCCGGACACCCTGGCGGTTCTCCAGCGTCAAGTCGTTTACCTTCAGCAGTCCGTTTACATTCAGTCGTGTCATGGTCGCGCTCCCAGTCGTTCGCCCAGCCCATCCGCCAGCAGGCTAAAGCCCATCGCCAGCAGTACGATCGCCAGTCCGGGAAAGGTGGTCATCCACCATGCCGTGGTAATAAAACTCTGCCCTTCCGCCACCATCACGCCCCACTCCGCCAGCGGCGGCTGTACCCCCAGCCCGAGATAACTGATGGCTGCACCGCTGAGCAGCACCAGCACGCAGTCGGACATCGCAAACACCAGCGAACTGGTCAGCGCATTCGGCAACAGGTGGACGAACAGCACCCGCCAGTGGCTGTAGCCCAGGCTACGGGCCGCCAGAATGTAGTCGCGTTGCCTGAGCGTCAGCACCTGCGCGCGCACCAGCCGGGCGTAGGACACCCAACCCACCATCGTCATCGCGATATAGAAACTGAGCAGCCCCGGCCCCAGCACCGCGATGATGGCCAGCATCAACACCAGAAACGGGAACGCCAGCACCACGTCGATCACCCGCATCACCAGGGTGTCGGTCAGGCCGCCGAGGTAACCCGACAGCGCCCCCAACAGCGTGCCGATGCAAAAGGGGAACACCACCCCCAACAGGCTGATTTGCAGGTCGATGCGGCTGGCCCATATCACGCGGGAGAGGATGTCGCGGCCGTAGTTATCCGTGCCGAACAGATGGGCGCCGCCCGGCGGTTGCAGGCTGACCGACGGGTCTTGCGCTATCGGGTCGAACGGCGCGACCCACGGCGCCAGCAGCGCCGTCAGCCCCCAGCACAGCAGAATCGCGATGCCTGCCAACAGCGCAGGCTGGCGAGGGCGCCAGCGCGCCGGGGTGAGACGCGTGAAGACGGCGAACACAGCCCGGCTCATAAGCGAATCCTCGGGTCAAGCGCCACCGTCAGCAGGTCGGCCAGCAGATTGACCGCCACGGTGGCAATGGCAAACAGCATCACGACCCCCTGCACCACCATGTAATCACGGCTGAAAATCGCCCGAACCAACAGTTGCCCCATACCGGGCAATGCAAACACGCTTTCGATCACCACCGTGCCGCCAATCAGCCAGCCGATATTCACCGCCAGCAGGTTGAGCGTCGGCACCAGCGAATTCGGCACCACGTGTCGCCAGAAAATCCGCCGTTCCGGCTGACCGCGCGCGCGAGCCGCCACCACGTAATCGCTTTTTAGCTCCGCCAGCAGGCTGACGCGCAAGTTGCGGGTCAGCACCGCCGATAGCGCCAGCGCTACCGTCAGGCACGGCAGGAACAGGTGGTGCAGCCGCTCGACCCAGTTGCTGCCATACCCCGACACCGGAAACCAGCCCAGCCGCAGGCTGAACAGCAGAATCAGCATGATCCCCAGCCAGAACGCGGGAAACCCCAGCCCGACGGTGGACACCAGCCGAATAATTTGATCCGTCAGCCCGCCGTGATGACGGACTGCCAGCGTCGCCAGTACCACGGCCAGCAGCAGGGCCATCAGCACACTGCCCAGTACCAGCAGCAGCGTCGGCTCCAACCGGGACGCCACCAGCGGCAGGGTGTCGATCTTGTAGACGATAGAGCGCCCCATTTCGCCGCGCAGCAGATTGCGCAGAAAGTAGAAATATTGCAGCCAGACAGGCTCATCCAGGCCGTACTGGGCGCGAATGCGGGCGATGGCGTCCGGCGTGCTGCGAATGCCCAGCAGAAGACGCGCCGGATCGCCGGGAATGGCCCGCACCAGTAGAAAAGTGATCAGACTGATGCCGAACAGCACCGGCAGCATCTGCAATGGACGCAGCAATAAAAAACGGTAACGGTGCATGTTATTTCCTCCACGGCGCTGCACATAAACAGTGCAGTCTGCCCGGCGCCGGCGTTACCGAAACCGGGGCAGCGCGATAACGCCGACGGGAAACAACAGCGCGATAGTCGTGACACTGGCGCATAAAAACCTCAATTAACACCGCCTTAATCCGGCGCTGACATTTACGCTAGCGGTCACTCACCGCGCTGGGTAGTTAGTAAAAATGCTAGTTTTTGCACGCGGCCAACTGGCACCCAAATTGCATTAATTCAGGCAATAAACGTCGTGGTTTGTCGTTATCAGCACCGTGACCGGGAGGACAGCCGTGAGCGAGAAAACAGCCGTGAGCGGGAATACAGCCATGAGCGGGAATGCAGCCATGAGCGGGAATGCAGCCATGAGCGGGAATGCAGCCATGGCAATGCAGCCATGCGCGAAAATACAGCCATGCGCGAAAAAATAGCCGTAGGTGGGAGAATAGCCGTGAGCGGAAAAACCTCTGCAAGCAGGAACGCGGCCATGCGCGGAGAACCCGCCGCCCGGCTTGCCGCCCATGACAGCGACCATCGCGGCGCGGCGGCGTTTGAACCCGCGTTCGAACAGTTGTACGACGAGGTGCGGCGACTGGGATTTGACGCGCTGATTTACGACTACACGCCGGTCCCGCGCTCGCTGGAAGGCGAGTTGATCACCCCTTCGCTGCTGCGCACCCGCAATGTGCCGGATGACATGGTATCGCTATGGTGTCAGAGCGGTTACTACCAGGTCGACCCGGTACAGATCCACGCCCTCGACAGCTGCGCGCCGTTCACCTGGTCCTACTGTCGGCCGGAGAACACCTCGCTGCGCCGGGTGCTGAACGAACAGCACCGCCCGGTATCTCACTATATGCAGAATCATAATATGCGGTGCGGCGTCACGGTGCCGCTGCACCTGCCCAAAGGCGGCTTCGTCACCGTCACCGCCATCCACACCGGGCTTGATACCGACAACGAGATTGAGACGGTGCTGGCGCGTATTGGGCTACTGGCGCACACCTTCCAGGAGCACGTGTTCCCGTTGTTCGACGAAGCCTGGTATCACTGCCGCCATGTGCATCTCAGCCCGCGCGAGCAGGAGTGTCTGGCCTGGTCGGCGGAAGGGCTGACCGCCAAGGAGATCGCCCGGAAACTACATCGCTCGCTGGCGACCGTCAACCTGCATCTCAACAACGCCGCCCGTAAGCTCGGCGCCAGCAATCGCGTGCAGGCGGTGGTGCGGGCGATGCATTACCGCCTGCTGTAGCACAGCCTTCTCAGTACCGTCACATACACCCGGCGCAGCTGGTACAGCGCCAGTCGTGCGGATTGACGGCCTGATAGAAAAAGCGGAAATACCCCTCTTCAATCGGCACCTGGTGCAATTCGAAACAGTCCGCCAGCCAGTCGACGTTTTCCAGAATCCAGTCATCTTCATCCAGCCCTTCCCGATAGAGCTCGTCGTCCGGATCAATCACCGAATAAATACCCAGCGTTCCCAAATGCTGTTCACGGTATTTTTCCGGCAATTCAAACGCGTGGTCCAGATAATGAATAATCCAGTGACCGTGACACAAAAGATTACCGTTGCGGCTCCATGACGCCGTAAAAGGATTTGGCATGATTTTCTAAAATCCCATTAATATCATTACAATAAATATAAAACCGATAACGTCAGGATAAATAAACCAGTATGGATAATACAATCTATCAGAATGGAAAAATATATGGATATAAACCTATACCCAAAATAATTCGAGTTGCAGGAAGGCGGCAAGAGAGTGAATCCCGATGAGCTTACTCAGGTAAGTGATTCGGGTGAACGAGCGCAGCCAACACACCTGCAACTTGAAGTATGAAGGGTATATAACTCTCAATGGGTAAATAATAAAAGACATTGATGGAAAACAATGTCTTTCCGATTAACAGAGAAATACGGATAATTTCCTCCCGATAAATCCTCGTTATTCAGACGCCTTTTTCCGTCATGGCACAACCTCGTATTTTTGCTAGCTATTCACCGCCATGCGCCGGCGGTAGCGTGTGCCTGTCCATCATGAAAAAGGTATGCGTTATGTATAACGTCAGTGAGGGGTATGCCCCTTTTCGCGAGTACCAGACCTGGTATCGGGTCTGCGGCGATCTCGCCTCGCCGCTCACGCCGCTGGTGGTGGCGCACGGCGGCCCTGGTTGCACCCACGACTACGTGGACGCGTTTCGCGACCTCGCCCAAACCGGCCGGGCGGTGATCCATTACGACCAGATCGGCAACGGCCGCTCTACCCATTTGCGCGACAAGCCGGCCGAATTCTGGCAGGTCGCGCTGTTTCTGGATGAGCTCGACAACCTGCTGCGCCATCTTGGCATCGCGCAGCGCTACGCCTTACTGGGGCAATCGTGGGGCGGCATGCTGGCGGCGGAACACGCCGTGCGGCAACCGGCCGGGCTACAGGGGCTGGTGATTGCCAACTCGCCCGCGTCCATGGCGCTGTGGCTATCCGCCGCCGCCCGGCTGCGCGCCGCGCTGCCGCCGGAGGTACAGGCCACGCTGCTGGCTCACGAACAGGCCGGCATGCTGGACAGCGACGCCTACCGCGCCGCCAGTCAGGTGTTCTACCAGCGCCATGTTTGCCGGCTTGATCCCTGGCCGGACGAGGTGAAGCGCACCTTCGCGGCCATGGACGACGATCCGAGCGTCTACCACGCCATGAACGGGCCGACCGAGTTCCACGTCATCGGCTCCATGAAAGACTGGAGTATTATCGATCGCCTGCCTGCCATCGACGTGCCGACCTTGCTGATATCCGGCGAGCACGACGAAGCGGCTCCCGAGGTGGTGCAACCTTTCGTCGATCGTATCCGTAACAGTGAATGGGTGATATTTAAGCACTCCAGCCACATGCCGCATGTGGAAGAACGCGCCACCTGCATGGCGGTGGTCGGTGAGTTTCTGGGCCGTCTGCCCTGATGCCGCCTTGCACCGCCCGATAGCCGCACATCGGCGGTCGGGGGCACGGCTTCAAAAAGTTGATACGTCGCAAACGTTTATTCACAGAATCGTTTTATAAAGGGTGAGCCAGCCCACCCGGTGGAGCTGGGACAGCGGTTTCTGGTCTATGTTTCTGGTTCATGTTTCTGGTTCATGTTTCTGGTTCATGTTTCTGGTTCATGTTTCTGGTTCATGTTTCTGGTCCATGTTTCTGGTTCATGTTTCTGGTCCATGTTTCTGGTTCATGTTTCTGGTCTATGATCAAAAGGCCGTCACATTGCCCGGCACGCGAGTACATGCCGGGACTGATGTTCATGGCGAACCCATACGCGATTGACAGAAAGGAGAGCGTTATATGTCAGGCAGTAAAAAGAAAAAGAGCCCGATTGGCCTGGATGTGCAGCAGTCTGAAAAGATTGCCGCCAAACTGAACACCTTGCTGGCCAACTACCAGATTCTGTACATGAATGTGCGCGGTTATCACTGGAACATTTCCGGTGCGGCCTTTTTCGAACTTCACGCCAAGTTTGAGGAAATCTACAACGAACTGCTGTTGAAAATCGACGAACTGGCGGAACGTATTCTGGCGCTGGGCGGACAACCGCTGCATGCCTACAGCGACTACCTGAAAGTGGCGGACATTAAAGAAGACGTCAACGCCACCGACGGCAAAAAAACGCTGGAAGGGTTGCTGGCCGGCTACGCCGTACTGCTGCAACAGCAGCGTGAAATCCTGCCGCTGGTGGCAGACGCCAGCGATGAAGGCACCGCGTCGTTGATGACCGATTACATCAAAGAACAGGAAAAACAGATCTGGATGTTCAACGCCTACCTGAAATAACCCCGGCCTGACTCCTCATCCTGGCCCCGCCCGTTCAGGGCGGGGTTCATGCATCAACGCATTTTTCCCGCGCATCGGCGCTACTCTTGCCTTGCTTACGGCAGCGTGACGATTTCAATCCAGTTGGCGCCTTTACCCGTCGGGAATCGGCCGGTCAGCGTCAGTTCGCCGCTGGTTTGATTGATGCGATACACCGACAGCTGATCGGATTTTTCACCGCTGGCGATCAGGTAACGGCCGCAGGGATCGACCTGAATACCGCGCGGCTGGGTTTCGGTGGGATAGCGCGTCACATAACGCAGTTGGCCGCTCTTGGGCGTAACCCGCAGCAGGCTAAGGGTACTGCTGGTGCGTTCGGAAACATACAGGAAACGACCGTTCGGCGTCAGCCGCAAATCCGCACTCCAGATTTTGGGGCGATTATCGATGCCCGGCGCTTTAGGGTCGACCGTGCCGGGTTGCATTCCCGCGTCCGCCGGGAGGGCATCGGTGTAATCCCGCAGCGTCAGCCGGCCGGTGGTCTTGTTCAGCGACAGACGCGCCACTTTGCCGGACAGCTCATTACTGACGTACAGCGTCCGGTTATCCGGCGACAGCACCAAATGGCGCGGCCCGTTGCCCGGCGGCAGCACCAGTTCGGCCGGAGAGTTGGGAATCAGTTGGCCGTGTTTGGCATCAAAACGGAACTGCTGTAGCTGGTCGCTACCCAGATTGCTGACCAGCACAAACCGGTTCTGGCGGTCGGCAATAATGCTGTGCGCATTCTTCCCGGTAGGCAGCACCTGCACCGCCTCGGCGCTCACGCGACCGTCAGCCGCAATCGGGCTGACCGCCACCTTGTTGCCGCCGTAGGAGGCGCTGAGCAGCCAGCGCCCGGTACGATCGGTGGAAATATACGCCATGCTGTCCGGCAGCGCCGCCGTTCCGGCCGGGCTCAGCGCGCCGGTCTTCCGGTCGATGGCGTAACCAGCCAGCGTGTATGGCTTGCCGCGCACCGCGGCGTACAGATGCCGCTTGTCCGGGCTGAGCGCCATCGGCATTACCTGCGGACCGGCGGTCACCGAGCCGGTAGCGGTCAACTGACCGTTTTTGGTATTCAGCGTATAGGCGCGAATTTCCCCGTCCCCCGCCGCCGACACGTATACCGCGGTCACGGCCGATGACGCCAGCGGCCACAGGCTGGTTGCCAGCAGCGCCGCCACGCCGCCCCATGCGGCGAGTCTTGTGTGTTTTGCCATATTTGTCCCCTGATGAGCGTGCGGTTATCCGCTTATAAGTCAATTCGTCACGTAAATTAAAACAGCATTTTAACCCTGAAGAAATAGCCAACGTCACAGAAGAAACAGGAAGGATAGGCCGTGCGGAAAAACGGTCTTCCGCCACACCGGCAGAAGACCGTTGGAAAGGCTCAGTGACGATCAGAAATCGACATTGACGCCCAGTTGGAAGGTACGTCCCGGCATCACCGCCAGTTCGCGGTTGTAGCCATCCTGAGCGGTGCTCAGCGTCAGCTGGCGGCTGCTCAGGTAGTCCCAGTATTTACGGTCAGTCAGGTTATACACGCCGCCGCTCAGCCGCACATTCGGCAGCACTCGCCAGTAGGCGGTCAAGTCCACCAGCCCGTACCCCGGCACGCGCATGTACTCGGTCGTCGAGTCGGTCAGCGCCGCGCCGGTATTGTTATACCCTTGACGGTTGGTGGCGGTGGCGCGCTTGCCTTTCTGGAACGTAGACGTGATGGCGGCGCCGTAGCGGTTATTCGCTTCGTCCCAGGCCAGGCCGACCACCGCTTTCACCGGCGCTACGCTGTCGAGGTCAACGTATTTGTCGCCCAGATAGCGGGATTTCGATTTCCCTTCGTTATAACCGACCGCCAGCGTGGTGCTGAACCCGCCGAGCGCGTCAAACCAGGTGCCCCACTGCACGCGGCTGCTGAATTCCGCGCCGTAGATATACGCCTTGTCGCGGTTTTCCATCTGATAAGCGGTGTAGATATTCGACGGTACGTTGGTGAACTTTTCCGGATTGGCCGCCCGGGTGTAGCGGGTGCTGGCGATAAAGTTCTTGTAGTCGTTGTAGAACACCGCGGTGCGGAAGCTAACGCCGTCGGTCACGTCGCCTTTCAGCCCCCACTCATAGTTGTTGCTGGTTTCGGTTTCCAGATTGCTGTTGCCGATCAACGCGTACTGCGCACGGCCGGCATAGTTGGAACCCAGACTCCAGGAGCCGTACAGCTGGCTGGCGTCCGGGAACTGGGCGCCACGGCGATACTGCAGGTAGGTGCTCAGGCGCGGCGTCAGTTCATACTGCAAACTGAGCGACGGCAGCACTTCGGTGTCGCGGGTGGTCTTGCCGTATAGCGACTGCACATCGCCTGCGGTGATCACGCTGCTGCCCGCGCTCAGGCTGGACAGGTTGCGCGACGTGGTGCTCTGATGCGCTACCCGTACCCCAGGGGTGATCGCCAGCGTCTTGCCGGCCAGCTCGACTTCCATCTTATCCTGCACAAAGCCGCCCAGACTGTAGCTGCGGCTGTCTGCTTCCGGCTGCATGACGACGTTGGCCCCCGTCTGCGCCGGCGACTGATGGAACGGACGCTCGGTATCGGACTGTTGGGCGTTGAAGCCCCAGGTGAACTGGTGCATGCCGACGGATTTCAACAGGCTGGTTTCGACGCCGTAGGTTCTGACGTTGTAGTCGGAGTTGACCTGCTGCATGCTGCCGTCGTCCAGCGGCATGTCGGTGTCATCTTTCGCGGTGGAACGCTGGGCGTAGACGCGGGAATCCACCGCATCCACCCAGCCGGTATTGGTGGCGGAGGTCCAGCTGTGGCGCAGGCTGCCGCTCCAGCGTTCGCTGTCGCTGTCCTGCTGCGAGGTGCCGACGATGCTGGAGCCGACGTTATTCCAGCCATCGTAATGGGTGTGCGACGTCTTGTTGTAGTAGTCGAACGTCCCGGTGAAACGGTGCTGATCGTTAGGCTGCCAGATAGCCGAGGTCATCACCGCCGTCGAGTGCCAGTTGAGCGGATAGGCGGACAGACGGTCGCTGTTGGTGCGAGTCTCCTGTCCATCACGGCGGCTGACCACCGCAATGCCGCGCAGGGTCTGATCGCCGCCGGCGACCGTTACGCCGTTATGCCAGCTGCGGCTGGCGGAGTCGTAGTCGCTCTGATACCCGACATAGTGGTCTTTCTGCGCCGATAAATACTGATCGGGCGATTTAGGACGGAACGACACCGCGCCGCCGATGGCGTTATTGGCGCGCTCGATCGGCGTCGCGCCGGCGTCGATACTGACCAGACCGTACATGTATGGGTCAATGTAATCACGGCCGATGCCGAAGGTATTCAACCCCGGACGCCCGGCGTAACTGCGGCCGGTGGCGTTGGGCAGCGGGATGCCGTCTACGTCGATCGCCACCCGGTTGCTCTCCAGACCACGGATGTTGTAGCCGGTATACCCGCCGCGATCGAACCCGCTTTTACCCGCGCCGGAACCGCCGCTGACGCCGGTGGCGCTCACCAGCGGCTGATAGCGCATGATAGAACCGAAGTCGTTGCCGCCGTTCTTTTGCATGTCGCTGTCGGTCATCCTGATGGTGGTGCCCGGTTTGGTGACGCGCGGCGACATCACCGTCATCTGATCGCCGGATGAACCGGCGGCGGCGTTGTCCGCCGGCGCGGCTTTTTTCGTCCCTCTATCCGTCGTGGCCAATAATGTCGTCACGGCCGGTAATGTCGTCGCGGCCGGTAATGTCGTCGTAGTCGGTAATGTCGTCGTAGTCGATGATGTCGCTGTGTTAGCGTCCGCCGCCAGCGTCGGGCAGGCAAGACCGGTCAATATGCCGGTCAACATGATCCGGTTTAACCCGATGCGATGCGTTTCTTTGTTGTGCAAGAACATACTGCAACCTCAATAGTGGATGTCGTTATCTTCTTGCTCAGGGATTGCCAAACAGTATTATTTCAATCGGTTACGCTTGTATACCCATCAAGCTTCGCGTTGCCGGCGCGTCAACCGCTTTCCTGCAATTCGAAATCCATCGGGTACGATCGTTGTTATTATGATTGCCGAACTTTTTACGTCTTTCTTCATCGACGCGCTTCACCGGCGCACCACGCACGTCTTTAACGGCGCAACGCCACCTGCGGCATACCGGTGTCGCCGTGCGGGCTGACCAGCACCTCCGCCTGATACCAGTGCTGAATCGCCGCTTCGGTCAGCACCTGCGTCGGCACCCCTTCCGCCACCTTGCGGCCGCCTTGCATCACCACCACCCGGTCGGCCCATAACGACGCCAGATTGAGATCGTGCAATACGCAGCACACCGCCAGTTTCCCTGCTTCGGTCAGCGACTTCAGCAATCGCAACAGCCGTTGCTGATGGAACAAATCCAGCGCCGAAGTGGGCTCGTCCAGAAACAGCCAGCCTTGCGGGCCGTCGTCCCGCCAGAGCTGGGCCAGCGCCTGCGCCAGCCGGACACGCTGCTGCTCGCCGCCGGACAATTGCGGATACAACCGCTGGCGCAGGTGCTCGCAACCGGTCAACGCCAGCACCGCGGACACCAGTTCCGGCTCCGGCGTATCGCACCAGGGGGTTCGTCCCATCGCCACTACCTGTTCTACGCGGAACGACGCGGTCAGCGTATTATCCTGACGCATCACCGCCCGCAGACGCGACAGCGCGCCCGGCGACCAGCTTGTCAACGCCCGGCCATCAAGCCGGCATTCCCCGCGCTGTGGGGTCAGGTAACCGGTCAACAACCGCAGCAGGGTAGATTTACCCGCGCCGTTAGGCCCGATCAACGCCACCAGTTCGCCCTGAGCCAGCGTCAGCGACACATCGTCAATCAGGGTCCGGCCGGCGGCCACCTGGTAATTCAACTGGTGCGCCTCCAGTGGCGCAAAACGCGGTTCAGCCATGTTGCCGCCTCAGAATCAACCACAAAAACCACGGGCCACCCACCAGGCCGGTGAGTAACCCGACCGGCATCTCCGCCGGCACCACCAGCGTGCGGGCCAGCGTATCCGCCAACAGCAGCAACAGCGCCCCGCCCAGCGTCGTACCCGGCAACAACCAGCGGTGATCCGCGCCCAGCAGCAGCCGCATCAGGTGCGGCGTGATCAGGCCGACAAAAACGATGATCCCGCTGACCGACACCGCCGCCGCCACCAGCACCGCGCACAGAATGACGATCCGACGCCGGGTGCGGTGCACATCCACCCCAAGGTAGTGCGCTTCCTCGTCGCCCAGTTGCAGCAAATTGAGCGGCGAAGCCAGCCGCTGCAACCACCACACGCACGGCACCACCAGCGACGCCACCGTCACCCATTGCGCCTGCGCCATACTGCCCATACCCCACAGCGACAGCTGGCGCAGTTGCTGATCGTTGCTGATCCACGCCAGCAGGCCGGTGACGGCGCTGCCGATGGCGTTGATGGCAATCCCCACCAGCAGCAGGCGCGACAGGGAACGTTCTCCCGACAGGCTGAGGGAGAACAGCAGCAGCATGATCAGCAGGCTGCCGACAAAAGCGGCCAGCAGCGGCAGGTACAGCGCCAGCAGTGTCGGCAGCGCCAGCGGAAACAGTATCGCCAGCGCTACGCCGACGGCCGCCCCGCTGCTGACCCCCAGCAATACCGGGTCCGCCAGCGGATTGCGGAACAGCCCCTGCATCCCGGCGCCGGACAGCGCCAGCGCCATCCCCACCAGCAACGCCAGCACCACCCGCGGCAGCCGAATGTACAGCCACACCTGCCACGCCATACTGTCGAGCGGGAGGCTGATCAACTGCGTCAATGACACCGGCATCGCGCCGCTACCGGCGGCGATCACCGCCAGCAGCGCCAGCGCGCCCGCCATCGACAGCAGCATCAGCCGGGGATGCAGGCTCACTTCGCCGCATCCACCGCCTGACGCAGGCGCAACAGCGCCGCAGGCGTATCCAGACCGAAGCCCAGCAGCGCCATGTCGTCCACCACCAGCAACCGTTTGTGCTTTCCTGCCGGCGTCAACGCCAGCCCCGGCAGTTGCCAGATTGCCGCGTCGCCGCCCAGAGATTTAGCGCCATCGCTAGTGATCACCACCCAGTCCGGCTGGCTTGCCACCACGCCTTCCTGCGACAAAGGTTGATAACGGTTGAATCCCTGCATCGCGTTCTGTAATCCGGCGGCGCGAAACGCCGCGTCCGCCGCGGTACTCTGCCCGGCCGCCATCGCGCCCATGCCGCTATGACTGAGGATGAACAACATGCGGCCCGATGCCGGTTGCGGCGGCACCGCCGCCAGTTGCTGTTTCACCTGTTGCACCAGCGCCTCGCCGCGCGGCGCGACGTCCAGCGCGCCGGCGATCGCCTGAATCTTGGCGCTAATGCCGTCGACCGTTTGCGGCTCCGGCACCGTCACCACGCGCACGCCCCGGCTGGCCACCTGATCCAGCACCGTGGACGGCTGCGCCAGCGCGCTCGCCAGCACCAGCGTCGGCCGCATCGACAAAATGCCTTCTGCATTTAGCTGCCGCATGTAACCGACATTCGGCAACGCGGTCACCGCCTCGGGATGCAAACTGGTGCTGTCGCGCGCCACCACCCGATCGCCCGCCTGCAATGCAAAGACAATCTGTGTGACATCGCCGCCAATGGTCACTATCCGATCATTGGTCACTATCCGATCATTGGCCACTATCCGATCAATAGCCACCACCCGCTCGGCGGCCAGCAGCGACAGCGGCAGCCACAGCAACATCAGACATAGCGCTCTCATGCCGCGGCCTCCGGCGTCACCAGCGACATCACCTGCTCGCGCCAGCACGCCTGCTCCGGTTCCCCCTCCGAGCGCTGACCAAACAGCTGGGCGATCGGCGTGCCGTCGGCGGCGAACAGTTCCAGACTGGTGACCATGCCGTCTTTAGTCGGTTTACGGGTAACCCAGCTTTCAGTAATGGCGTCTTCCACCAGGTGCAGCGTGAAGTCACGGTTGAACACATTCAGCCAGCTCTCCATCGGCGCCACCTTTTCGATCACGCCGGTGAAAATCTGTACGCAACCGCGGTTGCCGACAAAAATCATGATCTCGTTACCCGCCTGCTGGGCGGCACGCAGCAACGTCCCCAGCGCCTGGTTGTCCACCTGACAGGCCAGATCGTCGCTCACCGCGCGAAACGCCTGCGGGCGCGTGATCTGGTGCCGTTTAAGCAGCGGGAAGAATTGATGCACATCGGTCATCGCCCGCCACTCCTGTTCAAGCAGAGCGGCATCCGGCGTCACTGCCGGCGTATCGCTCGGCGCCGGCTGTAGCGCCAGCGGCGGGTTATCCGTCAGCGTGAAGCGCGCGATCAACACCTGCCAGACCGTCAGTTCGGTGTTGTCGGTGGCATAGACCTTGAGTACCGCGTCGCCGTGACGATCAAAAAACTGAACGCTGTGGCGCTCGCCGCGCGCGGTCTGTTCCGTCAGCGCAAACGCGCTGTCCCACTGCTCGGGAAACAGGCGCAGGTCCAGCCCGCGCGGGTTGAGCACCAGGCCGACGTGTTCGCCGATACGCTGGTTACGGTAAACCCCAACCTGCTCATGCACCGCAAATTCATTGCGGGTGATGGACTTGGTTTCGCCGACGAATTCCAGCCCGGCCAGCAGCGCACGCATGTCGCCTGACAGGCGGCGGGCGTCATGCCCGACGCGCAGCGATGTCAGCGCCGCTTCGCTCAGCCCCATCATGCGGGCCACATCCCGAGCGTATTTGCGCGGGTGCTCAACTTTTAGTTGCAGATAGTGTGTGTAGTGGTGATGCATATGCCAAAGCTCCCTCGACAGCGCCGTCCGCTGGCTACGGTATTGATGTGTGAAATACCACAAAAGTTAATAATAATTATTATCATTACGAAAAAGTGAAAACAAGACACATTCGCAACAACAGCATTACTAAACCATTACACTTAACAGGGACAACGCTGTGATACTGACGCGTCTGGCGGAAAAATCAGGCGGGTACGTAAAAAGATCGGCTACGGTTTTCAAATTCAGTTTTCATTATTATGGAACAATGCCGTCAGCGATTACTCTTGCTATTTAACTTGTTAATGAAAATCAATCGATTGAAATTTCAATTCATAACGAAAAAATATTATTTCTCGTCATCATTAACAGCATTGAAATTAAAATGGCATCAATTGACAAAATTACCCTTCACGACCACCTATGATGAGTACACTCAACAGAGAAACAGTCATCATTCTTTTTCCACGGCACGTAATTCTGTTGAGATAAATATAAACACCTTAACTCTACCCCAAATAATTCGAGTTGCGTTGACCCTTTAGAACAAGGCTCATAATGAGCCTTGTAACGCGGCAACCGAGTGACAAATTCGTTGGGAACGAATTAATTTGACCAGCCAACGGCTGGCCTCCGGTGAGAGACAGGATGTCTCTCATTTAATCCCCAGGAGCTTACATAAGTAAGTGACTGGGGTGAGCGGCAAATCGGCGCAAGCCGATTTGAACGCTGCTGGCAGCGGCCCCGAAGGGGCGAGGCCCATCGATGGGCCGAGTAATAAAGCCAACACACCGGCAACTTGAAGTATGACGGGTATAAAGATGGAGTTAGCATAATGAACATGATAATCAAAAGCATCGCGGCGTGTGCTATTACACTGGCGTCTTTCAGCACGCTGGCGGCGCAGGAAATAAATCGTGAGCAAGCGGATAACTATCAAAAAATTGGGATGATTACGTCAAGTAATACCGATTCGCCGATGGACGCGGCCCGCGAATTATCACAAGCCGCAGATGAACTGGGCGGAAAATATTTTGTCATTATCTCTATGGATAACGACGATCTGGTGCGCTCCAGCGCGATTGTTTATAAATAAGCGTTCTCTGGAAAGAAAACCATCAGATTAAGTAACGGCCAGGCCGGTGGGTACATCTGCCGGCCTGTTTACTGACGCCGGAGTCCACCGGTTACCGCCGGCGCAAATTCTCTATATGTATAGGGTAACCGTATGTATAGGGTAACCGTCCTGAGAGACTGAGGCATTTCAGCCATGCGATCTCTTATTATACGCCTCTCCCAGCCATTAAGTTTAAATCAACCCCAAACAGACCTGCGATAATCCGGTATTTATTATTTTCGCTAAATCAATGCTCAACAGCATGGGGGTTATGATTTTTCTTTTTCTAGCCATATTTATAATCCCCGGCAACAGCAAACGCGAGGTCAGAGATAAAAACCGCCTTGCCTTTCTGTGCGGCAGGGTTTCCGAGCAGGCGTTTTACGGGAATAGATCATTACCGGCATCCGCTCCCCTGTGATTATTTTTACAGCACTATCTCACAGGGCATTAAAATGGAAAAAACATCTGCACTGTCGCTTTTTTATCAACTGCTAAAAGGCGATTTTTTCTCTGAAAAGATCTGGCGCAAGGCCGATATAAAAGCCAAGTTTTTATTGCGTTCATTATTGATGCCGTCAATTACCTTACGCTATCTGAATAATATTATTGAGATTCCCGCGATGCAGAAAGCGGTGAAAATTCGGCCGATGCTGCCGACCAAGATTCACCGCCCTTATCTGTCCGCCACGCTGCACGCCGCCGAGCGCGCTGACGCTATTTGTACCCATTACACCTTCGTGGATCAGTTGGCCAACCCGTTTCTGAAACAGGCGTTTCTCAGCCTGGATGACTATTGTCTGGCGCGTTTTTCCGGCAAGAACGGCGAAAGTTTTTCGCTGATTTGCAGCACCTCGCGTTACGACAAAGAGGGCGAGGCCACGCTGCGTATCCGCTTTAACAATGTGGTGCTGGCGTCGCTGACATTCTCGGTGATACGCGACCACAATCAACCCACCATCATGATTGGTGGTTTGCAGGGCAAAGGCCGCGACCAGACCCGTGAGCTAACCAAAGATGCGTCGAAAGCCTGCTTCGGGCTGTTTCCCAAACGCCTGTTGCTGGAATGCCTGCTGACCCTCGCCGGTCTTACCGGAATCAATCGCATTCTGGCGGTGGGCGATGAAAACCATGTTTATCAGAGCCTGCGCTACTGCTACCGTAAAAATAAGGTGCGTTTTTCCAGTTACAGCGAATTCTGGCTGTCAGTCAACGCAGACAGAAACGCGGCGGGGTTGTACCAACTTCCGCTGACGATTACGCGCAAAACGCTGGATGAATTGCCGAGCAAAAAACGGGCCCAGTACCAGCGCCGTTACCAGTTGCTCGACGACATCAACACCCAAATCAGGCACAATCTGGGTCACAGCGCCTCATCCGATACGTTGCATCGTATCGCCAGCTAGCACACGCCGGCACCGGGGAAAACCACCTTCCCCGGCACGTATACCCATTACGCAAACCCATTACGCAAACCCGCCATTGCTGCGAACCACCTGACCATTAATCCAGCCCCCTTCCGGCCCGACCAGAAACGCTACCACGTTGGCGATATCGTCCGGTTCGCCCAGCCTTTCCAGCGGCGTCATGGCCGTAATGGCGGCTACCTGCGCGTCGGTCTTACCGTTAAAAAACAGTTCGGTCGCCACCGGCCCCGGCGCCACGGCGTTCACCGTAACCTCGCGGCCACGCAGTTCATTCGACAGCACTCGCACCAACCCCTCCACCCCGGCCTTGGAAGCGATATAGGGACCATAACCGGGCAGCGACCGGGCGATGACGCTGGTGGACAGCGCGATGATTCGCCCGCCGTTTTCCACCTGCCGGGCCGCTTCGCCCAGCACAATAAACGCACCGCGCAGATTGGTCGCGATCATCGCGTCGAACTGCGCCAGATCGCCATCGGCAATCGGCGTATTCGCCATCACCCCGGCGCTATTGATCACCGCGTCGATACGCCCGAATTGCGCTTTCGTCTGCTGAAACAGCGCCGCTACCTGTTCAGGCGCGTCCACCTGCGCCTGAATCGCTAGCGCGGTCCCACCCTCTTCGCGGATTCGGCTCACCACGTCGCCCGCCTGTTGCTGCTGCCGGGCATAATTCACTACCACTCGCCACCCCTGCCGCGCCAGTTTCAGCGCAATCGCCTTGCCGATGCCCCGCGAGGCACCGGTGATTATCGCCACGCGGGCATCCTGTGCGGCGTCTTGTTGGTTGTGCTGCTGCATACGCTCTCCTGTTTTCCGGGATGAAATTTGTTCTGGGATGAAATTTGTTCCGGGATGAAAACGACCGGGCCTGCCGTGACGTTAACACGGCGCAGCGGCCACAGCCTGTCGTGCAAGATCCTGCCCGGATACCGGTATGAGATAAAGGCGGACAAATGGATATGATTATTCCATTTTTACCAACAGTTTTTCTGGCACCGATGCGTTATGGCGCAGGCTGCCTGATTGCTCAACCGTGCGGCTGATGGCGGTGCATCAATGAAAACGCCGCGTTCACGCCGGCGGGAAGATGATCGCAGGCGATCGTGTCAGGTTGCAGCGCCGCCTGCCTGATAACCTGTTCGGTCGATGCGGCGACGTGACGCTGCCAACCTTGGCAATCAAGTATGGCAAACCCCAGCGCACAGGGCGATCCACATGACAGGCGGTCAATCACCACCAGTTGGCTATGCCGCGCATTGTCCCCGATATACCGCGACAGCGCCGCCGCGCCAAAAATGCGGATCGTTTCCCACGCCGGCAGGCTTACTGCCTCCTCCAGCCGCCCGGATTGCGACAAGGCTCCCGCCGACACCAGTATCAGCGGGGGCTGATGACGAATAAAAGTACAGGCTATTCGATCCAGGCCGGGAATCGTCAGCCATTCAAAAGGATGACCGGTAATCAGTAAGGGGTGTGCTGATGGCGTCACAGACAGTCTCTTTGTGCTCTGCTGGAGGTTTGAGATATCATCATATTGCATTTTATTATCAAAAAATACAATTTATGAAATAGGTGTCCTGTTTCTGTTGTGAACAGATCAACCTAATCCCCCCACAGAGTGTCTTTTAATAAAATAAAGAACAATTGCCCGGCATCACTGCCAGCCCGGTCGGTAACAGGTATAATCAGCGGCTATTTATTCTGGCTGGCAAGGAATCATGACGACCCTCACCCCGTTGCAGGCGCGCATCGTGCGCGATGTCATCAGTTACGTCAGGCGCGAGCAACTCGCGGTGGGCCATCATCTGGTCGAGTCGGCGCTGGCGCAGGCGCTCAGCACGTCGCGCACGCCGGTAAAACAGGCGATGCAATACCTGATGGACAAAGGCATGGTGACCTATGACCGCAATCGCGGTTTTTTTCTGGCGCAGCACGCTTCGCAACTGGGCAATCTGGTCGCCGAAGTGCTGGAGCAGGCGGAAGACCCGCTCTATCGCCAGTTGGCGGAACGCCGCATCACCCGCCAGTTGCCGGAACAATTTTCAGAAATGGAGCTGATGCTCGAATTCGGCGTTACCCGCCCGGTGCTGCGCAAAGTCTTGCTGCGCTGTCAGCAGGAAGGCTGGCTGGAACACATGGCCGGTCAGGGCTGGCGCACGCTGCCGCTGATCGATTCGGTAGAAGCCTATGAAGAAAGCTACGCGCTGCGCGCCATTATCGAACCGGCCGGGCTGCTGTCGGCAACGTTTCATATTGACCCGCAGGTGCTGGCACGCTGCCGGAAACAGCAGGAACACCTGGCCGAAGACGGTTACCTGACCATGACGGCAATGGAGATGTTTGATACCAGTTCCGGGTTCCACGACACGCTGGCCGTCTGCTCCGGCAATCGCTTTCTGCTGCAAACCGTCCGCCATCTGGCCCGGCTGCGGCGGCTGGTGGAGTACCGCAAGGAGAGATTTCGCCCGCAGCGGAAACATCAGGCGGAAGAGCATCTGCAAATCATTCGCTACCTGGAGTTGGGCGATCGGCTGAGCGCCGCTGATTTCATGCGCACGCATCTGGAAAAAGCGCGCCGCCAGGCGGTCAACCCGGCGCTATTTATGGCGCTTTAGCTATGGCGCTTTAGCTTATGGTTATGGTTATGGCGCGTTAGCGACGAAACCGTTCAGGCGCAGACCGTGCAACCGCGACCATTGTCTTTGGCCTGATACAGCGCGGTATCCGCGGCTTTCAGCCAGACCTGATAATCCTCCATGCCGGCATGAAACTGCACCAGCCCGACGCTGATCCCCACCCGCAGCGCCGGCGCCTGATGCAGTTGTATGCTTTCCAGATACTCGCGTAGCCGCTGGACGATACGTTCTGCTTCAACGGCCGGCGTTTGTGGCAACACCATGCCGAATTCGTCGCCGCCAAAACGACCGGTGATGTCGGACTGCCGCAACGTTGATTTGATGCCGCCGCTTAGCAAGAGAATCACATCATCCCCCACGTGATGCCCGAAGCTGTCGTTGATGCGCTTGAAATGATCGATATCCAGCAACGCCAGCGTCGCTACCTGCTGGTGGCGCAGGCACAGCTCAAACTCATGTTTCAGCAACTGCTCCCAATAATGCCGGTTGTACAACCGGGTCATACCGTCGTGGATACTGATTTCCCGCAGTTGACGCTTGTGATCCGCCAGCTTGATCGCGGTGCGATAGGTGACCAACCCCACCGAGATGGGATAGATAAATAGCATCGGCAGACAGAAATAGATCTGCTCGGGCGTAGTGGCAAACGCAATCGATCGGTGAGTCAGCCAGATAACGGCCAGCGCCCCGACCAATTGCGCCACCAGCCCTTGCACAAACAACCGCAGGCCGCCGCCGGCGATATTGTTCATGCCCATCATCGACACGATCAGCACCGACGGCAGTGAATTCAGCCCCATCATGCCAATCCAGACGCCGCCCAGCCAGGCATCAAACCGCAGATTACCATACTCGAACCGCATCGGATCGCCGGCGCGCCGCGTCAGCCACAGCGCCAGGTGCGGCCAAAGAAAACCGTTGAAAAACAATGCTCCCCACACCCACACAGGTTGTGTCTGGCCATACAGCACGGCGGAAACACAAAAAAATCCCAACCCCAGACCAATAATACGGGGGGTATAAACGCGTCTGGCAAACGCCAGGCCGGAGCGACGACGATCGCCGTCAGCTGGCGCAGCAACGAGTGTTGAATACATGCCACTCTCCTTCTTATATCCGTCACGCGTCAAGCCACCAGTCTGGCTGCGTTATTCGGTCCATTTCATAGTCCTCGCCCTCATCTTTATGACGGAGAGCACGCTGTCATTATTCCAAATTCCAGCTCAAATCACTTCAGTAACATACAGATTTTATTAACAACCTATCCCACAGACGTAACTGGCGCAGCGGATAAACCGGAGCGTACGGAATAAGTGCGGCGTTCGGGCTCTGCCGGGGGGAGAGGAAGAGAACACGAGAAGGGGAAAATGGCGAGATGAAAAACCTGCGTGGATAAGAGCACTGCGGCCAGCCCACAGGGGGAGGGCCGGCCGCGTTATGCATCAGGGATGACCCGACCCGTTCGCGGGCTGGTAATGGAAGCCGCCCGGCCCGCCGCCGGGGCCGCCATGACCGCCGCCCGGGCCTCCCCACGGCGGAGGGAAAATGCAACCGCTTAGGGTGGCGATCAATGCCAGTAAACCGACCATTTTGACTACGTTTCTCATGATTCACCTCAGTTTCGACTGGGTGCATCATAAGAAACCGGCCAGGAAGCGACAAGTCGCTCATTCCTAAAAAACCGCTTATTTACAGACGGTTATATTGATTACGAACCACTTTCGCAAAACGATCGCCTTCTTTACACGCCACCCGGGATCAGCAACTGACCAGCTTCAGTTCGCGCGTATCCAGATAGTCGCCGACGCTGGCGGTAGAAAGATTGAACGACAGCGCAAACAGCCAGGCGCTGCGAGGAATTTTCCAGATGGTGTCCGAACTGCCTTTCTGCAATCGATCGCTGCTCCCCCTCGCCCTTACAGCCTCAATCCTGATGCCGGCAGCGCCTCCCGTTTTTCGGGAGGCGCTGCGTCTTGGCCGGGTAACCCAGCGCCACAACGGGCTATTCCCGGTCTACCATGTTATACAGCACGTCGCGCCGATCCAGCATCTGACCGCCGTCGCGGGTCAACGGCACCCAGCCGATGGAGCCGTGACGGGTAGTCGGTGAACTGAAGAGCAGGTCGAACGGGATAGTGAAGTAGATCCCTTTGGTGAAACTGCCTTCGCCATATTCGCTGGCGCTGACATTGGTGACGGTGGCAAACGCGCCGGCCACGATGCCGCTGTCGAAACGGCGCGACAGATCCAGTGTGACGCCTTTATCGCCGGCCAGATAGCGCCCGACGCTGATTTTCGCCAGCCCGCCTTTGACGAACGGCAGCGACCAGTAGGTGGTCAGGTGACCGGTGGTCACGCTGTAATCTCTCAGGCGCTGCGGGTCGTCCCAGTCTCGCTGCTTGACGTAGTTAACATCCATCCCCACCGCCCAACTGCTGCCAAACGGCCGATACAGCACTTCGCCACCGACGCCGGCGTACATCATTTCCAGATAACCGCCGTAGACCTGGGTATACCAGTCGCGCGACAGATGATCGTAACGCGACAGTTGCAGGTTGGTCAGCAGCACGTCTGAAGAGGTCACATACTCACGAATATGGGTACGGACCCGCGGCAACGCCGCACCGTCCTGCGGGGGTGATTTGAAGTTGAACTGATCATAGTTGTTGAGCAGGTTGACGTTCACCGTGCCCCCCAGCCGCCAGTTATTCGTAATACGGTAATCGGCGCTGGCGTTGGCCGACAGCTGATACATATAGAACGATTCCGGGCCGCCGAACGACTGTTGCAGCGAGGGGTCGATGCCGTAGGAAAAACGCGGCGGCTCGGTATGCAGAACCTGACGACCACTCGGCTCCGGCAGCGGCTCGACATGATAGGGGTCCGGCTCGTCCAGCCCCAGTGGCGTACTGCCGGACTCCAGCTGACGGAACGCCGACGCATCCACACGGGTGCTGGTGGAGGTCAGCGGGCCGCTGCGGGTGACGATGTGATACTGCCCGACGCTGTCCGGCAAATGGTTCGCCAAAACCGTCGCCGCCCGCCGGCTGGCCTCGGCATCGCTGTTATATTTATACTGCTCCGCTACCACCGTCACCTGCTGGCCGTCGCTATAAATATCCGGTTGGGCAAAGCCAGCCTTCTCGTCCAGCTCCTGTGAAACGCGTTGCCAGTCGGTGCCGCCCTGCGCATTTTTCACCGGCATATAAACCGGCGGCTCGTCGTCCGGGTGCTGCGGTCGTAGCCGGTTGAAGTTGGTGCGCAACGTGAAGCCCCACATCAGGGTGTTGCCGCGCTCCCACGACAGCGAGGTGTCAAGCCAATCGGTAGCGCGGTACACCAGACCGACGTTAACCGGCGAGTCCTGCTTGATATGCTGCGATGCAGGACGAGTTTGATCCGCCGCCTCCAGGCTGTAGTCATTACTGTCGTACTCCAGCTTGATACGCAACGGATCCCACGGCGTCTGGTATTCCAGCCCGGCAAACAGCGCCGCCGGTCCGTGGAAAAAGTTCTTCGCCGCGAACTGACCGGTCTGCGTTGAGGCGGAACGGGTACAGAATCCCGACGCCAGCCGGCAGGCCGGATTAGTAATGTTGCCGCTCTGCGCCATATTGCCCCAGCCCATACCCAGCGTGAAATCGAACGGCCCCCAGCGCTTGCTGGCCACCAGATATTCGCTGTCGAACAGGCCAGTACCGGCGATATCGCGCAGCCCCAGCGACACCTGCGGCAACCAGAGGCTTTCCTGCCACAGACGCGCTTTGACGTCGAAGCTCTTATCCTTATAGGTCTGGTTGCCGCTGAAGCTGGGCGAGTTGCTGTAAGGCCGGGTGCGAATATCGGTATACCGCAGCGTCGCCTCCAGCCAGTCGAGCGGCTGCAGTGAAATGGCGTAGCGGCGATATTCCTCGTTATCGCGGTAGCTGGCGCTAAACTCGCCGGTATCCGCCATCCGCGCCGTCGGCATCTGCCATAGCCCGACGCCGCCAAAATCCATCTGCGACACGCCGGCGGGCTGGTAATAACCGCTGCGGTTCGCCGCATCCTGGTTATCCACCTCAGCCGCCCAGACCGGCGTCCCTAATGTGCTGCCAATCGCCAGCGACAGACAGCTCAGTTTAAAAGTTCTGTTGTTAGCCATTAGTGTGGGATCCGGTTGGCAAGATAGTCGGCGATCTGCTCATTCAGAGACGTAAAGCCCTCTGGCAGAATGGAAGGGTCAAAACCGATGAACAGCGTTTCTCCCGCCGCCGGTTCATTGTGCTGGCGGTTCCAGACAGCGAGCGGGACTTTGCGCCAGTGGCCGTTGCCCGCAATCAGATAACCGTCGCGGTTATCGCCGCCAGGCAGAAAACGCCGTCTACCGATGTACTGTTCGACAGACCAGCCTGACTGGAGGTCAATATCCTTGAACACGTTCGGGGTGCCGATATCAACGCCGGTGCTGATCAGCCCGAACAAGAAGAACTGATCCCGATAGGGTGACAGGTAGAGGGTATAGTTGCCCACCAGCGGGCGATTATCCCGCGGAGAAAGACGCACGATATCCGGGTCGATGCTGGCGCGGATTCGGCCGACGGTATTGACCTGCTTCAGCGCCTGCGCCATATACCAGGCGGCGATCGCCCAGTCGCCATCGCCCTCGGCCTGCCAGACCAGTTGCAACTGATAGAGTCTGGCCTGCAGCTTTTCTCCCTTTTCTCTGACCTTTTCCGTTACACGTTCGTTGGTGAGTAACGCAGTTTGCCAGTTGGCCTTGTCCGGAAAAGCCGTCTGGCCGTAGAACTGATCCAGACGGGTGCCGTCTTTCAGCACCACGGCGGGCAAGGTTTCGCCCGCATACTTTACCGTTAACTGCGCCGCCCCTGATGCTCCGGCCACCAGCAATAACAAGGCAGCCAATCGATTGAATGACAACATAAAATTACCTTATTGATTGTATGGCTTAAGAACGGTGAACTGCACCAGAGCCATGTTTGGCCCCATATACTGATAACTTTGGATAACCTGACCGGAGGTCGGGTCCAGCCAGTATTGGTTGGTATAGCGTTTGCCCAGCGCCGGTACGGTCACCTGTTCGTCGAAACGCACCGTCCGCCGGGGCGTATTCAATATCGTCAGGGTTTCCGGACCTTTATTTTCGAATTCCGACTGCAGGTCGTAGCCGCCGCGCAACACCTGCGACCAACTAACGATGGTGTGCCAGCGTTTCGGGGTGCCGGGTTTCAGCAAACCGAGACTGAGCGGGTCGGTATCCAGTTCAGTGACCTGCTCAATGTCTTCACCCAACCCCTGCGTTTTCACCAACCGGCCAAAGCGGGTCACCACCCTATTTTTATCCGCCGTCACCCATTTCAGTTGCTGGTTATCGGCAAACGCCAGCACCACAAAGACGCGCGGCGCTTTACCCACTTTCAGATACGCTGAAGCATAGGGAAGCTGCTCCACCTGCTGCGGCGTCATGCTGACATCTTGCCGTCCCCACAACGCCAGCCGAAAATCCCGGCCCAGTTGACTGATTTGCTGAGAACACCCTGTCAGTCCCAGCATGAAGAAAACGACCGCCAACATCCGTAACAAGGCTAAATCAAGGATTTTTTTCATTGTTCGGGTTCTCGCCTGAACATCCTGAAGCAGAAAAAAGGCCACCGGAGTGGCCTTGGTTATTAGCCCATCATTAACCGCGAGTTGTCGTCACGGTTGAGGTGCTGGTTGCGGTAGAGCTGTTCGTGCTGGTGGCAGTGGAAAGGACGCCTGCCATGACAGAACGACCAACCCCGCCGCCATAGCCATGACCCGCCCCCCGGCCATTCGCCGCACTAAACGCGGATGCACCAGCCACGGTACCGCCAGTTTTGAAAGTGGGCGGACCGTTGACAGCTGACGGTCCAGCCGCCAGTGCGCCCACAGGTACGGCCAGAGCCAGTACCAGGATCGCTAGCGTTTTCTTCATCATAACCATTTCCTTTTATTTCCTGTTTAAGGACATCAGGCAGGAAACAACCCGAAAGATCTCCCCTGCCCCACGACTGGCCGAATTAATCAGCCAGGTTGGATCTTCCTCACGGCCTGTGAAGCAATTATTTCAATTCATCCTTACATGAAATAATCACCAGCGTATGGGAAGGATCCGAACCAATACTCATATAAAGAATAAGAAAAACAAAATTGAACGATTAAGGAAATAAGACAAGTCGCAAGTTCGTTATATTTTCCCCATTAGTTACAATGAGATGAAATATTCTCGGAAAAGTCTTACACCCGTCATACTTCAAGTTGCAGGTGTGTTGGCTGCGCTCGCTCACCCGAATCACTTACCTGTGTAAGCTCATCGGGATTCACTCTCTTACCGCCTACCTGCAACTCGAATTATTTTGGGTATAGTTATTAGAGGGGAGATATTGAGAAAGAAAAACCGGATATTTCTACCCGGTTTCAGGATGTGAAAAATATGTCAGAATATTATTCCAACCATTCGGTGTGGAATACGCCTTCTTTATCAATACGCTTATAGGTATGCGCGCCGAAATAATCGCGCTGGGCCTGAATCAAATTGGCCGGTAATACCGCTGAACGGTAGCTGTCATAATAGGCAATCGCCGCCGAGAAGGTCGGGGTCGGAATACCCTGCTGCACCGCATAGGACACCACGTCACGCAGCGCCTGCTGGTATTCGTCGGCGATCTGGCGGAAATACGGCGCCAGCAGCAGATTGGCGATAGCGGCGTTCTCGGCGTAAGCGTCGGTGATCTTCTGCAGGAACTGAGCGCGGATGATGCAACCGGCACGGAAAATCCTGGCGATTTCGCCGTAGTTCAGGCTCCAGTTGTTTTCGTCAGACGCCGCTTTCAGCTGGGAGAAACCCTGCGCATAGGAGACGATTTTGCCCAGATACAGCGCGCGACGCACTTTTTCGACGAATTCGGCTTTGTCGCCGCTGAATGCCTGAGCAACCGGACCGCTCAGCACTTTAGAGGCCGCCACACGCTGGTTCTTCAGCGAGGACAGGTAACGGGCAAACACCGATTCGGTAATCAGGGACAGCGGTTCGCCCAGATCCAGCGAGCTTTGGCTGGTCCACTTGCCGGTGCCTTTGTTGGCGGCTTCGTCCAGAATCACGTCGACCAGGTATTTACCTTCTTGGTCTTTCTTGGTGAAGATATCGGCCGTGATCTCGATCAGATAGCTACTCAGTTCGCCCTTGTTCCACCCGGAGAAGGTGCTCGCCAGTTCTTCGTTGGAAAGCCCCAGCGCCTGCTTCAGCAGCGCGTAGGCTTCGGCGATCAGCTGCATGTCGCCGTACTCAATGCCGTTGTGCACCATTTTCACATAGTGGCCGGCGCCGTCAGCGCCAATATAGGTCACGCAAGGCTCGCCTTCGGCGCGAGCGGCAATCTGCTCCAGAATCGGCGCCACCAGCTCATAAGCTTCTTTCTGACCGCCCGGCATAATGGACGGACCTTTCAGCGCGCCTTCTTCACCGCCGGACACGCCGGTACCGATGAAGTTGAACCCTTCGGCAGACAGTTCACGGTTACGACGAATAGTATCTTTATAGAACGTGTTGCCGCCGTCGATCAGGATGTCGCCCTTTTCCAGATACGGTTTCAGGGACTCGATAGTTTTATCCGTCGCTTCGCCCGCTTTAACCATCAACAGGATACGGCGCGGTTTTTCCAGAGATTCAACAAACTCTTCAACGGTGTAGCACGGCACCAGTTTTTTTCCTGGGTTCTCTGCAATCACCTCATCCGTTTTGTCTGCGGAACGGTTAAAGACGGAAACGGTATAGCCACGGCTTTCAATGTTCAGCGCCAGATTGCGCCCCATTACCGCCATACCGACAACGCCAATTTGCTGTTTGGACATTAAAACAACTCCTGTCTGAAGGTAACCTGCCTGCGGCTGATTGCGCCCCAGGCAACAAAAAGCAGGCTGACATGGTAACCCAGCTAACGCCGGGTGGGTAGTTATTGGTGCAACAGGCAGGGAGTCCACGCCCATGGCGCGGTGCATGGGCGTAGCTCGTCACTCTGTTGTACGTCAGACAGGGTCGTACGTATCAGACAGGGTCGTACGTAGTGACAGGCTTCAGCAGGCGATATCGGCCAGAATCTGTTGGCAACGTTGCCGATAAAGATGGTTCTTCAGCACATGTTCACGCGACGATACGGTGATCTTTTCCCGAATGGTCGGCTGTTGCTGATAAAAGCGAATTTTGTCATTCAGTTCGTCGACACAGCGCCAGGTTTCGATATTCACGCCGGGGGTGAAATACTCCCCGATTTCATCCACCCAGTCGGTCAACAGAAAACCGCCGGCCGCCGGGACTTCAAACAACCGCAGATTCATGGCGGTGCCGACCCCATTCCAGGTGTGGACATTGAGGTTGATATGGCTCAGGTTGAACACTCGATTGGTTTTTTTACCGAACACTTCCGGCATCGGGATGACCCGGTCGTTCGATTGAGTCTGTTTTTTCCAGCCTGGACCGAAAGCATGCACCGGTTCGGCAACCTGGTTAAGCACATTACGTCGATATTCGACAAAGGTGCCGACAAAGCTCAGCGAATAACGCGGCGTCGCCTTCTTCAGAGGATAAAACAGCGTCGGGTTGACGGCCGAAGGTAAATGCCGGGCCTTGATACCGTGCCGCGCATAATTAGCCACCGACCCGCGATCGTTGGTAAAGAAAATATCAAACGGCGCAGATGCAATCACCGAACGATCAAAATCCAGCGGGTCGTCAATCCAGTAACCGCAGGTCAATATCCCCATATTGGAAATCGCTTTGACCGTCTCGGCAAACATATTGACCGGCTTTATCGCGAAAACCATATCCGGGCGCAGCATGGCGCACTGTTTCAGCAAGCGCTCATTAAAATAGAGCCGGCACTGCTCGGAAAACAGCTTGCTGCGCATGAACTTAGGCGTCAACGCCTGCATTAGCGGCCGGCAGTCGCTGTCTGCCAGATGAACCTCATACCCCAGAGAAACGAACGCTTCGGCCAGATCGCGTCCGTTTTTGGTCGTCCCATACCCTGTCGGGCAGACCATCAGAATCTTATTTATCTTTTTCATTGCAATGCTATGTGTGTGTAAGAAAGTCAGCAATCGCTGGCAAAAAATAACCTTTTTCGGATTAACCGAATAAAAACAAAAACAATATAATAAATTATCTTGTAATTAATGATTCAACTAACGATTTGGAATTTAGCCAGAAAAAACCCGATAACACCAGCGTATTATCGGGTGTGGTCCGCTTATTAATTATTTGTTCAGCAGCGCCTTGATTTTGGTTTTGAAAGCGCTGCCCAGTTCCGGATTGCGCAGGCCGTAGGACACGAATGCCTGCACGTAGCCCATCTTACGGCCGCAGTTGAAGCTACGCCCCGCCATCTGAACGGCATCAACCTGCTGGGTTTTGATCAGCTCAGCGATAGCGTCGGTCAGTTGGATACGACCCCACGCGCCCGCCAGGGTGTTTTCCAGAATCGGCCAGGCTTCGGCAGTCAGAACATAACGCCCGACCGCGGACAGGTCCGAACCTTCCACCGGCGCCAGTTCCGGTTTCTCGATCATGGAGGTGATCGCCGACGCGTCGCCCGCCTGATTCAACGCTTTCTCGCATTCCACGATGGAATATTCCGGCAGCACCTCGTACGGACGGTGTTTTACCAGCACCTGGCTGTGTCCGGTTTCTTTAAAACGGGAGATCAGCAGCGCCAGATTGTCTTTCGACTGATCGGCGGAAGCGTCATCCATCACCACATCCGGCAGCACCACCACAAACGGCGAGTTGCCGACGATCGGATGGGCGCAGGACACGGCGTGCCCCAGGCCCAGCGTCTGCCCCTGACGCACGTTCATGATGGTCACGCCCGGCGGGCAAATGGACTGAACTTCCGCCAGCAACTGACGCTTGGCGCGCTCTTCCAGCATCGACTCCAGCTCGAAAGAGGTATCAAAATGGTTTTCAATGGCGTTTTTAGAGGCGTGCGTCACCAGCACGATCTCTTTAATCCCCGCATTGACGCACTCGTTGACAATCTTTTCGATCACCGGCCGGTCAACCAACGGAAGCATCTCTTTTGGAATCGCTTTGGTAACCGGTAACAAGTTCATCCCTAAACCGGCAACGGGGATAATCGCTTTTAATGCTGTCATTTCGTGTTCTCTCAAAAACATGCTGCTGTTTGCCGCGACGACAAAGACCGCGTCACATTAATTTTTCTGGCGCCAGAATACACCTAATCGGCGCCGAAGAGATCGCGGGTATATACTTTTTCCATTACATCAGACAATTCCGGCGCCATTCGGTTCGACAGAATCACGTCGGACATCTGTTTAAATTCATCCAGATTATGAATCACGCGGGAGCGGAAGAACTCCGACTCTTTCAGCGCCGGCTCATACACCACCACATCGATCCCTTTGGCTTTGATACGCTTCATTACCCCCTGAATCGCGGAGGCGCGGAAGTTGTCGGACCCGGTTTTCATCACCAGCCGGTAGATACCGACGATTTTCGGATTACGTTTGAGCACGGAATCGGCGACGAAATCCTTACGGGTGGTGTTGGCGTCGACAATCGCCCGAATCAGGTTGTTCGGCACCGATTCGTAGTTAGCCAGCAGTTGCTTGGTATCCTTCGGCAGGCAGTAGCCGCCATAGCCGAACGACGGGTTGTTGTAGTGCTGGCCGATACGCGGGTCCAGCCCAACGCCTTCGATGATCTGTTTGCTGTCCAGCCCCAGGGTCTGGGCGTAGGTATCCAGCTCGTTAAAGTAGGCCACGCGCATCGCCAGATAGGTATTGGCGAACAGTTTGATCGCTTCGGCTTCGGTTAAACCGGTAAACAGCACCGGGATATTGGTTTTGATGGCCCCTTCCACCAGCAGTCGGGCAAAACGCTCGGCGCGCTCGGAACGCTCACCCACCACGATACGGGACGGGTACAGATTGTCGTACAGCGCGCGGCCTTCACGCAGGAACTCCGGCGAGAAAATGATATTTTCCGTGCCGAACTGCTCGCGGACCTGCGCGGTATATCCCACCGGGATGGTGGATTTGATGATCATCACCGCGTGCGGATTCACTTCCAGCACCTTGCCGATCACCGCTTCCACCGAGCGGGTGTTGAAGTAATTGGTTTTCGGATCGTAATCCGTCGGGGTGGCGATAATAACGAACTCCGCATCCTGATAGGCGGATTCGGCGTCCAGCGTGGCGCGAAAATTCAGCGCCGGGTTACGCAGATAGGCTTCGATTTCCTTATCCACGATGGGGGAGATGCCTTTGTTGAGCATGTCCACTTTTTCGGCGACGATATCCACCGCGACCACTTCATTATGCTGCGCCAGCAGCATGGCGTTGGACAAGCCAACATAACCGGTACCCGCAATTGCAATTTTCATCATCTGTCCACATTCATCCTACGGGGTAACACACTGTACCCGTCACAGAACAATAGCAAAGCCGCAGAGACGTCCGCTGCGTAATGCCGTCTATCCCCGTCATACTTCAACGTTGCAGGTGCGTTGGCTTTCCTGCAACTCGAATTATTTTGGGTATAAATTTCTCTTTATTTCGCTCAGGCCTGATAGAAATCCCGGTACCAGTCCACGAAGGCCTGTACCCCTTTTTCCACCCCTACCTGCGGTCGATAGCCTGTCACAGCGAACAGGTCGCTGGTATCGGCATAGGTCTGATAAACGTCGCCGGCCTGCATCGGCATGAAGTTTTTTACTGCTTCCCGCCCCAGCGCCGACTCCAGCGCGGTCACGAAATCCATCAGCCGCACCGGGCTGCCGTGACCGATATTGTAGAGCTGGTACGGCGCGGAACTGGTGGCCGGCGAGCCGCCTTCCACCGTCCAGCCGGCGTCGCGCCCCGGAATCTGATCCACCATGCGCAGCATGCCTTCCACAATGTCGGTGACATAGGTGAAATCACGCCACATATCACCCTGATTGTAGATATCGATCGGTTCGCCAGCCAGAATCCGGCGGGTGAACTTGAACAGCGCCATGTCCGGACGCCCCCACGGTCCATACACCGTGAAAAAGCGCAAACCGGTGGTCGGCAGGTCATACAGATGCGAATAGGAGTGCGCCATCAGTTCATTGGATTTCTTGGTCGCGGCGTACAGCGAGATCGGGTGATCGGTCGAATCGGCGGTGGCGAACGGCGTTTTGCTGTTCAGCCCGTACACCGAGCTGGAAGAGGCGTAAATCAGGTGACCGACGCCGTTATGACGGCAGCCTTCCAGCACATTCAGATGCCCGATCAGATTGCTTTGTGCATACACCATCGGGTTTTCCAGCGAATAACGCACCCCGGCCTGCGCGGCGAGGTGGATAACGCGCTCGAATTTTTCCGCCGCGAACAACGCCGCCATCGCCTGGCTATCCGCAATATCTATCCGCTCGAAATGGAAACCGGGCAGCGCGCGCAGTTTCGCCAGACGCGCTTCCTTGAGCGATACCTCGTAATAGCTGTTGAGGTTGTCGATCCCCACCACCGTATGGCCGGCGGCGCAGAGTGACTGACAGGCATAGAAGCCGATAAAGCCGGCCGCGCCGGTAACAAGGAACTTCATACAATGACTCATTCAATGTGATACGAATAGGTGCCATGATAACACTCATCTGTAGGGTTAGGCACCCGAATGGATTGGAATGGGCCTGCATTCAATCCCGATAATTGTTCTGGCTATCACTTTGCATTCAGGCTTTTTGCCGTTGTCGTTTCCCTCCTTAAAATCAGATACGCCACGTCATCAGTCTCATTTAGATATTCATAATGACATCGGGAAAACAATTATTTCACTCCATCAACCTCAACAAGAATAATAAGGATTAGAAATTTTGGATATATTTAAAAACACCATGCCATCGATCTCAGGCACTTCGATAATAACTACCTTAAAACGTATCTTTAAAAAGAAAGATTTTATCAAGTTAACGCTTTTGCCATATAATTAAATTAAACACCCACTTCTTCTTCACTACGATATTTAAAACCACTTGGTATTGAATATATCAACAAAAAAGACACGCCCCCGGTTGAGGATATAATCACAGGGTTAAAAAATCCTCCGGACAACCACAACGCCACCAGGACAACATAAGAAATTGACAAATTTAATGACAATCCTTTCATCTGAGAAAACAAGATTATGAGCACAATCAGAATTATTGACGAAGCCCCAACAATTCCCATTTGCATATAAAGAGCCGGAATCTGAAGCTCATATGAATACAACGACAAATGACTCCTTATAAGATCTGGAATATAATAACCGATTCCGTTCCCTAGAAGGGGGTACTCTATAAAATGCTTGACAATTCCATTATACTGAAGAGTTCTCGTCAGGTCTGACTCAGTAACCCCTTTAGATAAAAATCTAAATTCAATCAAATCTTGTACAGAAGGAAGCGACAGTAAAAAAACAGCCAAAGAAACCATTCCGCAAATAATTAAAAAACTTTTGTATTTCTTATAGTTAGATATCAAAGCCAAGAGAAGACAAAGAAACCCTGCCGCCCATAAAAACCTGGACATACTAATAATTAGAGAAGAAAAAAGAATAAAAATCACACCCCACTCTTTCCATAAAGTCTTTTTAATTAGTACCTCACGTAACGATAAATACAAAACAGTCGGAATCAAATAATCAGACATGAAATTTATTCGACTAACAACAACATCATCTGATTCCATTGTCATTAAAGACGTATTAAAAAAAGCCGAAATCCCTTGTACTACAAATGACGCCCCTCTCCCAGTGAGAACTGCATAAAGAAGAATCAATATCTTAGCTACCCCAAGTAAAACTAAACATCTTACGATTGTTTTAACTATAACCTCATATCTTTTCTCCGGCGCAACTAAAGCATACCCCAACGTCACCATGAGAAAGAACACCAGCAAATCTTTGGTTTGATCAAGAGATACTAAAGTATATCTACCATTAAATTCAGTGATCAAACTAAAAATTAATATTAATACCACTGGAGGTAATAACCCTATCACAATTTTTACAATACCTTTTCCTTTCCCCAATAAGGTCGTGCCTAACAATAAAAAAAGAAATAAGAATTTGACATTCACTCCCCAAACACTCCCCGTTGGCAATAAAACACATATTGAAAGGAAGAATTTTAATATTAATACCTGTGCATTACGCTGAGAGAGATCTGTCATTTTCATCTTGCCCTTTTATCTTCATTGCTTAGTGAATTTTCATAAAAGAAAAAACCCAAGGAGAAATCGAATCAATTAATAAATTTAGACCCACATTATTAGAAACCACAAAATAAAAAAGCAAAATTTATATAAACTATAAAGGTTCAGATTACAGTATAATTTTCACCATCAAATATCACACTAATTGTTTTTTTCCCTTTCCCAACCTCAGATCCATTAGTTATATTTACACCATATTGCAACTCAATAACCGAATCTGAACGCAGAATATAGGTAGAGTTTATTCTTCCACCAATGATCTTTTTTAATGTGGTAACATTTTTTAAATAGACAATTCCTGGCAAGGCATTGCGAAGGTCAACGATCCCCATTGAGCAGTCAACACCCCCGCCCCACATGTCACCTTTATCAACCTCAGATAATGAAATTGTATTTGTATCTATATAGATATTATCTTTAAAAGAAGACATCTCAGAAGTATCTATCCATTTACCGGATGAGTCTTTGCTAGAATTTGAAAGCAAAAGCGTATTGATTTTCCCTAATATTTTCAAAAATGGTTTTTTTCTTTTGTTAGCCCAAAAGTGACAATCAGAAATACGGAAAAAGCCTGAAATACCATCAGTTGATTTTATAATGATGCACGGAACATCGGTTTCTTTACCAGTTAAACAGAAACTGGCACCAACGATAGAAACATCCTGCACACTATCAAACTCTAAGAACGCGCCTTCTGAGATACCCTTTCTATAAAATAAACCACCAACGATATGGATACTTAAAGCTCTATCAATATCAATAAGGCTTCCATATCCATTCATATGGCACCCAACAATCTCTAACTGTGGAGGGTAATATTTAGCATTATTTTTAAAACGTATACCACACTTAACCCCGACCATATCACAATTAAAAAACTTAAACCCTTCAGCACCCGGAACTGTGTTTGATTCTATATGAAATGCAGTATTCATATCATTAAATTGTAGATCATTAATAACCCATGAAACCGACGCGCTGTTTTTTGTTTGAACATAAACTCCAATTTGCTCACTCATTCTTTCAGGTAAGTTTAGCCCATCAAATTGTGGACCAACCAAGACAACATCACGAACATCCGTTAGATGGAGGGCATATTTCCATTCGTTCTTTCCTTTTCTAAACCTTAATCTACCATTACATTCGAACGAACTACTCGCATATACTCCATCATGGTTTAATGAAGTAAATCGAATGCAAGAAGCATGATCAGATCTTGGCCCTGAGTATATAAACTCGCCATTACCAAATATACGAAAAGCCGCATTCTCAGAACCAACAATACTAAACATATCTTCATCTGAATGCATAGTCATAATTGCATTCGAAGACGTATATATGGATATTTTACAACCTATCCTTATTTCCACGCGCTTATTAAATGAATAATTCCCATTGGGAACTAATAGATTCCCTCCCCCACGTTTATTTATGAATAATAATGCCTGATAAAAAGCTGAACTTGCATCTTCCATTGTGCCGAATTGGAGTATATTTACTGTATCGTGCAATGTATTATTAGAGCGATAAAGAGATGCAATATCTATATGATCTACATGTTGAGTTTTAAGTTCATCGGCCTGGGATTCTAATACTGTTACCCCAGCTAAAGTCCCCCCTACCGCATATAATATTTTCTTTGCCAGCTCTCTTCTTTCCATTCTGATTCTCCTAAAAACATTTATAAAAAATAGGGCTAAGCTCCCAGAATAGAAAATGTCACTCTAGCAAAAACTCATTTTAAGAATTTATATGGTGTTTTTTTTTGAAAAAGTCAAACCATCATGAATAGCTTTAGTCATTACAGAAAAATACGATAACTTCCTTTGTGAAGCAATTAATATTATCTGATGTATAATATTAAAAATATTCTCTCTTACTCTTAGAAAAAAAAGGCACATGAGGCATATCAGAAAACAAAAAAGCATTTCTTATTCTATAGTATCTTCTAATAGGAGAATGAACGGGAATATTAAACACTAAAAACTTAACCATTTTATCGCCAATCGCATGCGACATTTTCGCTGACGTCGCCACATATACCTTATATCCTTTTGATATTGCTCTTAAACACCATTCAGTATCGACATAATCAATAAATAAATCCTCATTCATGAGTCCAACATCATCCAGTACTGATACAGGTAATAACGAGCCGGATGAAATTATCAGAGAAACTTCAAAAGGTTTACTAAAACCCTCTGGACTAATCTTTTTTCTAAAGCCCAACTTACTTACTTTAATAACTTTATAGAAAAAACCATATCTCGAATCTGTAAATACAGGACCGATTGCTGCTAGTTTCCCCTGTCCTACTTCACTGCAGACAAGATTATAGTCACACATAATTTCATTCACGAATGAATTATTTATCTTACTATCCTGATCAAAGAATAAGATCCCCTCCCCTCCCTTTTCTTTCACATATAATATTCCTATATTCTGTGCTTTCGCGATCCCTACATTATTATCAAGACGAAGAACTTTGCATAAATTCGATAATGTAGCGAATTCATCTTCATTTAAAGAACCATTGTCAACAACAATCGGAGTTACTTCTTGATTTTTCAGTTCAGTAATAAGATCGATAACATTATCAATCTTTGGATAGTACGTAACAATAACAGAAAAAATAGATGATTTATCAGTTAACATTTACCCTCCTAAAAAAACAGGAATCATATTAAATTCACTCTAACACAAAAAACGAAATTAAATTATAAGAAATATATTATATAACCTTCATCTTTGAATAAAGATAAACCATCCTTAATACTTTCAATGGATTCCCATCCAAAAAAAAACCATTGGACGAAATGTTTTAATTTTAAATTTCCGTTGATTGTTAATATTATCATATTTAATATCCTTCTTTCTTTATAACCATATATTTTTTTATTTCTTTGGGCCATGTCATTTAAGGCATCTACAAAAGAATAGCTCCTTGACACTCGACTTTCACTTTGCACATGGTCATGATGCATGATGTATTTTGATTCAGGAAAACGGATAAATGGTCCAAATGCATGAGATAACCTCAGCCATGTATCCCAATCTTGTAATCTTTTAACAGATACATCAAATCCACCTATCTCCCGCAGTTTTTCAGTTCTGGTAAAAACTTGATTAGATGCTTCATTAGCAAATAGCAAGTCAGAATAATGAAATTCTTTTTCTTTTTTTAACCTATAATTTAGTGTCATACTATCCTGATACTTATTTTCAAAGTTTGCGCAAATAAAAGAATATTTATCATCCCATTTATCTATAAAAAAAGAGAGCCGATCAGGGGTAAATTCATCATCATCATCAAGACCAGTAATAAATTCACCTGTGGCATTAAATATTCCAATATTTCTTGTTGCACAGGCACCTTTATTTTCATCATTTCTGAAATATTTAATCCGTGCATCTTCAAAAATCAAACTATCGACAAATTTTTCTGTTCCATCCGTAGATGCATCGTCACAAATGAGAATCTCAATGTTAGAATAATCTTGTTTTTGAACGGACATTACCGCTCTTTTCAGCTTATCCAATCGGTTGCAAGTAGTGATATATATACTGACTTTTGGATTATTCTCTATCATCGTATAGCCCTTACATCAACTTATATATTCATTCAGCTTATAAAAATAAAGCCCAACAAACTTCATCCACATCCATCATATACTTCAACACTTTGGATGCCGCCCTTTAACGTAATATCGAAATAGAATCCATGCATATTTAAATTCCATAAGAATGGAGTACTTCACGATCCTTTTGAACAACCAGAAACGCCCAATATATTCAGGATAATGCCTTGCAGTTATTGCAAAGTCATATAATCTCTCTACAACCCTAAATTGCGAAATATTTTCTTTCTGTATTCTCGACAGGGAGTGATAGATTAGAGAAACACACTTCGCCAATAATAAATAAGAGTCAGATTTGATTATTCCTCTCAATCTCAAAAAAAAAGAAGTATCTACCCCATACAAAGAAAAACGCTCATCAAATACATCAGGGTAATGTGATAGCATGGCAAAAACCAATTTCTTACTGATCGTTAGCCCTGAAGAAATGGACATAAGAGAAGATAAATCAACCCATCCGTCATGCTCTACTACGACACCATTTTGAGTTGGATAATAAAAATTCCCATCATCAACACTTAATATCCTGGGGATAATAATGTCAGCATCTGTTTTATAGATATTAAGAATAAAATCCTCATCCAGACGAGAGTCATCATCAAGAATAATAAAATAATCAGAATCTAGATTACTATTGATAAACTCATTATAAAGTTTACTTAAAGGAGCATTCTCAAGACGGGACTCAAGCATTACGTCTTTAAATGAAGAAGTTAAAACTTGAAATACCTCTCCTTCGGCCTTTATCTCCCGAGGACCATTATTCAAAATTTTTAGCGAGACAGCAGAAGAAGACTTACATTGCAATAGTGAATTTAGTGTTTTTGACTCATTTAGCTCTTTATTATATAAAACAACAAGAATTGATATTTTCTTATTATAATATATCTTCCTTTTATTCATACCCACCTCATTTCATTTTCAAATAAAATTTAAATAAACTTGAAATCTCCTTATTTATAACAAACACAGAGAAAATATATAGGATGCCCCCCAAAAAACTAATGATGATTAACTTTATAAAACTATCAACAACATAAAAATAAGGCACATTCAAAAGGATTAATTTAATAAAAGCAACCATCAACAACGTGGAAATAATCAGTTTGTATATTTTTTTGAAAAAATCAGAAAGTCTCCCCCCCATCATGTGCATAACACTCCACATCACAGGGATAAAATTAAGTACATTGGCGATAAAATAGAATTTGGCAAAATTCACGATGCCAAAATTAACCCCCACAACAAAAGCAGAAACCTGAAGAATCATCCCCAAAATGCCTAACTTCATAAGCACATCAGTTCTGCCCTTCGCCATGAAAACGGTTCCAGACGTACTTAATACCGCCTGTATAATTCCTGTCGGTGCAAGCCAGGTTAGAATTGAAGCCGTTAAATGCCATTTTTCCCCGAAAACAAGTTCGACAAATGGCACACTCAAAACAGCCAGGCCAGCCATTAAGGGTAAAGCGATTAATAAAATAAGCTGTAATGTCTTATAATAAGACTCCTTTAGCCTATGATTATCTTCTTGATACTCACTAAATATAGGGAACAGTGCTCGCGAGGCTACAAATGTCATATTCTGAACAGGAAATAACATAATCCTGTACGCCAAAGAATAGGCCCCTAATACTGCGGATGATAAATAGTGACCAATGATCATGCTGTCGGCATTACGGGAAAAATAGTTGATGAAATTAAACAGCGTTAAATTCCCACTAAAACCCAGCAAACTTTTTATTTCCTGCCAGTCAAATAATTTATTCGTTTTGGGTCGCCAGTTTGATTTCAACCACAACTGTATTGTCGACATCAACGCCATAATAATCGCCTGCATAACCAGGCTATATACGCCCCAGTTCATATAAGCGAGGATAATCGCTATCGTCACTGCTGTCGCTGATGAGGATATTTCGATAAACGCGATCTCCCTAAACCGCGACCGCTTTTCCAACAGCGCCAAATGAGCGGAGGAGGTGCTGGCCAGTGGAAAGCTGATTGACAACAGACATAAAACGAAAATTAGCCTGGACTCATGGAATAAATATGAAATAACTGGTGAAGAAATGATAATTATCACGGCAATAGCCATGCCCATTGCCACATTAAGCCAGAAAATGGCGTTGATTGTTTTTTCTTCGAGGTCTTGTCTCTGAATAATCGCTGCCGACGTTCCCAAATCTCTAACCAAAGCCGCAAAGTTCGTTACCACTATTGCCATAGCCATCAATCCATATTCTCCCGGAGGAATAAGTCTGGCCAAAACGACAATATTCAACAACTGAACTGCAACTTTAAATCCCTGGGAAAGTGCAACCCATTTAGTGTTAGATAATAGCCCCATAGCACCTCAACATTGAGATAAGTAGGGCCAACAGGCCCTATCTTTTATACCCTTCATACTTCAAGTTGCAGCTGTGTTGGCTGCCCCCATTCACCCCAGTCACTTACTGATGTAAGCTCCCAGGGATTAAATGAGAGACATCCTGTCTCTCACCGGAGGCCAGCCGTTGGCTGGTCAAATTAATTCGTTCCCAACGAATTTGTCACTCGTTTGCCGCGTTACAAGGCTCATGATGAGCCTTGCCCTAACGGGCCAACGCGTTGCGTTATTCAACACTAACGTGTTGTCCTGCAACTCGAATTATTTTAGGTTATAGTTTTATCAATATATCCGCGAGAGCACTTTGCCAGTCCGATGACTCAATACCTAGTGCCTTTATTTTCTTGCAATTTAAACTCGAATACGCAGGTCTTTTCGCTGGAGTAGGATATTGAACCGTTGTAATAGCATGCACCACAGGAGCCTTTTCCAGTTTTTTCAGCTCAACGGCTTTTGCAAAGATAGCTTCGGAAAACTCATTCCAGGCTACTTCTTTATCGCCACAGAAATGGTAGATGCCGCCTGCACCTGCGGCATTCTGCGTCAGCAAATCAATAATGGCTTGAGCAATATCACCGGCATAGGTCGGACAGCCACGCTGATCTGCTACAACACTCAGCATTTCACGCTCCTTCCCTAACCGCAGCATGGTTCTCACAAAATTATTACCATACTCACTAAATACCCACGCAGTACGAATGATAATAGACTCCGGCATCACGGCCATCACCGCACGTTCACCATCCAGTTTGGTCTGGCCGTATACGCCCAACGGATTGGTCGGATCGGTCTCGACATATGGAACGGTCGCCTTGCCGTCAAATACGTAGTCTGTCGAGACATGCACCAACCGGGCACCAACCAATTTAGCCGCCAGCGCCAGATTTTCCGGGCCAGCTTTATTCACCAGAACGGCCTGTTCCGGTTCGCTTTCTGCTTTGTCCACCGCCGTGTAGGCTGCCGCATTGACGATAACATCCGGCGGATACGCTGCTATCGCCGTTAGCACCTGTTCCCGATTAGTAATATCCAGTTCGTCCGAATCTGTCGTCCATACTTCCCAACCCTCAGGCAGCCGATCCTGAAAGCAGCGGCCCAACTGACCGTTAGCGCCGGTTAACAAGACTTTCATGCCCATAACTCCTTAAAGGCTTTGCCCTTCTTATCCTTTTCCGACAACAGCGGGGAGGCTATCGGCCAGTCGATAGCGATATCCGCATCGTTCCATAACAGGCAACCTTCGTGAGCCGGGTTGTAGTAATCGGTGCACTTGTATTCGAAATCCGCCAGTTCGGAGAGCACCACAAAGCCGTGCGCCAGACCGGGCGGGATCCAGAACTGGGTCTTGTTCTCTTCCGACAGCACAACGCCTTCCCAGAGGCCGTAGCTCGGGGAATCCGGGCGAATATCCACCACGACGTCAAACACCTCGCCGCGCACCACGCGCACCAGTTTCCCTTGCGGATTGAGCGTTTGAAAATGCAGCCCGCGCAACACCCCTTTAGCCGAGCGGGAATGGTTGTCCTGCACAAAGTCCAGGTCGATATCCAACATTTCCTGATAACGATTTTTCTCGAACGTTTCCAGAAAAAAGCCTCTGGCATCGCCGAAGACCTTGGGTTGGATGATTTTGACGCCCTGAATGGCGGTATCATGAACTTGCATATCACATCCCTGCCAGTAGCTGGACCAGATACTGGCCGTAGTGGGTTTTTCCAAGGTAGCGGGCTTCATCCGCCACCTGTTCACGGGTCAGCCAGCCTTTGCGGAAGGCGATTTCCTCCAGACAGGCGACCTTGAAGCCCTGACGCTTCTCAATGGTGCTGATGAACTGGGAAGCCTCCAGCAGGCTGTCGTGGGTGCCGGTGTCCAGCCAGGCAAAGCCGCGCCCCAGCACTTCCACATTCAGGTTGCCCTGCTGCAGATACATCTCATTGAGCGTGGTGATTTCCAGTTCGCCGCGCGCCGAGGGTTTAACCTGCTTGGCCATTTCCACCACGTGACGGTCGTAGAAATACAGCCCGGTCACCGCCCAGTTGGATTTCGGTTTACTGGGCTTTTCCTCCAGTGAAATCGCCTGATTGTTGTCGTCGAACTCCACCACGCCAAAACGCTCGGGGTCCATCACCTGATAACCGAAAACGGTGGCGCCTTCGGTGCGGGCGGCCACGTTCTCCAGCTTCTTACCGAAGCTCTGGCCGAAGAAGATGTTGTCGCCCAGCACCAGCGCGCACTGATCGCCGCTGATAAAGGTTTCGCCGATCAGAAACGCCTGCGCCAGACCGTCCGGCGAAGGCTGCTCGGCGTAAAAGAGATTCACGCCAAAGCGGCTACCGTTGCCCAACAGCCGACGATAGGCGGGCAGATCATCCGGGGTCGAGATAATCAGAATGTCCCGGATCCCGGCCAGCATCAGTACCGAAATCGGATAATAGATCATCGGTTTGTCGTAAATAGGCAACAGCTGCTTCGATACCCCGCGGGTAATCGGATAGAGTCGCGTTCCTGAACCGCCTGCCAGTACAATGCCTTTCATTGAACTTTCCTTAACAAAAATACGATTAAAGGGTTAAACCTAAGCGTTCACCGGTATAGGAGCCATCCTTAACGCTGCGCCACCAGGCCTCGTTCGCCAGATACCATTCCACCGTTTTGCGGATGCCGGATTCGAAGGTTTCCTGCGGTTTCCAGCCCAGTTCACGGTAGATTTTCGACGCGTCGATCGCATAACGCAGATCGTGCCCCGGACGATCGGTCACATGGGTGATCAGCTCGTCATAGTGGCGGATGCCTGCCGGCTTCTCCGGCCGCAGTTCATCCAGTAAGGCGCAGATGGTTTTCACCACCTCAATGTTTTTCCGTTCGTTATGCCCGCCAATGTTGTAGGTTTCCCCGACCTCGCCGGTGGTCACGACGGTGTAGAGCGCCCGGGCATGATCTTCGACGTATAGCCAGTCGCGGATCTGGTTGCCCTGGCCGTAAACCGGCAGCGGTTTGCCGTCCAGCGCGTTGAGAATCATCAGCGGAATCAACTTTTCCGGGAAATGATACGGGCCGTAGTTGTTGGAGCAGTTGGTCACCAGCGTCGGCAGACCGTAAGTCCGCAGCCAGGCACGCACCAGATGATCGCTGGCGGCCTTGGAGGCAGAGTACGGACTGCTCGGCGCGTAAGGCGTGGTTTCCGTAAACAGATCGTCGGTGCCGTGTAGGTCGCCGTACACTTCATCCGTCGAGATATGATGGAAGCGGAATGCCGCCCTGCTCGCCTCCGGCAGCGCCGACCAGTACTGCCGCGCCGCCTCCAGCAGGGTGTAAGTCCCGGTGATATTGGTTTCAATGAAAGCGGAGGGGCCGTCGATGGAACGATCGACATGGCTTTCCGCCGCCAGATGCATTACCGCATCCGGCTGAAAGGTCGCAAACACCCGATCCAGCCCAGCCCGGTCACAGATGTTGACTTTCTCAAACAAAAAGCGGGGGTCGGATGCCACCTCTTTCAACGACGCCAGATTACCGGCATAAGTCAGGCAATCCACCACCATTACCCGGTCCTGAGTATGCTGAATGATATGACGCACCACGGCCGAACCAATGAACCCAGCCCCACCCGTTACCAGAATATTCATGAATAGTGACCTTTCAAAAAAAAATTAAGATATGGATTTACTCATAACCGTCTTAAACATCCCCAAACGATAATGTTGACATCCAGCCGTCGCTTAGTCTCGCCAAAATCGCTTATGCATACTGCAAACCTGAATCACTGATTTAGGCAACTTGCCATACTTTTGACCAAGTTTATAACCCGTAATCTTCATAAAATTATTCAACAAGGCAACAGGAATATATCGGATACCATGTGTTAACAGGTAACGCAGTTCTGAAAAGATAAATTTTAGTCCTTCTCCGCCGGCTCCTCCTACCTTCTCCCTAATCCAGGGTTCATCCGCGTGAAAAACGCCGATATCAAAATAACGCCTGAACTCTTCCATTGGGCTGTAATTATGGGAATGCCTCACCGCTGCATCAGCCACATATGCCACTTTATAACCAGCCAGCACCGCTTTAGCGGTAAAATACATATCTTCGCAAAGGATGGTATCTGACGGAAAACCGCCTAATTTTTTAAACACTGAAACCCGGTAAGCCGAAAACGAATTGGACATAAACACAGTTTTAATACCAAGCCGTGGTGCGTCTTCCATACCGCACACATGACCACGATCCGGATAATTAAAGTAACGAGCATGACGGGCGATAGGGTTGGCATCGTGGTGTGGCAGTTGCCTGCCATACGCACAAGCGATGCTCGGGTCCTCAAAAGCGGCAACAATTTTTTCGATAAAACCAGACTCAGGGATAGCATCCTGAGTTAGGAATACGGCGATATCATAATTATCGATATGCTTCTCCAACGCCAGATTGCGGGTGCCGCCATGATTGAAATCGTTGCTATCAATAATCTCCACCTCAAACCCGGCACGCTTCGCTACCTCAACTGTATCATCCTTACTGCTGGAATCGATGACTTGTACATACAGATTATCACCGCCATATTTTTTGATATTCTCTACCGATGCCTTCCAGATAGCATTTCCATTGTAGGTTGGTATTGACAAAAAATGTCGCATACATATTTCCGTTTGATTAACTGCACTTGATATCAGCGGCAAGAAAACATTTATTATTCTGCCGTTATATTTTCAGTAAAAGTAGCAACAAAGCTAAAAAAGCCTTGTATGATTTCGCTGCGAATAAATTTATTTATTTTTATTTAGAATAGCAGGCCGATATAGCACACTAATTATTAAAATACTATTTTTACAACTCTCTCATTCATCCTTAATTAATACGCGCCATCTTTTTTCAGCACAACACCAACAGTTTTAAACAGGATGGCGACATCATTCCACATGGACCAGTTCTTCACGTACCAGGCATCCAGATAAACACGGGTCGCATAATCTACATCGCTGCGACCACTTACCTGCCACAGACCAGTCATACCCGGCTTGCTCAGCAAATAGTAATCCACCTCGTCAGAATAACGTTCCAGTTCCGCGGCAATAATTGGACGTGGCCCCACCAGGCTCATCTCACCTTTCAGTACGTTAAACAGTTGAGGTAATTCATCAAGACTGGTTTTACGCAGAAAATGACCGATTCGGGTAATGCGTGGGTCGTTTTTCAGTTTAAAGGTGGCATCCCATTCAGCGCGAGCTTCTGGATCGCTTGCCAACAGTTCAGCGAGTACCTCTTTGGAATTGATGACCATAGAGCGGAATTTCAGGCACCGAAAGGGTCTCCCGCCTTTACCAATACGCTCATGACCATAGAGTGCCGGACCTCCATCCTGTCTCACCTTGTAGCGGATATAGGCTAATAAAGGCGAGAGCAGAATAATAATGACGAGGGAGCCGAAGATATCAAACGCACGCTTCAATACACGAGAAGACCATTCAACCTGATTCTGATGCACGCGGAAGATCATCATTTCATGGCTGAAGATAAACGACATGTCGGTACTGTACAGCGGCATGCCCCGCAGAGTGGGGATTACTGAAACATAGCGGTAGCCGTTGATCATAAACTCCCGTAACCAGGCATTACGAATATCACTCTGAGGCGATTCCACGGCGACAATAAACCGCGTTTCTTTGTTCACCTGGCGTTGCAACCATGTAACGTCATATAACATCACTGGTATGCCTTCAATGGTGTCTCCTTGTTTATCTTCCACGTCACTGGAAATAAACCCGATGACGCGTAACCCAAGGTTACGTTCGTTCTTAATCGCCTTAAAGGCTTCCCGTGCATTTTGGCCGCTACCAACAATAATGGCATCAAGCTGCCAGAAACCCAGTTTGTTCAGTACCCGTTTTGCGACTGCCCTCGTTACCGGAACCAGAATCAGCACAAACACCCAGGTTAACAACAAGTATCGTGGGAAATACCACCCGGCAAACGCTACCACCACTATTTCAATCATCGCAAAGATGATCAACGTGCGCAGAGTTTCCTTAAGTTCTATCAGGAAGGTCTTACGATAAGAGTAATGCTGCAATCGTACACAGAACCAACCCACACAGCAAAATGCCAACAGCCAGTGTAATGCTATCCACCCCTCAGCCTGGTTATCTGGAATGCGCAGATCTGCGCGGCTCAATACACCTATAGCTAAATAGAGAGACAGTATAAAGCTCGCCAGATCAGATAGCACCAGCAATACACTGCTCCAGAAGTTTCTCGCGAAGAAAATCATTTCTCCCCCTATCAATCATTGATAACACAGCTATAAACCTGCCAAATAGAATAAGTATTTTTTCATGCCCAAAGCATAAGAAAATACCGCTCTATTAGATAGATATGATGTTGACTCAGAACAAATAATTTAATGCACTTAATGTTTGAATCTCGCTTATGGCAAGGTACTGCATCGTCTACTCTCAGTATTGCGGCAAAAATCGTCCGATCGCCAGAAATAAATACATTTAACGAATTGAGAGATATAAATTAGAACTAACTGTAATTTAAAAAATATCTTACTAAAAACTTATTTAGTTTGCTCCAGGCAATAATACTAAGACCCCACCTCAATAAGTGTAATTGGTACAACCGGTTTAGACTCGGCCAGTGCGGAGAAACCACCCCATCGGCGTTATTCGTCGGGAAACACGTTCAGGCCGAAAAAAATTAATCAGCAATCCCATTCTTTAACTTTTTTCTCCGGATACCCCCGAACTCGAATAATGAGTACTCAGGTCATACGCTCTTCTTTTTATCTGAATCATAAGAATATTGGTATGAATCATAACCATAGCTGTAGTAGCTCAGGGCACGGCGAATTACCGCATTCAGAATCACTCCCTTGATCGGCGTGCCATTTTGCTCAAAGCGTCGGATACTGATTTCCACCTCTTTCGGCGTGTTCGTTTCAAATCTCGCCACCAGCAGCGATGTTCCCGCCTGTCGGCCGATAATCGCCGCGTCGGTTACCGCCAGAATCGGCGGCGTATCCAGCAACACGATATCAAAACTCTGAGCAGCCCATTCCACAAACGCGACAAAGTTCTTGTGCATCAACAACTCCGAAGGGTTGGGGGGGATTTGCCCACGAGGAATAAAGAACATATTGGTCACAGCAGTGCTGCGCGTTGCTTTTTCAGCCTCAATTTGTCCGGAAAGAATATCCGACAACCCGTTATCTGCTGTAACACCCAACATATGATGGGCATAACCTTTGCGCATATCGCAGTCAACAATCAGCACCCGTTGCCCGGCCTGGGCTACCACCGCGCCCAGGTTGGCACTGATAAAGGACTTGCCGATCCCCGGACTGGCACCGGAAATCATCAGCACATTGTTTTTCGCTTCCATCATCGCAAAGTGCAGACTGGTACGCAGGCTGCGGATCGCCTCGATCGCCAGATCGGCCGGGTTGCCCACCGCCAGCAGGGAATCGGAGCGGGTATTGCGTTTACGGTTCTTGCCGGCAAACTCCCGGTCTTTCTTCTGCTGCCATTCCGACAGCGGTACGCTGGCGTACACGTTAATCCCCAGTTCTTCCAGCTGTTCCGGGCTTTCGATACCGCGATGCAACAGGGACTTCAGCAGCACGAATCCAACCGCAACCACACCGCCCAGGAGCACAGCCAGCAGGATCACCAGTATTTTCTTCGGCTTCACTGGTTTTATCTGTACCTCGGCCAGGTCAATGATGCGTACATTACCGACGGTACTGGCCTTGTTAATACTTAATTCCTGCTGTTTATTCATCAACTGGACATACACTTCCTGTCCAACACTCACATCCCGCGTCAACCGCAAAATTTCCTGCTGGGTTTTGGGCATGCCGCTTACGCGCTTGTTCAGGTTGTTACGCTCCTTTTCCAGCGTAACCCGCTTTTCCAGCAATGCCCGGTAAGCAGGGTGCTCGCGGGTATACAGCTTGGAGATCTCGGCTTCACGAAAAGTCAGTTGATTGAGCTGGGACTCCACATCCACCATGGTGTCCAGCACAGATTTTGCCTCCATAGAGAGATCTACTGAATCATTTTGCTGACGAAATTTATTGAGTTTATCCTCAGACTCTTCCAGAGACGCCCGCACGACCGGCAGTTGTCGTTGCAAAAATTCCAGACTTTTTCCTGCCTCTTCAGACTTGCGGTTCACGTTCTGTTCCAGATAGTTCTGGCTGATACTATTGAGGATTTTATTGATCAGAACTGGGTCTTCCCCAGTCAGGGTCAAAACCAATATCCCGGTGTCTTTGCCTTTATCCGCCACGGTTAAACTATCGAGCACATTGTCAATCGCGCTCCGCTCACCCTTTTTCGTCACAGTGAATACCGTGCCCGGCACAGCGTCGACATCGCTCACCAATAGTTCAACGCCATTATGGCTCGCCAGTTGCCCCACCTTACCGTCAAACGCTCCTTCATCTTTGATATCGAGACGGTAAGCGCCGTTTCCCAATATTTCCAGCTTCATTGGTTCATCCAACTGCGACGCTGGCACCGACAGGCGAGGTATCAAGATTCGACCAGGTTTCTTACCAACCAACCGTGCTACCCCTTTGCCAACCACGGGAAAAAACTTCTCCTTGACTTCAATATCTAATGCCAACTCATCTACAGTTTTACCAATCACCATACGCGATTGGATCAGTTCGATCTCTGCGGAGGAGTCCGGCTTGGCATCCGGCAATACACTGGATATATCTTTAAGCAGATTGTCACTGGAATTCTGTTCCACTTGCACCAGCGCATCTGACTGGTAAATCGGCGTCGCCAGCAGCGTATAAAGAATACCCAGCATAGTGAAAATAGTAATAATGCTAATAATCAACCAGCGGTTATCCAGTACGGTTCCCAGTAAACGCCCCAGGTCAACTTCATCCGCCTTGTCCACCTCAGATTTTTTCACGGCAATTCTCTCTGACATCGTAATCCCTGACTGGTTAACGGCTCAGCGCCTGCGCCCACTTATGGGCAGATTGTTCAAGTTGGGTATACACAAACTCAAAGGCTTCCCGGCTCTTGCGGTACGGGTCGGTAATCTCCTGCTGGTTAAGCCAGTGCCCGAACAGCAGCGTTTTCCCGCGCACTTCCGGTGAGAAACGGCACACGGCATCGATGTGCGCCTTTTCCATCACCAGAATCAGGTCGTAATGCCGGCACAGCGATCCGGTCAACTGGCGCGCGACATGCCCGTCCAGCGACAGACCATGTTCGGCGGCCACCAGGCAGGCCGTTTCATCGGCAGGTTTTCCGTCCATCGCCCGCCAGCCGGCGGATGTCACCTTTTTCCCCGGCAATGCCTGCTGTAACAGGCGTTCGCCGGTCGGTGAGCGACAGATATTGCCCTCGCAAATAACAAGAATACTGTTGAACATCGACACGTCCCCCCTACGGCTACGGCCAGGTACGAACGCGCAGGCTGCCTTCGCTCAGGTCGTTAAACCCGCTGATGGTCGGCACCAGTTGCGAAATCAGGCGGTTCCAGCGCGCTACCGGCGCCGAGGTGACATACACCACGTCATACGGTTGTAGCGGGAATTCGGAGCCCATCACCAACGCGGTGGCGTCTTTGGTGTTGAGCTGATAAATGTTGGCCAGCTTCGGCCCTTGCGTACCGCGCAGCGGACGGATAACAAACACGCCGGTGGCGTCGGCCACCATCTGGTTCATCCCTTGCGCGTTGCCCAGCGCCTCGGTCAGCGTCATGCCGCTGCGGTCCATTTTGAGGGTGGACTGTTTGTTCACTTCCCCCATCACGAACACTTTCAGGTCATCGTTACGCGGCACGAACAGGATGTCGCCGGGGTACAACAGGCGGTTCTGGGACAAATCGCCGTTCTGCATCAGCGCCTGCAGGGAAATTCGTTCATCTTTCCCGTTATGCGTCAGCACCAGATTGCGCCAGTCGGCAAACTCGCTCAGCCCGCCGGCATTGTTGATCGCATCCAGAATGGTCAGCGGCACGTTGGAGATAGGTTGCTGACCCGAACGCACCACTTCCCCGGTCACATAGGCTTTTTGCGAGCGGAACGCGGCAATGCTCACTTCCACCTGTGGCGATTCGATGTACTGCGCCAGACGGCGCATGATTTCCTCGCGAACCTCGGTCAGGGTTTTATCTACAACGCGCAACTTGCCGATGTAGGGGTAAAAAATAGTGCCGTCCGAGTGAACCCAGTTACCGGTGTCAGCAGCGGTGCGGTAAGTCCCCGCCGGCGTGGTCAATTCCGGGTGATCCCAGACGGTAACCATCAAGACGTCGCCGATGCCGATACGGTATTCGTAACGTTTCAGTTCCGCATCCAGCGAAGGGTTACTCTGGGCAATCGCCGGTCGCAGGCGCATTTTCTCTATCAGCAACGGGGTGACAGGGTAAATATTGACCAGCTTATTGATGTTGAAATCATCATCCGGTTGTTCTACGACCTCTTTTCCACTGGTAGAAAGGTGCGTACCTGGCACCAGCGTACAGCCAGCCAGGAATGTCGCCGACAACATCAGCGGTATAACTTTCAGTGTTGGTTTTAACATCCTTTATGCCATCGCTTTTTAGTAAAGTGAGAAACAAAGAGCGGTACAGCCCGATCGATAACGCATGGGACGATCCGATAGCGTTCCGCAATGCATTGATCCCTAATGATTTTCTTGAAAAGGTTTTCACCCCGCCCCAAAAATCTAAAGACTTATAACCAAAATCACCTTCACCATCGTTTAAATATTCAAACTGACAATAAGTAAAGCGTCGTTTCAGGTGATAAGCCTCCGACAGGAACGCGATTTGCCGCTTGCCGTCCGGATGGAGACAAGACCAGGCCGTCGCGAGCCATAGGCATGCGTTTTGATTTGGAAAAGGGGAATGGCGTCAGCGCAGGCCGGTTGATGGCGACCCGTTTCGTCAGGCTGCGCGGTTATATTGCCGTTGCTGTGAGCAAAATCGTTGCTGCGGATAAAAAAAGGCGACGCGGGCGCAGGCGAAGCGCCGGTCAGGGGGAATGCCGCGGGTCGTGCCAGCGGTCTGAACGTCAGTGTCGGGTTTAACATCCTTTGCATCGCCTTTCAGTCAAGTGAGTAGCAGATAGCCCACACGTCAGGAATTCACGGTGGATCCGTTGACATCGTTTCCGTCTTCGCCCATCGGCAAACAACAGGCGGAAGGCCTGAATGCCGGTGGCTGAACGGTTTCAACGTCCTGGAGGGCTGGGTCTGAAACGCCGCTTGCGGCTGTCGGGTGAATCGCATCAGGTACGCTACCGCCCTTGGCTCGTAGCTACCAACTCGCTGTCCCGTTTTCGTTTCAGACTCGCCCAGCTATTGCTGTGACTCGTCATAACTGACTCGTAAAAATGGCTTGCAAAAACATTAATGACACTAAAGTTTCGAATTAAATATTTTTAAAGATGTGTCAATATCGCCACACCGGAGAGTAGTAAAAAATATTTGCTTATAACAAGACAAATATCTTCCTGGTGTTTTTTTTCGGAAAAATACTAACATTCCATGCAGTTTCTCTTATGAGCAAAGATATTTTTATCATTAATAAACAAACAGTTATATATATCAGAGACATCTTAATAAATATTTCATTTTCATATAATAATTTTGTTAACGCATTAATGAGCTTATTAAATAGCCAGAGGATGGGCTAATTTCCCGCGCGACACGCTGATTTGGCATATAATGCATCGCCTTAATGAAATAGGTCACTTTTTAACCCATTCGATGGTTTTTGGATTTCTCAAAACGTACTGTAATGTTTTCCATCTTGCTGAAAATCTTGTGATCTCACTCACACAGAAAAGGCGGGTGCCGGCACCCCGCAATTTGATATCAGTCAATCACGATCGGTCGCGTTATGGTTGAGCGACGCAACGCCTGATACGCTATGCGCATACCAACCTGATAAAGAAAAAGGTGAATTCAGCCTATGGAATGGATCGCTGATCCAACAATTTGGGCCGGTCTGGCCACGCTGGTGGTGCTGGAACTGGTATTGGGTATCGACAACCTGGTCTTTATCGCCATTCTGGCGGAGAAGCTACCGGAAAAATCTCGGGATCGGGCGCGGGTCGTCGGGTTATTGCTGGCCTTGCTGATGCGATTTGTACTGCTGTCGTCCATCTCCTGGCTGGTCTCGTTGACCCACCCGTTGTTTACCGTTTACGGACACCCGTTCAGCGCGCGTGACCTGATTATGCTGGTAGGCGGCCTGTTCCTGCTGTTCAAAGCCACAATGGAGCTGAATGAACGGCTGGAAGGCAAAGACCAGGCGCAGCAAACCCAACGCAAGGGCGCGCGTTTCTGGCCGGTGGTCGCACAGATTGTGGTGCTGGACGCCGTGTTCTCGCTGGATTCGGTGATTACCGCGGTCGGTATGACCGAGCACCTGCCGGTGATGATGGCGGCGGTCACCATCGCCATCGGCCTGATGCTGCTGGCCAGCAAGCCCCTGACGCGTTTCGTCAACGCCCACCCGACCATTGTGATCCTGTGCCTGAGCTTCCTGCTGATGATCGGCTTCAGTCTGGTGGCGGATGCTTTCGGCTACCCGGTTCCAAAAGGTTACCTCTACGCTGCCATTGGTTTCTCAGTCATGATCGAGATGCTCAACCAACTGGCGCAGTTCAACCGTCGACGTTTTCTCTCTTCGTCGACCCCGTTACGCCAGCGTACGGCGGAAGCGGTATTGCGCTTGCTGCGCGGCGAGCACGAAGAAGCGGAGCTGGACAAACAGGCCGCCGACCGGGTGGCGGATAACGCCGGCGGCATCGGCCAGCCGGTATTCAACCAGCAGGAGCAGCGCATGATCGAGCGTGTGCTCGGCATGTCGCAGCGTTCAGTCAGCAGCATCATGACCATCCGCCACGATATCGAACACGTGGACGTCAACATCGACCCGGCGGACTTCCACGAACTGATGGAAAAAAATCAGCACACCCGGCTGGTGATGTTCGACAGCCACGTTTCCAGCGAACCGCTGGGCGTGGTGCACCTGATCGATCTGCTGCGTCAGCAGTTGCACGGGCAAGCGCTGAATCTGCGCGCGCTGATCCGCCAGCCGCTGGTGTTCCCGGAACAATTGTCGCTGCTGTCCGCGCTGGAACAGTTCCGTGAGGCACACACGCACTTTGCCTTTGTGGCCGATGAATTCGGCTCGGTCGAAGGGATTGTCACGCTGAGCGATGTCATGGAAACCATCGCCGGCAATCTGCCGCTGGAAGGGGAAGAGCTGGACGCCCGCCATGACATTCAGGAAAACGAAGACGGCACCCTGACCGCCAACGGCTATCTGCCGGTCGAGGATTTACTGATGTATATCCCGCTGCAGCTAAATGAAAAGCGCGAATATCATACGCTGGCCGGCTTGCTGATGGAGTATGCGCAGAAAATTCCGCAGGAGGGCGATGAGGTGCGCATCGACAATACCCTGTTCCGGGTGCTGACCGTGGAAAGCCACCGCATCGTGAAGGTCCTGATTATCCCGGAACCCGATCCACAGCCGGATTATGAGGTGTGAGCCACAGCGCATCAACCCGCACGCGGGCACAACAAAGGCGGCCTCGGCCGCCTTTGTTGTTTCACTGAAAACACCTGATGTCCGTCACATGCCCGTCGCCGGGGTTTTGGAGGCCGGCTGATTTTTCTCGGCCCAGTCATTCAGGCGTTTTTTCATCTCGTCCTGTAGCCGCTTACGCAGCAACTGATCGACCTGCAACTGGTAGTTCAGGTTGCCGAACTCGCCGTACAGACGGAACGGAATAGCGGTATCCTGCAACAGTTGCGTCAGTTGGCTATCCCCTTTCCACCCTTGCGTTACGCGCACATCCATATTGATGTCGCAACGCTGGGCGGGCAAGTCGAACTGACCGACGCCGCTCACCGTCAACACCTCGGACTGCCCGGACAATGACTGCAAATCCAGTTTGCCGGCGTTGAGCGTGGCGTCGCCGCTCATCTGCCGAATGTCGGTGTAGCGGGCGTAGTCGTCCGGCGTCTGGATGCCGCTGTTGCTGCGCGCCGCCGCCTGCTGGATCAACTGCTGAACGTTCAGCCCCGACAGCCGCAACTGGTCGAACTGCACCGACGCCGTTCCGCGCCATTGTGACAGCAGCGCTTGCCGCGACAGGTCGTCGCCGCTCAGCCGCCCTTGCAGGCTGAGTTTGCCCTGCAAGCCGTCAGGCAGGCCGAACAGCGGCAGCAACGTCGACAGCTCCATCGATTTCAGGGTGGGCTGAATGGTGATAGCCGGCGACGCTCCCACATCCATCGAACCCGGCAATGAGAAGCGCCCTTCCCCCACCTGACCGCTGAAGTCGGTGACCCTGACCTTGCCGCGCTGATTGCCGCCTTTCAGGGTAAACTGGTTGACCGTCATACCGTGGTAAACCAACGTATTGGCGGCCACCGACACGCTGGCAATGGAGTTGCGCAACCCCTGATAAGGCTCCGGCGGTTGATCATGCGAAAACACCGGTTTGGCGATTACCGTTTTGTCGCCGCCGTCGCTGGACGAGGCGGCGTGCGTCAGCCCCAGCAACGCATCCAGATCCAGTTTTTCCGATTGCAGATCCAGCACATACTCCGGCGTGACGCCGAAGGTGGTGGATAGCGAACCATTCAGTTGGCTGCTATTGGCGCTCAGGGCAAACTGGCTGATAGTCAGTTTCTCCGGCTGACGCTGATAACTGCCGCGAAGCGTCCCTTTACCGCTGATGCCCTCCGTCGGCAGCCCCGCGCCCTGCAACTGATAACTGACGCTCCCGACATCGGCGCCGATCTGCTGCGGGTAGTTCTGCATATCCAGTATGGCGTTAAGCGAGAACGACAAATCACGCTGGTCGCGGTTGAAACGGCTGGAGAGCGACACCCGCACCTGTCGGGCGCTGTCGCTTTCCATCGTCAGGTTGATGTCGCGGACATTCAGAACCGGCGCGTTTCCGCGCTGAAACACCAGCAGGCTGTCGGCCACTTCAACCCGATTGATATCAAAACGCCACGGGGTTTCCGGCTCCGGCGATGACGTCCCACCCGGCGCAATCGGCACCGGACCGGCCACCCGCGCTTCACTGTCGGACGTCAGGCGAATCACCGCGCCTTTGAGCATCACCTGTTTGACTTCCAGTTGATGCGACAACAGCGGCCAGAGCTTCACGTCCAGCCGCATATTCTCAGCGCTGATCACCGGTGTGGCCGCGCCCGGCGCGCTCACCGACAGATTGCCGGACAAAATGCTCAGTTGCGGCCAGACATGCCAGCGCAAATCGCCATCCAGATTCAACCGGTAGCCGGTGCGCGTCTCAACCTGCCGCACCATATAGGCCCGGAAATCGTTCGGGTTAATCAACACCACCAGCGCCGTCATGCCTGCCGCCAGCACTACCAGCAGAATCACCAGCGTGGTAAACAGTCTTCTCATGCCATCCTCATTCGCTGTCGTTCCCGGCCCAGCTAGTCTTTGTCAATCCGGCTTGCCACCGCGCCCTGCTGGTCCTTGTATTTCGCGTCTTCGCGTCGGTTATACGGACGCGCGGCGGGACCGGAGAGCGGTTCGAAACTCAGCGCGCCGATGATCATACCGGGACGCAGCGCCAGCGGCAGTTTGCCCGAGTTGTAAAACTCCAGCACGATGCACCCCTGCCATCCCGGATCGATGCGGTGAGCGGTCACATGCACCATCAGCCCCAGACGCGCCAGCGAAGAACGACCGTCCAGCCAGCCCACCAGATTATCCGGCAGCGTCACCGACTCCAGCGTCACCGCCAGCGCCAGTTCGCCCGGATGAAGGAAAAACGCATCGCCTTCCGCCAGATTGATTTCATCGCTCATCACCCGATCCAGCGCGGCGCTGACCTCGTCCTTCGGCCCGCTCAGATCAATGAACGGCGCGGTGTGACCGCTAAACACCCGGAACTGATTCCCCAGCCGCACGTCCACCGTGGCGCCGTTAATCCGTTCGATCGGGGGGCGCGGCGTTATCGACAGCCGGCCGTCGTCCAGCCAGGTTTCAATGTCACGGTCGCACAGTCTCATCATCTTCTCCAGTCAGACTCTCGCAGGTGATCAAACTGCCACAGCAGCGCCGGAAATACCATGCCGGTTCCACCTACTTCAGGGTTTTCTCAACGTACAGCCTACTCAAAGAACTGGCTGATCTTCGCCTTCAGAATATCAATGGCGATGCGGTTTTTGCCGCCGCGCGGCACGATGATGTCCGCATATTGTTTGGATGGTTCAATAAATTGCAGGAACATCGGACGCACCGTTTTCTTATACTGCTCCATCACGGAATCCATTGAACGGCCGCGTTCATTGACATCACGGCGCATACGGCGCATCAGGCAGATATCCAGCGGGGTATCGACAAAAATGGAGAAATTCATTTCTTCACGCAGCCGGGCATCGGTCAACAGCAGAATGCCTTCCAGAATAATCACTTTCTTCGGCGCCAGATGCACCGTTTCCTGTAAGCGGGTGTGCTGCACATAGCTGTACTGCGGCAATTCAATCGACTGGCCGGCCTTGAGCGTCTGCAGGTGTTGCAGCAGCAGGCTGTGATCCATCGCGCTGGGGTGGTCGTAGTTGGTTTTGACCCGTTCTTCCATGGTCAAGTGGGATTGATCCTTGTAGTAGCTGTCTTCCGGGATGACGCCAATGTGTTCATCACCCACCTGATCGCGCAATTCGCGGTACAGGGTGCTGGCAATAAGACTTTTTCCGGATGCGGACGCGCCGGCAATCCCGATGATGACACAGTGGCGAGACTTATCAGTCATGGCAATAAAGACCTGATTAACAAAAAAATAAGGAGGGGGACATACCAGACTGTTCGGACGCGGCTTGCGCCGGGTTGCGCCGAAGGGTAGCCATCAGCAGCATGCATGATTCATTGCGGGACACAGCCTGGGGTGTCTGGACGCGGCAATTATAGGGAGTTAGCACGATTCGCGCCAGTATTACGCGGGCTGATTACGAGTGCACACCGCATCTGACCGCCACATGCCGCCAGATGCCGAAGACAACGGATACCGCGCCGAATCACGGTATCCGCCAGAGGATATCACACCGCGCGGAACGCGATCTCCGTCGGGATCACCTCGCCCTGCCAGTACAGCTGGGCCGCCACCTGCCCCGCCAGTTCGCGGTATAGCTGGGTGAATTCGCTGTCCGGCTGGCTAATCACGGTCGGTTCGCCGCGATCCAGGTCTTCACGTAGCGAAATGTGCAGCGGCAACTGGCCCAGCAAGGCGCAGTGGTATTTTTCCGCCAGTTTCTGCGCGCCGCCGGTGCCGAAAATCGGCTCCAGATGCCCGCAGTTACTGCAAATGTGCACGCTCATGTTCTCCACGATGCCCAGCACCGGCACCTTCACCTTCTCGAACATTACGATGCCCTTCATCGCATCCACCAGCGCGATATCCTGCGGGGTGGTCACCACCACCGCGCCGGTGACCGGCACGTTCTGCGCCAGCGTGAGCTGGATGTCGCCGGTGCCCGGCGGCATGTCCAGCACCAGATAATCCAGATCCGGCCACAGCGTGTCCTGCAACAGTTGCAGCAGCGCTTTGCTGGCCATCGGCCCGCGCCACACCATGGCGTTATCGTCGGTAACCAGATAGCCGATAGAATTGGTGGCAAGACCGTGCGCCATGATCGGCGCCATGTGCTGCCCGTCCGGCGAGGTCGGCCGCTCGTTGGCCGCGCCCAACATGGTGGGGATGGACGGCCCGTAGATATCCGCGTCCAGAATACCGACGCTGGCCCCTTCGGCCGCCAGCGCCAGCGCCATGTTCACCGCGGTGCTGGACTTCCCGACGCCGCCCTTGCCGGAACTGACGGCGATAATGTTCTTCACGCCCTTGACGCCGGCCTGATTATTGACGCGGCGCAGCGTGGCGACGTTATGGGTCAACCGCCATTCCACTTCGCGAGCGCCGCACAGGCGCAGCAATTCCTCGCTGACGCTGTCTTTCAGATCCGTCAGGCCGCTCAGCCAGACAAACGGCATGGTCAGTTCAATATGCAACACATCGTCCAGCAACGCGCAATGGTGCAGCGCATTAAGCGTGGTCAGGTTATTTTTCAGCGTCGGGTGCGTAAAGGAGGACAGCACGCCGTTCACCATGGCGCGCAACATCTCGGGGTTTTGCGCAGGGAGTTTATCGTTCATCCCGGCTCCTTGAGTTGAATTAAGGTCGTTATAATCGCGGCCCTAGCATAGCAGAACGCCCGCGCGTGGGTGTATCGCCAATGTCCCGGTACTGAAAAAACGGCGGAACCGCCTCCCGTCCGACGCCACTCAAACTTTGCCTTCCCGCCATTAACGCCGGAAGCGCGGGTTTTGTTGGAGCCCGCTTCGCCCCAAGGTTTACGCATCAAGGCGCGATGGGGTAACATCAGGGCTCCTTCTTAATTCATTCACCAACCAACAAGCAAGTTCCCCACTATGACTCAAGTCGCAAACAAAATTTTGGTAACGTGCGCGCTGCCTTATGCTAACGGTCCGATCCACCTTGGCCACATGCTCGAACACATTCAGGCGGATATCTGGGTCCGTTACCAGCGAATGCGCGGCAATCAGGTCCACTTTATTTGCGCGGACGACGCCCACGGCACGCCGATCATGCTCAAAGCGCAGCAGATGGGCGTGGCGCCGGAGCAGATGATTGCGACGGTGAGTCAGGAACACCAGCAGGATTTCGCCGGGTTCAACATCAGCTACGACAACTATCACTCCACGCACAGCGAGGAGAACCGCGAGTTGTCCGGGTTGATTTATCGTCGGCTGAAGGAAAACGGTTTTATCAAGAACCGCACCATTTCCCAGTTGTTCGACCCGGAAAAAAGCATGTTCCTGCCGGATCGCTTTGTGAAAGGCACCTGCCCGAAATGCAAGGCGCCGGACCAGTATGGCGACAACTGCGAAGTATGCGGCGCCACCTACAGCCCGACCGAATTGATCGAGCCGAAATCCGCGGTGTCCGGCGCCACGCCGGTGATGCGCGAATCCGAGCACTTCTTCTTCGACCTGCCGGCGTTCAGCGACATGCTGCAAAGCTGGACCCGTTCCGGCGCGTTGCAGGAGCAGGTCGCCAACAAGATGCAGGAGTGGTTCGACGCCGGGCTGCAACAGTGGGATATCACCCGCGACGCGCCCTATTTCGGCTTCGAAGTGCCGGACGCGCCGGGCAAATATTTCTACGTCTGGCTGGACGCGCCGATCGGCTACATGGGGTCGTTCAAAAACTTGTGCGACAAACGCAACGACCTCAATTTCGACGAATTCTGGCGTAAAGACTCCAGCGCCGAGCTGTACCATTTCATCGGCAAGGATATCGTCTACTTCCACAGCCTGTTCTGGCCGGCGATGCTGGAAGGCAGCGGTTTCCGCAAGCCGACCAACCTGTTCGTGCACGGCTATGTGACCGTTAACGGCGCCAAGATGTCCAAATCGCGCGGTACCTTCATCAAGGCCGACACCTATCTGAAGCATCTGGACGCCGACTGCCTGCGTTACTACTACGCCGCCAAGCTCTCGTCGCGCATTGATGACATTGACCTCAATCTGGAAGACTTCGTGCAGCGCGTGAACGCCGACATCGTCAACAAAGTGGTCAACCTGGCTTCGCGCAACGCCGGCTTCATCAACAAGCGTTTTGACGGCCAGCTGGCCGGCCAACTGGCGGATCTGGCGCTGTATCAGACCTTTATCGACGCGGCGCAGACCATCGCCGACGCTTACGGCAGCCGTGAATCCGGTAAGGCCATCCGCGAAATTATGGCGCTGGCGGATATCGCTAACCGCTATGTCGACGAACAGGCACCGTGGGTCGTCGCCAAACAGGAAGGCCGCGACGCCGACCTGCAGGCGATTTGCTCGATGGGCATCAACCTGTTCCGCGTGCTGATGACCTACCTGAAACCGGTACTGCCGTCGCTGACTGAACGCGCTGAAGCCTTCCTGCAAACCGAACTGCGCTGGGATAACCTGACGCAGCCGCTGACAAACCATCGGGTCGGCGCGTTCAAGGCGCTGTTCAACCGCATCGACATCGCGCAGGTACAGGGCATGGTCGAGGCCTCCAAAGAGGAAGCCGCGGCGGCAGCCGCCAAACCGGTATCCGGTCCGCTGGCCGACGACCCGATTCAGGACACCATCGACTTCGCCGATTTCGATAAAGTGGACATGCGCGTCGCGTTGATCCAGAAGGCCGAACTGGTGGACGGTTCGGACAAGCTGTTGCGTCTGACGCTGGATCTGGGCGGCCAGACACGCCAGGTGTTCTCCGGCATCCGCGCCGCCTACCCGGATCCGTCCGCGCTGGAAGGTCGTCTGACGGTGATGGTCGCCAATCTGGCGCCGCGTAAAATGCGCTTTGGCGTGTCCGAAGGCATGGTGATGGCCGCTGGTCCCGGCGGGAAAGACATTTTCCTGCTGAGTCCCGACAGCGGCGCCCAACCAGGGATGCAAATCAAGTAAGTCCATTCGCGTCAGGCCGGCTCATCCGGCCTGACACCCTCTTCGTCTGACACCCTCTTCGTCTGACACCCTCTTCGCCTGACGCCCCCGTCGCCCCACGTCGCTCTGCCGCATATCTCACTCCGTTTACACCTCCGACCATGCCGTTATTCGGACAAACAGCATAGCGCTTTCGCCACAGCCGTGATAAACAGTGCCTGGTCGTGATTATCACGCCACGCACTCAGCTGCATGCGTGTTGGCCTGCACCTTCGCGCCATGTGTGCTTCGTGCCGTACGTGATAGTCACGACGCCCGACCCATCATCGATCATGGAGGAATATCGAATGTCCCGTATTACCCCTGTGCTGCTGAGCGCAGCCCTGCTTGTCACCGCGACGCCGGCCGTGGCGTCCAAGTCGCTGAAAAGCGCCGATGACGTAATCACCGCACTGAATAAGGGCCAAAGTGTCAATGTCACCATCGATTTGTCCGCCTGTACGCCGCAGGAAGGTACCCCGGCCAGCAAAACCCGCGGCGGCCTGCACATCAACGCGTATCGTCTGATTGACACCGGTACGCTGTCGTTCAGCGACGAGCACTTCACCGTCGCCAACGACAACACGCCGATTCAGCAGTTCATGCGTTATCAGGTTCTGCCGGACAACACGGTGCGATTCACCACCTTTATGTTTAACCTGCCCAGCCTGCAACAGCGTGGCAACACGCTGAGCTACCTGTGCAAACTGGACCAGGATATCCGCTTCTTCAGGCAATAAGCCCAACCAGATGCGTCCGGCCGGCTGGTCGGACGCGTTTCTTTTCCCCAGCGTCTCCCCAGCTTCCCGCCAGTTTGCTCGCCGTATCTCATTGAACGAAAAGTTATAAGCTAAACCCAAAAGACATAACCCGCCCCCTTTGCACGCCGCAATGTTACCCGTTATGATTCCTCATCACTAAAATAGACATCCAGACATAAAGATATCCATAAAGCTGGCAAACCTGATTTCACAACACCGAGGATTGATCATGAAGAAATTCCCTGTCGCACTGCTGGCCCTAAGCCTGACGGCGTCGTTCTCCACGCTGGCTGCGGAGACGCCGGCCACCGCTGCGCCGGTTCCGGCAGCCATCGCCAACCATCAGGGACCGGTGCGCATCGCCGTGATCCGCAATCTCGGTTCGGACGACAACACCACCCAGTTCGTTTCCGGCGTGTTGGAAGAAGGCAAGAAGCTGGGATTCAAGGTCAGCACCTTCCTGAGCAACGGCGACGACGCCAAATTTCAGGACTTCGTCAATCAGGCCATCAGCCAGAAATATGACGGCATCATTCTGTCGCAGGGCCGCGCGCCCTATTCCACCGAACTGATTCAGCGCATTGTCGACAGCGGCATCAAGGTGGCGGTGTTTGACACCGCGGTGGATCGCACTATTCCGGGCGTCACCGTCACCCAGCAGGACGATGCCTCGCTGACCAAGGAATCGCTGGGCCAGTTGGTGAAGGATTTCAACGGCAAAGCCAACATCATCAAACTGTGGGTGGCCGGTTTCCCGCCGATGGAGCGCCGTCAGGCGGCTTACCAACAGATCCTGAAAGACAATCCGGGCATTAAAGAACTGGAATCCATCGGCGCGGTGTCTTCCGATGTGCAGGGCGATACCGCCAATAAAGTGGGCGCGATTCTGGCGAAATACCCGAAAGGCAAGATTGACGCTATCTGGGGTGCCTGGGACGCCTTCAGTCAGGGCGCGTACAAAGCGCTGAAAGAAAACGGCCGCACCGAAATCAAACTCTACAGCATCGACATCTCCAATCAGGACCTGCAACTGATGCGCGAAGCCAGTAGCCCGTGGAAAGTCAGCGTGGCGGTGGACCCGAAACTGATTGGCAAGGTCAACCTGCGTCTGGTTGCCAACAAGATCGCCGGCGAGCCGACGCCGGCAACCTACGAGTTCCGCGCCGCCAGTATTCCGCAGGCGCTGCTGGTGAGCCAACCGGGTCCGGTCAACGTGGCGGGACTGGCGAAAATCATCCCGGGCTGGGGCCAGACCAGTGACTTTACTGCGCCGTGGTTTGCTACACTGGAAGCCAAAAGCAAATAAAGGTCTGTCATAACGGAGGCTTATATGGCATCAACGCCCCTGCCCATGCCGGAATACAGCCGCAACATGCGGCTGATTGGACACAGCGATCAGGGCGGGCGTCCTGATGGCGTACAGGTCATGGTTCACCGTGGTTACGCCTATATCGGACACATGGTGTCCCAGGGCGTTTCCATCGTTGACGTGCGAGACCCAAAAAAACCTAAACCGGCCGGTTTCATCGCCGCGCCGCCGGGCACCTGGAATATCCATCTGCAAACCCACGATGACCTGCTGCTGGTGGTCAACGCGCGCGATCTGTTCGCCGACGCCCGCTTCGCAGAAGAAAAGGTCTACTACACCCGTTCGGTGGCGGAGACGGTCAGCACCGGCCAGCAGGATAAAGGCTGGAGCGCCGGACTACGGATCTTCGATATTTCCACCCCGGACCAGCCGCGGGAAATCAGCTTTTTACCGCTCGACGGCATCGGCATCCACCGTATCTGGTACGTGGGCGGCCGCTGGGCGTACGTCTCCGCGCTGCTGGATGGCTACAGCGACTACATTTTCCTGACCATCGACCTGGCCGACCCGCGCAAACCGCAAGTCGCCGGGCGTTACTGGCTGCCGGGCATGCACACCGCCGGCGGTGAAACGCCGAACTGGCCGGAAGGCAAACGCTATGCGCTGCATCACGCCATCGTCAGCGGCGATACCGCCTACGGCAGCTGGCGCGACGGCGGCCTGACGTTACTGGACGTCAGCGATCGCACCCAGCCTCGGCTCATCAGCCATCGCAACTGGAGCCCGCCGTTCGGCGGCGGCACCCATACCGCGTTGCCGTTGCCGGACCGTGACCTGCTGATCGTGCTGGATGAAGCGGTGCTGGATAATCAGGAAGACGGCGAAAAACTGATTTGGGTGTTCGATATCCGCGAGCCGTCCAACCCGGTAAGCATCGCCACCTTCCCGCAGCCCAACGAAACCGATTATGTGAAGAAAGGGGCGCACTTCGGCCCGCACAATTTGCATGAAAACCGACCGGGCAGCTTCATCAGCTCGACGTTGATTTTCGCCACTTACCAAAATGCCGGCGTGCGCGCTTACGACATCAGCAACCCATATCGGCCGAAAGAAACCGGCGCGCTGGTGCCCGCCGCGCCCGATCGCATGATCGATAAACGCCCCGGCCGCCCTCAGGTGATCCAGTCCTGCGACGTGTTTGTCGATGCGCAAGGGATTATCTACAGCACCGACTACAACGCCGGGTTGTCAATTATCGAGTACCGCGGCTAACCCGCCGGGAGAATACGCGCTGCGGTAGCGCAGCGCGTGACTTCTCGGTTATCTGCCTGTCTCCGTTATCAATCCAGCGCCAGCACCGACACCCACATCGGTCCCTGACCGACCGGATAGCGAGCCAGCGGCGTCAGGCCGCCGTTATCCGGCTGGATACGATAGACCTCGATATGATGGGATTTCTGACCGGCGGCGATCAGGAACTGGCCGCGGTGGTCGATATTGAAGCCGCGCGGCTGGGTTTCCGTCGGCTGGTGACCAGCCAGCGTCAGCGTGCCGTCCTGCGCCGACACCTGGAAAATACTCAGCAGGCTGGCGGTACGGTCGGTGGTGTACAGGTGGCGGCCATCCGGCGTGATGTGGATATCCGCCGCCCAGCAGGTGCCGGTGAAATCGGCCGGCATGGCATTCAGCGTCTGGATTCGACGGCCTTCGCCCTGAGCGTCCAGTTCGAACACATCCACCGAACTGTTCAGTTCGTTGATGCAGTAAGCAAAACGGTGATTCGGATGGTACGCCATGTGACGCGGACCGGCGCCGGCAGCCGCACGCTGCTCGGCAGGCTGATGAGCGGCCAGGCGGCCATCGCTGCCGACATCGTACAGCCGGATACGGTCTTCTTTCAGGCATGGCGCCCACAGTACGCGGTTAGCCGGGTCGATATTGGTGGAGTGGCAGCCTTCCAGCCCGTCCAGTTGCTGGATCGGCGCCTGCGCCACGCCGTCATCGCCAATCGGGCTGACGCTGACGCAGGCGTTGCTGTAAGACGCGCTAAACAGGAAACGCCCGGTCTGATCGGTAGACAGGTGCGTCGGGCTGCCCGGCAGCGGCGCTACGCCGGCTTCGTTCAGTTTCCCCTGAGCGTCAATACCATAGCTGATCACGCGGAACTCAGGGCGTACGCCGACATACAGGTGGCGCTGATCCGGCGCGATGACCATCGGCTGTACCTGCCCCGGCACGTCCACCACCTGTAACAGACTCAGTTCCCCGCTGGAAGAGAGTTGCCAGACATGGATCTGCTGGCTTTCCGGGCTGGCGATATAAACCACTTGCTGCATTCGATTCTCCTTGTTGGCCTTAATGAGGCGGCAGGCGCGCGCCTCGTTACGCTCAGGCTATGCTCTCGTTTATCGGTGCCGACGCTCACATTGGCGACTTTCGCATGAGAGCCGGCACGGAAAAAGGGCCTGTTGATCCGGGCGGCTGACAGTGTACCATCGGGAAGAAGTGAACCCGATAACCCGATGAGAATACCATGACCTATCGCATCATTGCCCTCGATCTGGACGGCACGCTGTTAACGCAAAAGAAAACCATTCTGCCGGAATCGTTACAAGCGCTGGCGCAGGCCAGACAGGCGGGCATCAAGGTCATCATCGTGACCGGTCGCCACCATTCGGCGATCCATCCGTTCTATCAGGCGCTGGCGCTGGACACTCCGGCGATCTGCTGCAACGGCACCTATCTGTACGACTACCAGACCGGGCAAACCACCGAAGCCAACCCGCTCACACCGGCGCAAGCCAAAAGCGTGTTGCAACGGTTGCAGCAGTTTGCCATCCACGGCCTGATGTACGCGGACGACGCCATGTTCTACCAGCACATTACCGGCCACATTACCCGCACTCAGGTCTGGGCGGAAAATCTGCCCGAATCGCAGCGCCCGGTATTTCGCCAGGTGGACGACCTGCTGGCCGCCACCGAGCACGCCCGTTCGATCTGGAAATTCGCCACCCATCACACCGATACCGCCGCGCTGAACGACTTCGCCCAACTGGTTGAACAGGAACTGGGTCTGGCCTGCGAATGGTCGTGGATGGATCAGGTGGATATCGCCCAGACCGGCAACAGCAAGGGCCGCCTGCTGCAACGTTGGGTAGAATCGCAAGGGTACAGCATGAACGAGGTGGTGGCGTTCGGCGACAATTTCAATGACATCAGCATGTTGTCAACCGTCGGGCTGGGCGTGGCGATGGGCAACAGCGCCGACGACGTGAAAGCGCACGCCGATTTGGTGATTGGTCATAACGAGCAACCCGGCATCGCCGAGGTGATTCGCAGCCGGGTGCTGGCCTGAACCACCCTACATCCCGTCGATGCGGGTCGTATCTATCCACAACAGCGAGCCAGGAACATCCGGCTTGCTGTTGTGTGATAGCTTGTTACTGTGTGGTAGCTTTCTGTCATAACAACTCGCCGCTATGATTTTAGTCTGTCAGGCAAAGCCTTCGGAATCGTCTGTTATTTCCATGGCCGACAGAGCCTAACTACATTAATTCTATAAAAAATAATCAGTTAATCGATAACCCATCTTATGTTTCCTCGCCCCGATGAATGTCATTAAAAATTAATTTCGGTATTTTATTATTTCATTAAATTGTATCTGCACACCCTCCGCTAATCCGGTGCGGCGCAGGATCACGTCCATGAGCTCACGTCAACGCCGTCGTTTTGGTTACGTGCTCAGCATTACGATGACAAGGAGAGGACGTGGTAAAACAGACCGTGTTCGCAGCCCTGCTGATTGCAGCAATGCTTCATTCCACCCATGCTCAACAACCACAGTGGCCTTCCTCCGTTACGGACACCCTGTCATTTGATGTCTTGCTGCCACCGCAGAATAACGATCAACTTGACGCCCTGCTTAAACAACAGCATGACCCGCAATCGCCGCTTTACCACCACTGGCTGAGTCCGAATGAATTCGACCGTCGCTTCGGCCCGTCAGTTCAGGCCGTAGCACGCGTGACCGAAATGCTAAAGCGCCAGAACATGCAGGTTAATCAACAGGGAAACGACCTGCACATCATAGCCAGAGTCGCTGATGCGGCCAGAGTTTTCGGTGTACCCATACACATATCCCGCGCAGGCGTGAAAAGGCTCAGCATGCCGGAGAACTGGGAACCGTCGCTGCCAGACGAATTACGTCAGGTGGGTGCCATTATCATCGGCTTGAACCCCGACCGCTGGCCGAAGCGCCTGAATATCGTCATCGATCCTTCGTCTTCAAAGGCGCATTCCGCGCAACATATCTATTGGTATAACGACCTAAAGCAGGCCTACGGCTATCCGTCTTATCAGACCATGATTAGCCGAAATGGTACGACACGCAGACTGGATGGCAGCGGTACGACGATCGCCATACTGGCTGCCAGCGATGTCCTGGATACCGATATTGATGCCTACTTTTCACTGCAGAATTTTTCCGCTCATGCGGGAACAGCGCACAATCCCCGAGTGTATACGCGCCGGTTTGTATACGGCGCGCAACCAGGCGTTAGCCGGGAAGAAATAAAAGACAAATCAGCGTTCGAAGCGGCGGCAGATGTAGAAATGGCGCTGGGTGGCGCACCCGGCGCTCGATTGATCCTGTATGTGATGCCCAATATGGATGACGACACGATTCTGGCAAGTTATCAGCAAATTGTCAGGGATAACCTGGCTGATATCGTCAGTTCCTCTTTTGGCGACTGCGAATTGTTTTATGTCCCGTCCTACAACAACGGTAGTGACCGGTACATGAAAATACTTCAGCAATACGATGCCGTCTTCCGTCAGGGTAACGCTCAGGGAATCACCTTCGTCGCCGCATCCGGCGATAACGCCGGCCGGGCCTGCCCGGATAAAAACAACGCCACCCAAGGCCGCAAAGGCAGGTTTATCCCCAGCGTAGAATGGCCAGCCATCAGCCCCTGGGTCACCGGGGTTGGCGGAACCAACCTGACAACCACTCACGCCGCCGGCCCGCGGGATGAAACGTACCTGCAAGAAAACAGCTATGCGGACCCCATCAGACGCGCCGATTATTTTGGCAATGGCGCAACGCTGTCGGGAGGGTATTTTGGCGCCGGCGGCGGGCTTAGCACCCTTTATCCACGACCGGATTACCAACGCGCGTTGCTGGGCGGCGGCACGCAGGCGATGCGCGCCGTACCGGATATCGGCATGCATGCCGGCGGGTGTCCACCTGCGGCGATAAAGCCATGTAACGGCGGAAACGACTCACTCAATGGGCATGGCAATACCGACCGTAGCGCTATATACGTCTACAGCATCGGCAATCTGGGGGTTTTGCACGGCACCAGCCTCGCCGCGCCCGAGTTCGCCAGCGCAGTGGCGCTACGGGTGGAATTGCAAGGTCGACAGGGTAATATCAACCACTACATTTACCGTCTCGCAGCAACCGATCCCCAGGCTTTTCATCATGATATTCCTGGATATAACGGTGTGGTCACTCATTATGCCCCGTTACACGGGGTTTATAATTACATGACGGGAACCGGCACACCGGTGGTTGCCGTATTTGCAGGCGTACCTTCCGTCGCCCGAGCCGGTATGCCACAAACACCCGGCAACCCCTGATGCTACGCCACAATCAAACCACACATCTGCACGACGAAACCTAAGCCGTAATCGAAACGCTCTTAACCTGAGCATACAGACGCTGCCCGGAAGTCAGCGCCAGTTCGTCCCGCGCCCAGGGAGTGATACGCGCCCACAGGATCTGCCCGCCGATATCCAGTTTGACTTCAACCTGCTCGCCTACCTCAAGGCATTCCACCACGCTGGCCGACAGCACATTGCGAATGCTGCTCGCCGCCGGGCGCTGCGTTACCAGCGACACATCCGCCGCATTGATGCGGATGCGCAACGTCGAGGCAAGCGGCGCGTCAACGCGCCCGACCCACAGAGGCTGTTCGCCCAGCGACAGCGCGGTCATGGCGTAGTGGGGATGGTGCTCCATCACCGTCACCTTCAGGATGCTGCTCTGTTCTTCTCGCGGCAGCCAGGCCCGCAGCGCGTTGCTGGCCCACACCTCTTCCAGCGAACCCTGGGCCTTGACCTGCCCTTTGTCCAGCACCAGCACCTTGTCCGCCAGTCGCAGTACCTCTTCCAGGCTGTGGCTGACATACAAAATCGGCGTGTTGACCTCGCGGGCCAGCCGCTCCAGATAGGGCAGCAGTTCGCGCTTGCGCGGCACATCCAGCGACGCCAGCGGTTCGTCCATCAGCAGCAATTCCGGCGCGGTCAGCAGCGCGCGGCCAATCGCCACCCGCTGTTTTTCGCCGCCGGACAAGGTGAGCGGATAACGCTTGAGCAAATGCCCGATGCCGAGCAACTGCACGATATCGTCGAACTGCGTCTGCATCTGCGCCGCCATGCCGTAACGCAGATTCCCCAACACCCGGTAGTGCGGGAAGAGCCGCGCATCCTGAAAAACGTAGCCGATGCGGCGTTTTTCCGGCGGCAGAAACACTCCCCGCTCGCGGTCGGACAGCACCCGGTCGTTGAGCTGAATCCGTCCTTTATCCGGCCGGGTCAGGCCCACGATGGCGTTGATCAGCGAGGTTTTGCCGGCGCCGGATACCCCAAACACCGCGGTAATCCCGCTGGCGGGAAGCTGGGTGGCGATGTTGAGCGTCAGGTCGCCCAGTTGCTGAGTAAAATCCAGTTGCAGCATTATCCCCCCAGCCGCTTGCGGCTCCAGCGCGTGAGCCATTCCGACAACAACAATGACACCAGCGACAGCGCGATGGCGATGATGCACAACCGGGCGGCCTGCATTTCCGCGCCCGGCGTTTCAATCAGCGTATACATGGCATTCGGAATGGTGCGGGTTTCCCCCGGAATGTTGGAAACAAAGGTGATGGTGGCGCCGAACTCCCCCAGCGAGCGGGCAAACGCCAGCACGGTGCCGACAATGATGCCGGGCAGCGTCAGCGGCAGCGTGATGGTGAAAAACACCCGCCAGCGACCGGCGCCAAGCGTGCGCGCCGCCAGCTCCAGCCGGGTATCCACCGCCTCCAGCGCCAGCCGGATAGCGCGCACCATCAGCGGGAACGCCACCACCGCCGAGGCCAGCGCCGCGCCATGCCAGCTGAAACTGAAGCTGAAACCGAACCAGTTATAGAGCCAACTGCCGACCACGCCTTTGCGCCCCATGATGATCAGCAACAGATAGCCGATCACCACCGGCGGCAGCACCAGCGGCAGGTGGATCACGCTGTCCAGCAGCGATTTGCCGACAAAACGGCAACGCGCCAGCACCCAGGCGGCCAGAATGCCCACCGGCAAACTACAACTGACCGCCACCAGCGATACCTTAAGGCTCAGCGATACCGCCTGCCATTCGTAATCACTGAGCAGCATTAACCGGCGTGAATCCGTATTGTTTAAACACTACCGCCGCCTGAGGCGTTTTCAGGTAATCAAAGAAGGCTTTAACCGCCGGGGTGTTGTGCCCTTTGACGATAGCCATCGGGTATTCCACCGGTTTGTGGGTATTGTCCGGGAAAATGCCGACCACTTTCACTTTGGTGCTGGCGACCGCGTCCGACCCGTAAACAATCCCCAGCGGCGCTTCTTCACGTTCTACCAGCACCATGGCGGCACGCACGTCATTGGCGCGAGCCATCAGCGGCGACAGCGTGTCCCAGGCATTCAGTTTTTGCAGCGCCTCTTTGGCGTAGATACCGGCCGGCACGTGATCCGGGTCGCCTACCGACAGACGTCCGCCTTTCAGCAGGCCTTTCCAGTCGGTTTTATCGTCGATCTTGAACCCTTTGGTCTCGGCAGACTTGGGCGCAATCACCACCAGTTGATTCCCCAGCAGGGTGTAACGGGTGTCGTTTTCGGTCAGTTGCTTACCCTGGGCATAATCCATCCACTGCTGATCCGCCGAGATAAACAGGTCGGCAGGCGCCCCTTGTTCAATCTGACGCGCCAGCGTCGACGACGAGGCGTAAGACGCCACGATGGAAACCTGTTTTTCTTTTTGGTATTGCGCGGCGATATCCTGCAACGCATTGGTCAGCGAGGCAGCGGCAAACACGGTTACCTTGTCCTGCGCCAGCGCCGTATTCGCGCTCATACCCAGCGTTAACGCGGCGGCGGTCAGCCAGTAAGTCCATTGCTGTTTCATTTTGTCTCCCGAGGTTTTCGTTGTGTAGTTAGTAACATAACGATAAATACCGAATTCTGGCCGCCTTGTCATTGTTCTTTCTTAAGCAAAAAAAGTCTTAAGCAAAAAAAATCCGGCAAATGCCGGATTCATCAGAAAGGGAAATCAGGGAAGGGATTATTTGCGCGCGACTGAAGACTCGCGATGACCGATGGCGGAAAACAGGTTGAAGACTTCGCCCAGTCCATAAATGGCTCCCAGAATCAGCGCCATCATTACCGGCACCATGCACACCGCAAACAGCAGGCTTTTCAGCAATTCCAACATATCGACCTCGTCTTTCACCGTAGCTGGCCGTTGCGCCGCCAGTCTCTCATTGATTCAGGGTAAACTATGCTAACCCCCATAACTGTCGATGAGTTTACCTGAATCGCCGGAATTAGAGCGGCCATTCGTGCGGTTTGCCTGTTTCGCGCAAAACGATGACAATACAAACGATTAGCGACCCAGATACGGATGTGATCATGCAAGCAGAAATTCTCCTTACCCTGAAACTCCAGCAGCGGCTATTCGCCGACCCGCGTCGCATCGCGCTGCTCAAGCAAGTGCAGCAGACCGGCTCCATCAGTCAGGGAGCCCGGCTGGCCGACATCAGCTACAAAAGCGCCTGGGACGCGATTAACGAGATGAATCAGTTGGCGGAGCAAACCATCGTTGAACGCACCACCGGCGGCAAAGGCGGCGGCGGCGCAGTGCTGACACGTTATGGCGAACGGTTGCTGCAATTGTATGACCTGTTGGGACAAATTCAGCAAAAAGCCTTCGATGTACTTCAAGACGATAACCTGCCGCTAGATAGCCTGCTGGCGGCGATCGCCCGTTTTTCGCTGCAAACCAGCGCCCGCAACCAGTTTTTCGGCACCGTACTGGCGCGCGACCAGCAGCAGGTGCAGCAGCATCTATCTATCCTGCTGGCGGATGGTCATACCCGCATTCAGGCCGCGCTGACCCAGCAGAGCGCCGATCGGCTGCAACTGAGCAGCGGTAAAGAGGTGCTGGCGCTAATTAAAGCGCCTTGGGTCGCCGTTACCCCGCAAACCGCAGCGGCACCCGCTCACGACAATGTCCTGCCCGGCCGCATCAGTCATCTGCAGCCCGGCACGGCGCAAAGCGAAGTACTGGTGACGCTGGAAGGCGGCGAAGTGGTGTGCGCCACCCTGCCCAATGATGACGTAACACAACAGGGGCTACAGCCGGAGATGGCGGTTTACGCCAGCTTTAACGCCGACCGGGTGATTATCGCCACGCTGTGTTAACGCGCACACGGCACAACGCACCTTGACAAGCCGGCCGCTTCCCTTTACCCGTAGACGTTGTTCTGTCATTTTGCAAAGGGAATCATCATGTCATTGCTGCACATCCATCAGGCACAGTTCCGGTTAAGCGATACCCGGATGATGCGTCTGGATGAACTCACGATGCACCAGGAGCAGTGCTGGGCGTTCGTCGGCGCCAACGGCAGCGGAAAATCGGCGCTGGCGCGCGCGCTCTCCGGCGAGTTGCCGCTGTTGTCAGGGCAACGCCAATGCGACTTCCAGCGCGTGGCGCGCCTCTCCTTCGAACAACTGCAACAGTTGGTGTCGCTGGAGTGGCAGCGCAACAACACCGATATGCTGAGCGCCGACGAGGACGATACCGGGCGCACCACCGCCGAAGTGATTCAGGACAGCGTGCACGACGCCGAAAGCTGCCGTCAGTTGGCGACGCAATTCGGCATCCTCCCTCTGCTGGACCGGCGCTTCAAATACCTCTCTACCGGCGAAACCCGCAAGACCATGCTGTGTCAGGCGCTGATGGCGCAGCCGGACCTGCTGATTCTCGACGAACCGTTCGACGGGCTGGACGTCGCCTCGCGCGCGCAGTTGACCGACCTGCTGGCGTCGCTGGCGGCGCAGGGGCAAACACTGGTGCTGATTCTCAACCGCTTTGAAGATATTCCGGTGTTTGTCGGCCAGGTCGGCGTGTTGGCGGATTGTACCCTGACCCGGCAAGGCGCACGCGAGGCGATTTTATCCGATGCACTGGTGTCGCAACTGGCGCACAGCGAAACCCTGGCCGATACCGCGCTACCGGAAGCGGAAGACCCGACCCAGCGCCCGACCTTGCCGCCGGATCAGCCCCGCATTCGTCTGCTGCACGGCGTGGTGAGCTACAACGATCGCCGCATTCTGGACGATTTGAGCTGGGAAGTGCTGCCGGGCCAGCACTGGCAAATCGTCGGGCCGAACGGCGCCGGCAAGTCCACCCTGCTTAGCCTGATCACCGGCGACCACCCGCAGGGCTACAGCAACGACCTGACGCTGTTTGGCCGTCGTCGCGGCAGCGGCGAAACCATCTGGGACATCAAGCGCCACATCGGCTACGTCAGCAGCAGCCTGCATCTGGAGTACCGCGTCAGCACCAGCCTGCGCAACGTGATCCTCTCCGGCTTCTTCGACTCCATCGGCATTTATCAGGCGGTATCCGACCGCCAGCGTTTTCTGGTCGCCCAGTGGCTGGCGTTGCTCGGTCTGCCGGACAGCTTGGCCGACGCCCCGTTCCAGTCATTGTCCTGGGGCCAGCAACGGCTGGCGCTGATTGTCCGCGCGCTGGTGAAACATCCGGCGTTACTCATCCTCGATGAGCCGTTGCAGGGATTAGACCCGCTCAACCGTCAGCTTATCCGCCGCTGGCTGGATATTCTGATCGGTCAGGGACAAACCCAACTGCTGTTCGTCTCCCACCATGCGGAAGACGCGCCGGACTGCATCACCCACCGCCTGACTTTCGTACCGGACGGCGACGGCTACCGCTACCTGATAGAAAACCGCTGATCGCTCACAACACGGTTTCGCTTGCGGCGAAACCGTCATTTCGCCCACTTTGTGATAACGTTACCACAAAAAAATACAGAGTATTTTCCCTAGTACCGCATCATACTATATTGATATCCTATAACCTCACCCAGACACATCGATCGAGCTGTATCGCCTTAATTATCGCTATTTAAGGCGTTGATCACCTTTTTCCCGCTACGGTCGTGCTATTTTCCCAACCAGTTTTCTGCAACAGAGGTCATTATGAAAGTATTGGTTACAGGTGGTATCGGTTACATTGGCAGTCATACCTGTGTACAACTGATCGCCGCCGGTCATCAGCCGGTTATTCTCGACAACCTATGCAACAGCAAATCCAGCGTGACAAAGGCCATTGCCCACGTCAGCGGACAGACGCCGGTGTTTTATCAGGGCGATATCCGCGATAGCGGCCTGTTGCAGACTATTTTTGCCGAACATGATATTGGCGCGGTGATCCACTTCGCCGGCCTTAAAGCAGTAGGCGAATCGGTACGCGAACCCATCAGCTACTACGACAACAACGTGTACGGCACACTGACGCTGGTGGAAGCCATGAAACACGCGGGCGTCAAGACGCTGATTTTCAGCTCTTCCGCTACCGTGTATGGCGACCAGCCGCAGATCCCGTATCAGGAAAGTTTCCCCACCGGCACCCCCGCCAGCCCTTACGGCCGCAGCAAACTGATGGTAGAGCAGATCCTGCAGGATTTGCAGCGCGCGGAACCGGACTGGAGCGTGGTGCTGCTGCGCTACTTCAACCCGGTGGGTGCGCATCCGTCGGGCGAAATGGGAGAAGACCCGCAGGGCGTGCCCAATAACCTGATGCCTTACATCGCCCAGGTGGCGGTGGGTCGCCGCGACTCGCTGGCGATTTTCGGCAACGATTATCCGACCGTCGACGGCACCGGCGTACGGGACTATATCCACGTAGTGGATTTGGCCGATGGTCATATCGCCGCCATGAATACCCTGCACGGCAAACCCGGCGTACACATCTATAACCTCGGCGCCGGCGTCGGTTACAGCGTACTTCAGGTAGTAGAAGCCTTCAGCCGCGCCTGCGGCAAGCCGCTGCCGTACCATTTCGCGCCCCGTCGCGACGGCGACCTGCCCGCTTACTGGGCCGACGCGGAAAAAGCCGCCCGCGACTTCAACTGGCGCGTCAGCCGGACGCTGGACGAGATGGCCGCCGATACCTGGCGCTGGCAGTCACGCCATCCGAATGGCTTTTCGGACTGACTGAACCAAATAACCGTTTTTCAGGACGCATCGCTTTTCGATGACGCCGTTTCCCGATGACAGAGTAAGGTATCCCATGGCGTATTTTGACCTCGTTGAACATCCGCACCGTCGCTACAACCCGCTGACCGGTCAGTGGGTACTGGTATCGCCGCACCGCGCCAAACGCCCGTGGCTGGGGCAACAGGAAAGCGTATCGTCCGACCCGTTGCCGTCGCACGATCCCAGCTGTTTCCTCTGCCCCGGCAACACGCGGGCGACCGGGGATACCAACCCCGACTATCAGGACACGTTTGTTTTCACCAACGATTTCGCCGCGCTGATGGCCGATACCCCGGCGGCGCCGGAAAACAGCGACCCGCTGATGCGCTGCCAAAGCGCGCGCGGTACCAGCCGGGTGATCTGCTTTTCGCCGGATCACAGCAAAACCCTGCCGGAGCTGTCGCTCGGCGCGCTGGAACAGGTGGTCGCCACCTGGCAACGGCAGAGCGCCGAACTGGGGCAAACCTACCCGTGGGTGCAGGTGTTTGAAAACAAGGGGGCGGCGATGGGCTGCTCCAACCCGCATCCTCACGGTCAGATCTGGGCCAACGATTTTCTGCCCAACGAGGCGGAACGGGAAGACCGGCAGCAACGCGACTATTTCCAGCAGTACGGCTCGCCGTTGCTGGTGGATTACCTGCAACGCGAATTGCAGGACGGCGCGCGCCATGTGGTGGAAACCGAGCACTGGCTGGCGGTGGTGCCCTATTGGGCGGCCTGGCCGTTTGAAACGTTGCTGCTGCCCAAAGCCCACACCCTGCGCCTGCCGGACATCACCACGGAGCAGCGTCAGGATCTGGCGCTGGCGTTGAAGAAACTCACCAGCCGTTACGACAATCTGTTTCAGACCTCATTCCCGTACTCGATGGGCTGGCACGGCGCGCCGTTTACCGACGGCGACCACCAACACTGGCAGTTGCACGCCCACTTCTATCCGCCGCTGCTGCGTTCCGCCACGGTGCGCAAATTCATGGTGGGCTACGAAATGCTGGCGGAAACCCAGCGCGATTTGACCGCCGAACAAGCCGCAGAGCGGCTGCGGGCGGTCAGCGATATTCATTACCGTGATTCAGGAGTTCAGGCATGACCTTATCAGCACGCACCCAGGCGGTTTTCCAGCAGCAGTTCGGTTACCCGGCAGCCCTTACCGTACAAGCGCCGGGCCGGGTCAACCTGATAGGGGAACACACCGACTACAATGATGGCTTTGTGCTGCCGTGCGCCATCAACTATTCGACCACCATCAGCGCCGCGCCGCGCGATGACCGGCAAATCCGCGTCATCGCGGTGGACTACGACAACCAGCAGGATCAGTTTTCGCTGGACGCGCCGATCGAACATCATCCGCAATGGCAATGGGCGAATTATGTACGCGGCGTCATCAAGCATCTGAAAACCCGCAGCGATGCCTTCGGCGGCGCGGATCTGGTGATCAGCGGCGACGTACCGCAGGGCGCGGGACTGAGTTCATCAGCGTCGCTGGAAGTGGCGGTCGGCAAGGCGATTCAGGCGCTGTACCAGCTACCGCTGGACAATGTGGCGCTGGCGCTCAACGGCCAGGAAGCGGAAAACCAGTTCGTCGGCTGCAACTGCGGCATCATGGATCAGATGATTTCGGCTCAGGGCAAGCGCGGCCATGCGTTGCTGATCGACTGCCGTTCGCTGGAAACTCGCGCGGTGTCGATGCCGGACAACGTGGCGGTGATGATTATCAACTCCAACGTCAAGCGCGGCCTGGTGGACAGCGAATACAACACCCGCCGCCAGCAGTGCGAAGCGGCGGCGCGCCATTTTCAGGTCAAGGCGCTGCGTGATGTCAGCGAAGCCGACTTCGCCGCCCACGTCGCCGGGCTGGATGAGGTGGTGGCCCGTCGCGCCCGCCACATCATCACCGAAAACGCCCGCACGCTGGCGGCGGCCGATGCGCTGACGCGCGGCGATCTGCGCCAGATGGGCGAACTGATGGCCGCTTCTCACGTCTCAATGCGGGATGACTTCGAGATTACCGTACCGCCGATTGATACGCTGGTGGAGATCGTCAAGGCGGTGATCGGCGCCGAAGGCGGCGTGCGCATGACCGGCGGCGGATTTGGTGGCTGTATCGTGGCGCTGATCCCACAACAGCACGTGACGGCGGTGCAAAATGCCGTGATGCGGGAGTATCCGGCGAAAACCGGATTACAGCCCACCTGTTACGTCTGTCAGGCCTCGCCAGGAGCCGGTTATGTCGAATGACCCTGTTGAACCGCGCGCGCCGCAAACGGCGCTCGCTCCGGATGGTCAGCCGTTTCAGCTGACCGTACTGCAAAATCGTCACGGTACGCGGGTAACGTTGATGGATTGGGGAGCCACCTGGCTCTCCTGTCAGTTGCCGCTGCCCGGCGGCACAACCCGTGAAGTACTGCTGGGCTGCGCGCCTGAACAGTACCCGCATCAGGCTGCTTATCTGGGCGCGTCGGTGGGGCGCTACGCTAACCGCATCGCCAACGCCACCCTGCGTCAGGGCGATACGGTCACCCGCCTGCACGCCAATCAGGGCGCGCACCAATTGCATGGCGGACCGGACGGTTTTCATGCCCGGCGCTGGCAAATTCTCAAGCAGAGTGACGATCAGGTCATCTACCAGTTGCATTCGCCGGACGGCGATCAGGGCTTTCCCGGCGCGCTGACCGCACAGGTCAGTTATCAACTGATCGACCAGAACGCGCTGGACATTGAATATCAGGCCGAGGTAGACCAACCCTGCCCGGTGTGCCTGACCAACCATGCCTATTTCAACCTCGACAGCGAACCGAGCGACGTGCGGCATCACCAGTTGCAACTGATGGCGGATTACTACCTGCCGGTAAATCAGGATGGTATTCCCGGCGATACATTGCGGGATGTGGCGGACAGCAGCTTCGACTTTCGCCAGCCCAAGACCCTGATGCAGGATTTTCTGGCCGATGCGGACCAGCAGGCCGTTCGCGGTTACGACCACGCCTTCTTGCTGCACCGCACCGGCGGCTCCACTGAAAGTCCGGCCGCCAGCCTGTGGTCGGCAGACGGCAAGGTCCAGATGCAGGTTTATACCAGCGCGCCGGCGTTGCAACTTTACAGCGGCAACTTTCTGGCCGGTACGCCGTCACGCGACGGCACGCCTTATGCCAACCACGCCGGGCTGGCGCTGGAAAGCGAATTTCTGCCGGACAGCCCCAATCATTCGGACTGGCCGCAACCCGACTGCTGGCTGAAGCCCGGCAAGCGCTATCGCTCGCTCACCCGGTATGCGTTTAGTGTCAATCAGGCTAAAAACCCGACGGATTGATGCCACCAGAGAGCCAGCACTGCTGGCTCTTTACAAATCTGTGCAAATTCCTGCTTGTCCGGCGCGGATTGCGCCTCTTACACTGGCTGCACTTTTTATAAGGACATTCGCCTCATGACCGCTTCGCGCCATCATCCACTCAGCCTGCGACATCTGCGCTATAAAAGCGGATGGGGCTGGATGTTGGCGCTATGCTGGCTACTGCTGAATGCCCAACTGGCGGTGGCCGGCCACCGCTGCGATCTTGCCGTAACCGTCGCGCCGGTGAGTATTCAGCATGATGCTCATCGCATGCAGCCGGACGCCGTCATGCCCGATATGCCGGCCGCTCAGGGCATTCAGACTACCGCTGACGTCAGCCCGCTGTGCGAGAAACATTGTCAGCCCGACACCGCCAGTCAGGATTTACCGTCGTTATCGCTACTGGCGCTGCCTGCCAGCAGCGAACTGCTGCCTGTTCAGCCGCCGGAACCCGTCGCCACCGGCAGCAACCGCTGGTTTACACCGCCGGTCGCCGGCCCGCCCGCCGAAATTCGTTTTTGCCGATTCAGAGAATAGCCTCCGCGATAAACAACCGTCGTGCGCTTTTGCGCAATAACTTGTTATTTATCGTATTTATGGAGCTATTATCATGCGTACACTTTCCGTGGCCGTCGCCACCCTGCTGTATTCCACATTATTTTCCGCCCCACTGCTGGCTGACCAGCACCAGACTCACACCATGACCAGCGACATGAGCGGCATGAACGGCATGTCCCATTCCATGAGCGGCGAGATGAACCATAACGGCATGTCGTCCTCTCCCTCCGAGTCGTCAACGGTCTACCACTCCAGCGGCATCATCAAACAGTGGAACGCTAGCGGCGTCACGCTGGCGCATGCGGCGATTCCCGCCTTGCGCTGGCCGGCGATGACCATGACCTTCCGCCTGCCTGCAAACGATAACCGGGCGCCGCTGCCGCTGGGCAGCACGGCCAGTTTCAGCTTCGTGCAAAGCGCGGACGGCTACACCCTGACTGACATCACACCGCAGCAAAACTGACCGGAGACTACCATGCTCACACGCACGCTCCGCGCTCCGCGCGCGTGGCTGGCGATGTTGTTGTGGCTGCCTGCCGCGTCATTCGCGGCGGCACTGGATCTGGATGGCGCGCTACAGGCGGCGGAACAGTATTCCGCCGACCTGTCAGCCAACCAGCACCGGATGAACGCGCTGCAAAACATGGCCGATTCCGCCACACAACTGCCGGACCCACAGCTGAAATACGGCATCGAAAACGTACCGCTCGGCGGTAATAACAACCAGCGCCTGACGCGCGAAGGCATGACCATGCAACGCGTCGGTATCATGCAGACTTACGTCAGCGCCACCAAGCGCGAACGCAAGGCGCAAACCATTCTGGCGGAAGCCGACACCGTGCGCGGCAACAGCGAAACCCTGCGCGCCCAACTGCAACGCGATACCGCGCAGGCCTGGCTGGAACTGGCGCTTTCCCGCCAGATATTGCAGGAAGTCAACGCGCTGGTGCAGGAAAGCCAACGACAGATTAGCGTTCAGAAAGCCGGCGTAACGGCCGGCGGCGAATCGACCAGGGTGCTGGATGCCCGGCTGACGCTCTCCGCCATGCAAGATCGGCTGGCGGACGCCACCCGTGATGCATCCATCGCGCAAACGCGGCTGACCCGGCTGACCGGCGTCGCCGATGTCACCACGCAAGGGCCGCTGCCTCGTTTCGAAGGCCTGCCCGCAGACCCGGCGGTGCTGTACGCCGCCATCGCCGATCATCCGGAAATCGCCCAGGCCGAGCAGGAAACCCGGCTGGCGCAGGCCAGGGCGGCGCAATCCGCGGTCGCGGCGATCCCGGATATCGGCGTCGAAGTCTATTACGGCCGCCGCGGCAACAACTTCGACGATATGGCCGGCGTCGAGATCAGCATGGATTTGCCGCTGTTCCAGTCCCGGCGGCAGGATAAAGATCACGCCGCCGACGTGGCCCGCAGTATGGAAGCCCGCGACCGGGTCGCACTCGCCCAACGGGAACACCGGGCGCAACTCGACACCCTGCTGGCGCAGTATCAGGCGGCGCAGTCGCGCTGGCATCGTCAAAACGACGAGGTGTTGCCACTGCAGCAACAGCGCATCCGGCTGCTGCAAAGCCAGTACCTGAGCGGCGGCAGCGATTTGGCCGGCGTGCTGGAAGCCCGTCGCGCGCTGCTGGACAGCCGCATCGCCGCACAGAACGCCGCCCGTGATATGGCGGCGCTGTGGGCCGCCCTCCGCTACCTGACGCCACAAGGAACCGCCGCAAAATGAACCGAACTTTTACTGTCAGCCTGATTGCCGTGGCATTGGCGGCGGCCGCAGCCGGTTACTCAACTGGCTACTACAGCGGCAATCGCGCCACCGGCACGACAATGCCTGGCGCCGCCGCAACGCCCGACGCCAACGGCGGGCGCAAGGTACTCTATTGGTATGATCCGATGGTGCCGGATAAACGCTTCGATCAGCCCGGTAAATCGCCGTTTATGGATATGCCGTTGACGCCGCGCTACGCCGATGAAGTGCAGGATAACGGCGGCGTGACGGTCAGCCCGCGCCAGCAGCAAAATCTTGGCGTGCGCACCGCCCGGGCCGAACGCCGCGAACTGCGGCCGCAGGCCACCGGTTACGGTACCGTGGCGCTCAATGAGCGCACCTTGCGCACGCTGGTGGCGCCCAGCGGCGGCGTGGTCGAACAACTTAACGTCAGCGCGGTGCAACAGCCGGTGCAGAAAGGCCAAACGCTGGCGGTGCTGTGGAACCCGAGTTGGGCGGCCGCCCAGCAGGAGTATCTGGCGGTACGCCAGTTAGGGGACCCGGAGTTGAGCCAGGCCGCGCGACAAAAGCTGGCGCTGATGTTCATGCCGGAAAGCGTCATTCGTCAGGTGGAACGCAGCGGCAAACCGCAACCCCGGTTGACCATCACCGCGCCGGAGAACGGCTACATCAATCGGTTGGATGTCCGCACCGGCGCCCAGTTAACCCCGGCACAACCGCTGTTTGAGCTGGCCAGCCTCGACCCGGTGTGGGTTGAGGTGGAATATCCGGCAGCGCAGGCGGCGGCGTTACATCTCGGCGATGAGATGCTCGCCATCAGTGATAGCTGGCCGGACGACACCTTCCACGGACGCATCGCCGAACTGCTGCCGCAACTCGACAGCGCCACCCGCACGCTGAAAGCCCGCGTAATACTGGACAACCGCCAGCAGCGCCTCAAGCCCGGTATGTACCTGACCGTGCGGCTTGCCGCCGGCGCCGCTCGTCAGGCGCTGATGATTCCGCAACAGGCACTGCTGGTCAGCAGCCGGCAGAATCGGGTATTACTGAACGACGGTAAGGGCTATTTCACGCCGCGCCCGGTTGAGGTGGGCGTCATTCAGGACGGCTGGGCGGAAATCCGCTCGGGTCTTAACGACGGCGACAACGTGGTGATCTCCGGCCAGTTCCTGATCGACTCCGAGGCCAGCCTGCGCAGCGCGCTGACCGCCTTTAGCGACACCGCGCAGGACAAGACCCCGCCACCCGCGGCCACGCCCACCAGCGGTTACCAGACCAAGGGGGTGATCAAAGCCATCAACGGCAAACAGGTCACCCTCGCCCACGATGCGGTGCCGGCGCTGGACTGGCCGCCGATGACCATGGATTTCACCTTCGACGGCGCTGCGCTGCCGGCGAATCTCCAGCCCGGCATGACGGTGACATTTCGTTTCCGGCTGGATGATAACGGTGCGCGGCTGCTGGATATCCAGCCTGTCGTCGCCGCGGCTCACGGAGGCCACCTATGATTGCTGCGGTGATTCGATGGTCAATCAAAAACCGTTTTCTGGTACTGATCGCCACGCTGTTGATGGCCGGTTGGGGGGTAATTTCGCTGCAAAAAACACCGTTGGATGCGCTGCCGGATCTCTCCGACGTCCAGGTGATCATCCGCGTCAGCTATCCCGGCAAGGCGCCACAGGTGGTGGAAAATCAGGTTACCTATCCGCTGACCACCACCATGCTGTCGGTGCCCGGCGCCAGGACCGTGCGCGGCTTTTCCATGTTTGGCGACGCCTACGTCTACGTCTTGTTTGAGGATGGTACCGACCCGTACTGGGCGCGCTCTCGCGTACTGGAATACCTGAGTCAGGTACAATCCACCCTGCCCACTGAGGCGAAAGCCTCACTGGGGCCGGACGCCACCGGGGTCGGTTGGATCTATGAATACGCACTGGTCGATCGCAGCGGCCGGCACAATCTGGCGGATTTGCGCGCCATTCAGGACTGGCTGCTGAAATATGAGCTGAAAACCGTGCCCAATGTGGCGGAAGTCGCCAGTATCGGCGGCATGGTGCGGCAGTATCAGGTGGTACTGAATCCGGAACGGCTGCGCGCCCTCAACGTCACGCACCAGCAGGTGATCGACGCGCTGCGGGCGGCCAATCAGGAAAGCGGCGGCTCGGTTATCGAGCTGGGTGAAGCCGAGTACATGGTGCGCACCTCCGGATATCTGCTGAAAGCGGAAGACTTTCTCAACGTAGCGGTAGGCCGGCGCGACGGTATTCCGGTGCTGTTGCAGGATGTCGCCACCTTACGACAAGGCCCGGAAATGCGCCGCGGCATTGCCGAGCTTAACGGTGAAGGCGAAGTGGCGGGCGGCGTTATTGTGATGCGCTCCGGTAAAAACGCGCTGGAGACGTTGCGGGCGGTGCATGCCCGCCTGCAGCAGATCCGCCAAAGCCTGCCCGCCGGGGTGGAGATCGTCACCACTTACGATCGCGCGCCGCTGATCGAGCGCGCTATCACCACCCTCAGCCACAAATTGCTGGAAGAGTTCGTGGTGGTGGCGCTGGTATGCTCGTTGTTCCTGTTTCACTTCCGCTCCTCACTGGTGGCAATCATCAGCCTGCCGCTGGGGATTCTGGGCGCGTTTATCATCATGCGTTATCAGGGCATCAACGCCAACATTATGTCGTTGGGCGGGATCGCCATCGCTATCGGCGCCATGGTGGACGCCGCTATTGTGATGATCGAGAACATGCACAAAGTGATCGAACAGTGGCGACATCAACACCCGGACCGTGAGCCGGATAACGCTACCTGGTGGCAGCTTGCCACCCAGGCGGCGACGGAAGTAGGACCGGCGCTATTCTGTAGCCTGCTGATCATCACGCTGTCGTTTATTCCGGTGTTCTCGCTGGAAGCGCAGGAAGGCCGCATGTTCTCGCCGCTGGCGTTCACCAAAACCTACGCGATGGCGGTGTCCGCCGGTCTGGGGATCACGCTGGTGCCGGTACTGATGGGCTATTTCGTGCGTGGCCGCATTCCCGACGAACAGGCCAACCCCCTAAACCGCTGGCTGATCGCCCTGTATCAACCGGTATTACGGCAGGTGCTGCGGTTTCCCAAAACCACGCTGGCGGTTTCACTGGCGTTGCTGGTGTTGACGTTGTTCCCGCTCGCCCGTCTCGGCAGCGAATTCATGCCGCCGCTGGACGAAGGCGACCTGCTGTATATGCCGTCCACCCTGCCCGGCATTTCGCCGCGCGAGGCCGCCCGACTGTTGCAACAGACCGACCGGCTGATCAAAACCGTGCCGGAAGTGGATAGCGTGTTCGGCAAGGCAGGCCGCGCCGACAGCGCCACCGACCCGGCGCCGCTGACCATGCTGGAAACCACCATCCGTTTGAAACCACGGGAACAGTGGCGGCCGGGCATGACCATGGACAAACTGATCGCCGAGCTGGACCAGACCGTCAGCCTTCCCGGCATCGCCAATGTGTGGGTGCCGCCGATCCGCAACCGGCTCGACATGCTGGCGACCGGCATCAAAAGCCCGGTCGGCATCAAGGTGAACGGCGACAATCTGCATGATATCGAACAAATAGCGGCGCAAATCGAGCAGGTGGTGAAGCGCGTGCCCGGCGTGACGTCGGCGCTGGCGGAACGGCTGGCGGGCGGGCGCTATATCGATATCGATATCGACCGGCGGCGAGCCGCCCGCTATGGCGTGTCGGTGCAGGAGTTGCAGTCGATGGTCGCTACCCTGATCGGCGGGGAAAATATCGGCGAAACGCTGGAAGGCCGCCAGCGCTACCCGATCAACGTGCGTTACCCGCGCGAAATTCGGGACTCGGTAGACGCGGTGAAAAATCTGCCGGTGGTGACGCAGAGCGGCGCACGCCTGACGCTGTCCGATCTGGCCGATGTGCGCGTCAGCGAAGGACCGCCGATGTTGAAAAGCGAAAACGGCCGTCTGTCCGACTGGATTTATGTCGACCTGCGCGGGCGCGACCTGAAATCCGCCGTGGAGGAGATGCAACGCCAGGTGGCGCAGCAGGTCACGTTGCCGCAGGGCATCTCGGTCAGTTGGTCCGGCCAGTTCGAGTATCTGGAGCGCGCCACGGAAACCATGAAGCTGGTGGTGCCCTTCACCCTGCTGATTATTTTCATCTTGCTGTACATGACTTTCGGTCAGATCAAAGACGCGCTGCTGATTATGGGTACACTACCGTTTGCGCTGATCGGCGGCGTCTGGCTGTTGTATCTGCTCGGCTATAATTTATCTGTCGCCGGTGCGGTGGGATTCATCGCGCTGGCCGGGGTGGCGGCGGAGTTTGGCGTGATCATGCTGCTGTACCTGAATCACGCGGTGGAAAAACACCGCCAGCCGGGGCAACCGCTGACCGACGATCAATTGACGGCCGCCATCCGCGAAGGCGCGGTGTTGCGCGTGCGCCCGAAAATGATGACCGTCGCCACTATTATGGCCGGGCTGTTGCCGATCATGTGGGGCGGCGGCACCGGTTCGGAAATCATGCAACGTATCGCCGCGCCGATGGTCGGCGGCATGGTCAGCGCGCCGCTGCTGTCGATGCTGGTGATTCCAGCGCTGTTTTTGTTGCTCCACCGCAATAAGGTGGAGAAACAGACAAGCTGAAACGATAAAGCCGCCTGTTTTGTCGCCATAATGACGGCATATAAATCAGGCGGCCCGACGACTAGCGATTGCCGATAACCGCTCTCCGGCCCTATAATGAGAGCAGTTATCATAGAAATCTTAGTATATGAAGGAGTTAAGCTATGGCTGTAACTAAGCTGGTACTGGTGCGACATGGTGAGAGCCAGTGGAACAACGAAAACCGCTTCACCGGCTGGATGGACGTTGATCTGTCCGAAAAAGGCGTCAACGAAGCCAAACAGGCTGGTAAACTGCTGAAAGAAGAAGGTTTCAGCTTTGATTTTGCCTACACCTCTGTGCTGAAACGTGCCATTCACACCCTGTGGAACGTGCTGGACGAGCTGGATCAAGCCTGGCTGCCGGTGGAAAAATGCTGGAAACTGAACGAGCGTCACTACGGCGCGTTGCAGGGCCTGAACAAAGCGGAAACCGCTGAAAAATACGGTGACGAGCAGGTGAAACTGTGGCGTCGCGGCTTCGCGGTCACCCCGCCGGAACTGACCCGTGACGACGAGCGTTTCCCGGGCCACGATCCGCGCTACGCGTCGCTGAGCGACAAAGAGCTGCCGCTGACCGAAAGTCTGGCGCTGACCATCGAACGTGTGGTGCCGTACTGGAACGAAAGCATTCTGCCGCGCCTGAAAAAAGGTGAGCGCGTGATCATCGCCGCTCACGGTAACTCGCTGCGTGCGCTGGTGAAATACCTGGATAACATGGGCGAAGAAGAAATTCTGGAGCTGAATATCCCGACGGCGGTACCGCTGGTCTACGAATTCGACGAAAACTTCAAACCTATCAAACGCTACTATCTGGGTAACGCCGACGAGATCGCTGCCAAGGCAGCGGCGGTAGCCAACCAGGGTAAAGCGAAGTAATTCGGTTGATGTATCTGGTATAAAAAGAAAAAACCCGGTTCAAACCGGGTTTTTTTATGAGTGCGACAAGGGCTTCAGCCGCGACGCTGACGCACCGCCGCCGCCAGCTGGCGCAGCAGGCTGTCGGTATCATCCCAGCCGATGCAGGCGTCGGTGACGCTCTTACCGTATACCAGCGGTTCGCCGCTCTCCAGATTCTGGTTGCCTTCCACCAGATGGCTTTCCACCATAACGCCCATGATCGACCGCTCGCCGCCGCTGATTTGACGGCATACGTCTTCGCATACATCCATCTGCTTTTTGAACTGCTTGCAGCTGTTGGCGTGACTGAAGTCGATCATCACCTGCGTCGGCAGACCGGCTTTTTCCAGACCGACTTTCACCGCCTGCACATGTTCCGCGCTGTAGTTCGGCTCTTTGCCGCCGCGCAGAATGATATGGCAGTCATGGTTGCCGCTGGTGTTGACGATCGCCGAATGGCCCCACTTGGTCACCGACAGGAAGCAGTGCGGCGCACGAGCGGCATTGATGGCGTCAATCGCTACCTTGATGGTGCCGTCGGTACCGTTCTTGAAACCAACCGGGCAGGACAGGCCGGACGCCAGTTCGCGATGCACCTGAGATTCGGTGGTGCGTGCGCCGATCGCGCCCCAGCTCATCAAATCCGCCACGTATTGCGGCGAGATCATATCCAGGAACTCACCCGCCGCCGGCAAACCGGTGTCGTTGATTTCCAGCAACAGCTGACGCGCAATGCGCAGGCCGTCGTTAATCTGGAAGCTGTTATCCATGTGCGGATCGTTGATCAGCCCTTTCCAACCTACGGTGGTACGCGGCTTTTCAAAATAGACGCGCATTACCACTTCCAAATCGTCACGCAGTTCGTCACGCAGTTTCAGCAAGCGTGCTGCGTACTCTTTGGCCGCTTTGGGATCATGGATGGAACACGGCCCAATCACCACCAGCAGGCGGTCGTCATTGCCTTTCAGGATCTTGTGAATGGCGCTGCGGGCATTAAATACGGTCTGTGCTGCGTGCTCAGTGGCCGGAAATTTTTCCAGCAGCGCAACGGGGGGAAGTAACTCTTTAATTTCTTTAATTCTCAAATCGTCATTCTGGTAATTCATAATGGGTCCATGTCTCCGCAGCAACAGACGATCATCCCCTGTCTGCCCGGAGTAAAAAACGAAAAAATAAAAACGTCGTCGTTCATATTGCAGGCTGGCTATTATAAGTCAAGCGGCTAAAAAATGGCGCAATAATACCCACGTGTTTTTACTACTGTAGTCATCGGCTCTGGGAGCGGTTCGGTCATGTCGACCACAGGCGTCAGCCAGTGATCCTTCGACCGGACAGGACGGCGTTACGCCTAATTAATCAACCTGATACAGGATATGCCATGGCTCATTCACACCCGGCCAACCAGGCCGAACACGACAGCATCAAGCGCCTGAAACTGGCCTTCGTCATTACCGCCACCTTTATGCTCGCCGAAGCGGTCGGCGGGGTATTGTCCGGATCGCTGGCGTTGCTGGCGGATGCCGGTCACATGCTGACCGACGCGGTTGCCTTGCTGGTGGCGCTGCTGGCCGTCCGCTTCGCCCAGCGTAAACCGACCGTCCGACACACCTTCGGCTATGTGCGCCTGACCACCCTGGCCGCGTTCGTCAACGCCATAGCCCTGCTGGCGATTACCGGGTTTATCGTTTGGGAAGCAGCGCAACGTTTTTATACCCCGCAGCCAATCGCCAGCACGCCGATGTTGCTGATTGCCGTCGGCGGCCTGATTGCCAATCTGGTGGCGCTGTGGCTATTGCATCGCGGCAGCGGCGAAAAGAATATCAACGTGCGGGCGGCGGCGCTGCATGTCATGGGCGACCTGCTGGGTTCAGTGGGCGCTATCGGCGCCGCGCTAATTATCATGTTTACCGGCTGGACCCCGATTGACCCGATCCTGTCGGTATTAGTCTCGATACTGGTGCTGCGCAGCGCCTGGCGGCTGATGAAAGAGAGTGTGCATGAATTGCTGGAGGGTACGCCTACCCGCATCAATGTCGACCAACTGAAAAGAAAACTGACCGCGGATATCCCGGAAATACGCAATGTGCACCATGTCCACTTATGGCAGGTAGGTGAAAAGCCGCTGATGACACTGCATGCCCAGGTCATTCCGCCACACGACCACGATGCGTTGTTGCAGCGTATCCAGCACTATCTGTTGGATCATTATCAAATTGCCCATACCACGATCCAGATTGAGTATCAGCCGTGCGATGACGACCACTGCGATATTCAGTATCAGGCCGGCGACCAGCCACATAGCCATTCGCATTGACCACGCAGGTTCGCGCCGCCTGTCGGGACAACGCGAACCGACGTTCTTATAGCGCTCGCGCCAGCGGCCGCGAGTGATTATCCCGGGCGCCTTTAATCCACAGCCAGGAACCGTTAAAGGCGATCAGCGTCAGCACCACGTACTGCAACGACATGGCATAGACGCCCTGATAAGCGAAAATCACCACGCTGATAATGTCGATCACCACCCACAGCAGCCAGTTTTCCACATATTTGCGGGTCATTAGCAGCATGGCCGCCACCGACAATACCGTCATGGCCGAATCCCAGAATGGAAAAGCGTCCGGCTGTAATGTCGGCATCGTCACATCCAAACCGACAGCCTGCATCAGCGTCACCGTAATCCGGCTCAGCAAGGCAAAAAACGGGTCGATATAGCGCGACATCAACACAATGGCTATCACGCACCCGGCGCCCCACCACAGCGCTTGCCGACGCGAGAGCCAGCGGACCCGTAACTCAGCCTCCTGCTCGTCGGTGATGCGACTCCAGGCGTACCAGCCATACACATTGGCAGCAATAAAGAAAATCTGTAGCAGCAGGCTGGCATACAGCTGTATCTGGAAGAATATCAGTGCAAACAGCGATACATTGATCAGGCCAAACAGGTAATTTGCGGTTCTTTCCAGACTGGCCAGCCAAATGCACACCAACCCTGATAGCGTCCCCAACGCCTCGACCCAGGAAAGGTCATAACCGTTGTCCCCTAACGGGATGTGAACCAGAATATTGCTGGTACTAAAAAAATCCATTTCTACTCCTGAATGACAGTAACTATGAACTGAGTTTAGCAGCGAAATCCAGCATCCGATTGAGCGGCACCAGCGCACGCTCACGAACATCGGCATCCACCTCGATGGCATGATGGAGCGTATCCGGCTGCTCCAGCGCCGAGGCAATCGCCTGTAGCCCGTTCATCGCCATCCACGGACAATGCGCGCAGCTGCGGCAGGTCGCCCCTTCCCCTGCGGTAGGCGCCTCCAGCAACACTTTATCCGGGCAGGCTTGCTGCATCTTGTAGAAGATACCGCGATCGGTCGCCACAATGAGCTCACGGTGCGGTAGCTGCTGCGCTGCCTGAATCAACTGGCTGGTCGAGCCCACGGCATCCGCCATCGCCACGATGCTTTGAGGCGACTCCGGATGAACCAGCACCGCCGCCTGCGGATACAGCGCTTTCATGCGTTTCAGCGCCTGGGTCTTGAATTCGTCATGCACAATGCAAGCCCCCTGCCAGCACAGCACGTCGGCGCCGGTCTGTTTTTGCACGTAGTGCCCAAGATGACGGTCCGGCGCCCAGATAATCTTTTCCCCCAGACTGTCCAGATGTTCGATCAGCTCCACGGCAATGCTGGACGTCACCACCCAGTCCGCCCGGGCTTTAACCGCCGCCGACGTGTTGGCATATACCACTACGGTGCGATCAGGATGGCTATCGCAAAAGGCGCTGAACGCTTCAACCGGGCAGCCCAAATCCAGCGAGCATTCCGCTTGCAGCGTCGGCATCAGCACGGTCTTCTCTGGGTTGAGTATCTTGGCCGTTTCTCCCATAAACCTGACGCCGGCAACGAGCAACGTACCGGCGGAATGGGTGCGGCCGAAACGCGCCATTTCCAGCGAATCCGCCACACAGCCGCCGGTCTCTTCGGCAAGCGACTGAATCTCCGGGTCGGTGTAATAGTGCGCCACCAGCACCGCATTGCGCTCTTTCAGCAGGCTTTTAATACGGTGACGGAGCTGTTGCTTTTCCCCTTCGGATAGCCGCCTGGGCTTTGCGGGAAAAGGGTAATCGATAACAGGTGGTTCGGGAAACAGGCTCATCATGGGTTCCGTGCGGTTGCAGGCGTCCAGGCAATATCATTACCGGATCATTTGTTTTACATACTAAACAAAATATCGCAAAGTCGTCATGAAATCTGCTATTTCTTTAGTTAGAAATTTCAGAAATGCCAAATGTGTTTAATTTATTAAAAATACGATACCACTGAATGCAAGGCGGCCTGAACAAACCGCCCGCGAGATGATCAGGGAAACAGGCGATGCCAGTAAAGGGAGAAAGGGATAATCAGCACTAACGCCGGCAGAAAGTTAACCACGGCGAAGGTTTTGATCTGGGCGATACGCAACCCGACAGCCATCATCACAATGCCGCCGCACGCTGCAAAATCCCCCATGGTGATGTCATTCATGAACGGCATGATGAGCCTGGCGGAGAAAAACAGCAGCGTCTGCACCAGAAACTGCGGAACGGCAATCGACATCACCGCGACGCCCAGCGTGATGGCGAAAATCAGCGCCGTAAAAATGTCGAGCGCCGACTTGATGATTAGCAGTTGATAATCGCCGGTCAGCCCTTCGGTCATCGCGCCGACCACACCGGTGCCGCTGGCGCAGAACAACACAATCAGCGCGGTAAAGTTCTGGGTATACACATCCTGTGGTAACTTGTGTTCCGGCGGCGGCACAACCCGGCTCAGCAAGCGCTCAATCAGTATCGCCCCTTTCTGCACGCCGGCTTCAAGACGCAGCAACTCGCCGATCCCCACCCCCAGAATAATCGCCAGCGCAACCGCAGGAAGCTGGTGAACTTTCACCACCAGTGTCATCCCCATGGCGATCGACACCATAGCGAACGCGGGCGGTAAACCATCACGCATACGCTGAGGAATAAAGCGGTGCAGCGCCACGCCCAATGCGCCGCCAATCAGAATGGCGGCGCCATTGATAACCGGACCAATCATCATCAATATATCTCTTAAGGCTCACCCTTCGACCTGCCAGATTGCGAAGGGAATCACCATCAGTCAAAAAAGAAGCCCTTACTATACGCCAAATGCGGCGGTGTGATTAAACCGGGTTAAAGCAAAAAGAGATATAACAAAACCTACATGAGGAAATGATGCGCTGTTGTCTCGCTTCGCTCGGCTCGAACCTGAACGCAGCTTCTCACCTGCACGACAGCGTAATGTCTGGAATAACAGGGAGCGAAATTAAAGGAGAGTGATTTATTTAGCGGTGGTGGGTCGTGCAGGATGACTCGGCCTGCGGCCTCGCCCTTCGGGCCAGCGCTGTGCGCTGTTGTCTCGCTTCG
>NZ_CM001976.1:990604-997162 GCF_000406145.1 Dickeya dadantii NCPPB 898 | reverse complement strand
CCTGACCCTGACCCAGGACGCGGCGGGCCGCGAGTCACATCGCCGCGGCGGCAGCGGCTTTGTCCAGCAGCGGGAATACGACGTGATGGGCTGGCTGACGCGGGAGATGAGCGGCGCACAGCAGGACGGCCACCTGCTGGCAGCGCAGACGCGGGAATACCGCTACGACGGTGCCGGTAACCTGACCGGGGTGCGTCACAACCGCGATGCCGAAGGTTATCGTCTGGATGCCACCGGCCGGGTGCAGGAGGTGTTAAGCGGTGGTGCGGGCAAACCGGTGGACACCACCGCCCGCTTTCACTACACCCGCAGCGGCCTGCCGCAGGAGGCAGGCCGCCTCACCGAGTGGCAGTCTGGCCGACTGGTTCAGCACGATGACACCCATTACCAGTACGACAGGGCCGGACGGCTTATCCGTAAACAGGTGGTGCAGCCGGGCTACCGTCCGCAGGTGTGGCAGTACCGCTGGGACAGCCGCAACCAGCTACGGGTGGTGGATACCCCGACCGGCGAGCGCTGGCTGTACCGTTACGACCCGTTCGGCCGCCGGGTGGGCAAACGCTGTGACCAGAAAGCCGAAGAGACCCGCTATCAGTGGGACGGCGACCAGATAGCGGAAATCCGCCACTACCGCCACGGCCAACTGATACAGCGTCGCCACTGGGTCTACAACGGCTGGGAGCTGGTAGTGCAGCAGCGCCAGCATACCGGCGGCGACTGGGAAACGGATTTTGTGACCAGCAGCCAGAACGGTACGCCGCAGGCGCTGTTCGCGCAGGACGGCACCCTGCGCTGGCAGGCGCCGAAGGCCACGCTGTGGGGCCAGCGGCAGGCAGAAAAATCGGAAAGTCCGGACCCCGGTCTGGCCTTCGCCGGGCAGCTCCGTGACAGCGAAAGCGGGCTGTGCTATAACCGCTTCCGGTACTACGACCCGGCCGGTGGGTGTTATGTCTCGCCAGACCCGATAGGGGTGCTGGGCGGGGAAAATAACTACGCTTACGCGCCGAATCCTTCAACTTGGATCGATCCGCTGGGGTTGGCGGGGTGCTCTGTACTTGACGATATAATAAAAGATGCAAATAAAGTTGCTTCACCGGGTGGAAGTATTACATCAAAACAAGCACAAATACTGCGAAACAATCTTCCAGTAATCCAGAGGCGTAGCGCTTTCCAAAACCAAATAGCTAGAAAAGAGTTTGTGAAAACTCAAGATTACCTAATGAAACAATGGGAGGCCAATATGGGGATGACGTGGCCGAAAGGAGCTACACCACATCATATAATTCCGCTGGAGAGTGGTGGTGCAAATAAATGGTGGAATTTAATGCCAACAAATGGAACATTGCCGAACCATTCACTTCCCGGAATACCCGGCCCTCATGCTGCCGGAGGAACGCTTCGCACAACGATTCAACAAGGACGCAAAGCTTTACCCCCTGGAACGATAACCGATTTAAGGCTGCCATATGGTTGATATAACTGAAGAGATAAAAAAAATAGAAGCTGCTAGCTTTTTCTCTCTCATGGGGGTTAACAACCTCCATGAAGGAGATGTGATACTCATTGAAAATGTAAGAAAAGTATTCATTGAGCCATCAGATACTGATTTTAAAGGGTTCTATAAAAAAACCGAATGGCTTCCGACTTCACCCACTCAAGATGATCCATTTTATAAGAAACAAGCCAATCCAAAAGATCTCATTGAATTACGTAAAGAGATAAATAAATATGTGATTTCTGCAACAAGAGAGCTTAATAAAGCTGATTTTATCTCTTCTCCTCATGATTTTAGTGTTGCAGCGAGAAATGCAATTTGTTTTGCGTTTAGGCAACTTATTACAGAGAGATATTTTTCCCTTGGTAACAGATGGGAAAGGATTACTGAGATTTATTACTCAGGTCATTGGCCTGTCGGTTTTGCAAAAGAAAGATATGTAGTTATTTAAACAATAAGCCGGAAGCGATCCCAACGATCCTTACGGCTTATTATTACCTGCCGCTCAGTACCGGTGACTTACTGCCCTGCCCGCTCTCCATCCCTGCCACATCCGGCCCGCCCGGAAAGCGGTTCAGCCAGTACGTGACGGCGTACTCTTCAAACGGCGCGATACTCAGTGCGTGCAGGTCTTGCCACAGTGCGTGGATATCCAGCACGGTAATCACAATGCAGCCAGGCCCCTGAAAATCGGCCTTAACACCTCATCCGGACTTTAAAAACTCTTACCACGACGAATAACGTCATTCTTATCAGGGAAGTCGCCCTCACTCCGAATTCCCTTCCCCACTCGGCGTGCGCTTGAGGTCGTGATACCGCGAAGGCCAGATTTCTTCAGGCCGTTTATTCAACGCGTTGGCGATCAAGCGCTCACCTTTAGGCCAATGCCGCACCAGCGTATTTACCAACGTAGACGAAGCCAGCCCAGCTTCTCTCGAAACCGCCGCCAGCGTTGTTCCCCTCTTCCTTAAACCCGCAATGATATCCGCAGGATGCCAGTCATGTTGCTCCATACGCCCTCCTTCCTCATTATTGACGATAAGTCACATCGTAACACGAGCCCCGAATTGTGACTAATAGTCCGTGGACTTATAAACACCAAAACAGAATGCTTATGCCATGAAAACATCCGATTCGGTCAAAACCCTGCTGGGACAACGTGTTAAAGCGCTCAGATTGCAGGCGGGGCTATCTCAGGATAGCCTTCGCTGAAAAGTGCGGGCTGGATCGAACTTACATCAGCGGCATTGAGCGAGGGGTGAGAAACCCAACGCTTGAAGTGCTCTATATTCTTGCGACTGGATTGCATACCGATCTCACCACACTCTTCGTATTCCGCGATCCAGCCTGATTTTTGGACCTTATCGATTAAATCGACGAAGTAGCTCATATGTGACTCATCGTCCGTGGTCTGATAAGCAACATGGGATGATGCTTATCGGCATGAAAAATACAAAAGACATCACCGCCCGTTTTGGGCAACGTGTAAAAACGCTTCGCTTACAGGCAGGGCTCTCCCAGGAAGCCTTCGCCGACAAGTGCGGTTTGGATCGCACCTATATCAGCGGCATTGAGAGGGGTGTTAGGAATCCGACTCTGGAAGTGATTGGGGTGATTGCTGCCGGGTTGGAGATTCAACTGCAAAGTTTATTTGATTTTTAATAAGTTGCCTGCTGATATTGTAAACAAACAGAACCCGTTCATAAGCATGGAATGGGAAAAACAGGATTTTCCCGATATTACTGTCAATATTGTCGCCGTATTTTCCAGATTAATTATCTTTTTTATCGCGCTTTCTATTTTCACATACCATTCAAGTAACAAAAATAAAAAACAGTTCAAGAACGAGAAATATAAACTTACAAAAACGGATAATCAGGCATCAAGCAAATTTATAGTATCTGCTTTATTTTATCGTTTATAGTATGATGTTTATGACGTTCAACATTCAGGATAAATGATAATGAGTGAAGCCCTAAAAATATTAAATAACATTCGCACCCTTCGTGCTCAGGCTCGTGAGACCGATCTGCCAACACTGGAAGAAATGCTGGAAAAACTGACCGCCATTGTTGAAGACCGGCGTGAAGAAGAAGCCAGCGCACAGCAACAAAACGCAGAGCGTCAGGCTAAAATTGAAGCCTTACGTGCAAAACTGCTGGAAGATGGTATTGATCCGTCTGAACTGTTCGGCGCTGTTGTTACCAGTAAAACAGCAAAAACCAAACGCACTCCCCGTCCTGCCAAATACAAATATACCGATGAAAACGGCAACGAACAGACGTGGACAGGTCAGGGCCGAACGCCTAAAGCTATCGCTGCTGCGCTGGAAAGTGGTAAAACGCTAGAAACCTTTGCTATCTAACCAAATTACTCCCTGTTGTATGGCATACAATGGGGAGCAAGCCAGCTCTACTTGAAACAGAATTGCCATATGCAACGTCTGACACTTTGAGTTTAACTAGATCACAGCCCCGCAGCTTACTGTCCAAAGCAATATTGAACAGGTCCAGATCGCGCGTTTTACCTTCCAGTTCAAGCCTGATTCGGATCCCTCAGATATGAGATATCTGAAGCGGTCTTTTTTGTCCGATGATACGGTCTTTGTTCCACAGTAACGTGTTCATACTCGAATCTCCTGCAATGTGGGAGATTTGAGTATGGTTGTCCCTCAAGAGCGTGAAGCGGAAGTCCACCTCAACAGACCTTAAGAGGACGATGAGTTACTAGCGGAATTATTTAGTTGATTATCCGTGCTTTCATTGAGAGGGCCTATAACGGCAAAATTTAGATCAAAAAATCACGGGTGTTGCGCCCAATATAGAGCGGAATGCCGCCGTAAACGCGGCCGGGCAGGAAAATCCGAGCTGATAGGCGACCTGCTTGATAGGAACGCCGGCAGACAGTAGATCCAGCGAGACGCAGATCCGCGCCCGCTGCTTCCAGTTTCTGAAGCTGAACCCCGTGTCCTGGATAAAAAGCCGGGAGAACGTACGTTCTGACATGGTCGCCAGATCCGCCAAGTCGCTCACTGGCGTTGCCCAGCGCTGGTTAACCAGCAGATCGGCGGCCACCCGGGACAGGCGCTCGTCCTGCGGCATCGGCAGTTCGGTCACCCGGTGCTCTGCTTCACTGAGGATCTCCATTAACAACAGCGCCATTGTCCGCTGGCTTGCTGCCTTGTAGTCGGCGCTAAACAGTCCGGCAATCAGCTCCTTCACCAGGGCCGTCGCTGTGATGACGTGGACGGCGTCGCTTTTGGTAAAGCGACTGCACGCGTCAATGAGGCTGCGGCTGAAGTACATCGTGCGGAGTTCGGTATGTGAAAGTAGGCTGTAGCTGTGCTCCTGAAGTACCGGGAGCCAGAGCGCGCGCTGAGGGGGGATCACCCAGCGCTTTTCACCCGTTTCAACCAGCATCACCCCCTGAGTTGCATACAGCAATTGCCCCTCAGCGTGATAATGGGGGGGATCGATATCACCCCGCCGGTAGCTTCTGGCAAGCACAGACCACCCGATCGTCTCGTCGTGTCTTGGCGCTTTATCTATATTGTTTGGCATTTCAGATTAAAGCCCTGCATTTATGATTATCCGGCTGACGGCGTCCTGGCTGGTGAAAGACTGGTATTACGGACAACTGTAGCAAAAAACGCACCATTAAAACCGACTTACCTTCATCTGCAAAGAGACAAGAACATGGCTTCGCATTCCACAGAACCCGAACATTCACCGACGATCCCCGCCTCAGAAACGACCGGCTCCACTCAGGGGTTCCTTGTCAGCATCGTGGGTGCTACAGCGCTCGCGCACGGCTGTAATGACATGATTCAGGCCGTGCTGCCCTCGATTTATCCCATGCTTAAGGCGAACTTTACGCTCACGTACGCGCAGATTGGCCTGATATCCCTCGTGTACCAGATAACGGCGTCCTTGCTTCAGCCCTGGGTCGGGCTTTACACCGATAAACACCCCAAACCCTTTCTTTTGCCCGCGGGAATGGGGGTCACCTTCCTGGGGATCGGACTGCTCGCGGTTGCCGGAAATTTCATGATGATTTTGCTTGCCGCTGCGCTAGTTGGCGTTGGATCGTCCGTATTCCATCCGGAGGCATCCCGCATCGCCCGCATGGCTTCGGGGGGGCAGTTTGGTACCGCTCAATCTGCTTTTCAGGTCGGCGGGAACGCGGGTTCGGCGTTTGGTCCTCTGCTGGCCGCGCTGCTGATTATTCCTCATGGCCAGCTTTCTGTGGCCTGGCTGATGCTTTGTGCGCTTGTCGCCATTGTCATTTTGACCAGGCTCAGCCAGTGGTCCGCCCGGCACGGCCAGGCGCACATGAAGCGCCACGGCAGCGCCCCGATGCAGAAACTTTCCAGGGTGAAAGTATCCCAGGCCCTGGTTGTGGTCAGCGTTCTGATGCTCGCCAAATTTACCTACATTGCCTCGCTGAGCAACTATTTCACCTTTTATCTCGTCCACCGCTTCAGCATGCCACTGGAGCACGCGCAGTTCTGCCTGTTTGCGTTTCTTGCGGCCGTGGCGGTGGGGACCTTTGCCGGCGGACCGGTTGGCGATCGCATTGGCCGTAAGGCCGTGGTCTGGATCTCATTTTTAGGCGTCATTCCCTTTTCGCTGTTACTGCCACACGTCGGCCTGGTGTGGACGATCGTGTTCACCATTTTTATCGGCCTGATTCTGTCTTCGGCTTTCTCTGCGCTTGTTGTTTACGCTCAGGAAATCGTCCCCGGTCGTGCAGGGATGGTGGCCGGGATCATGTTTGGTACGATGTTTGGTGTGGGTGGGCTCGCCGCCGCAGGACTTGGAAAACTGGCGGATATGTATGGCATCGAGTGGGTTTACAGACTGTGTGCTTTCCTGCCTTTGCTGGGATTCGCCACTCTGTTTATGCCAAATACAAAGCAAAGCCAGTAAACACCATCTCAAAGTGGTTGCTACTGGTTGTATCTTCAGGCTTATAAGAAAAGCCCGAAGATATACATCTATCTAGAGGGTTAATTGACCGAGCATGCCGTAAACGCTACGTCCGCTTCACGCCCTGAGACATTC
>NZ_CM001976.1:867259-990504 GCF_000406145.1 Dickeya dadantii NCPPB 898 | reverse complement strand
AGCGTTAATCACCACGGTGCCGTTGCCGGCGGTAGCAGCAGTGACGGTTAACAGGTTGCCGTCCACATCGACGTCATTCGCCAGCACGTCGACGGTGACCGGGGTGTCTTCCGCTGTGATAGCGGTATCCGCGCCGGCCACCGGGGCGTCATTGACTGCAGTCACGGTAATGGTCAGGGTGCCCGTAGCCAATCCTCCCTGACTATTGCTGACGGTATAGGTCACCGTATCGGTGCCGTTGAAATTGGCATTCGGCGTGTAGGTCAGCGTACCGTCCGAATTAATGACTACAGTTCCATGCCCCGCAACAGCCCCTTGTATTGTCAAGGGCGAGCCGTTTGCACTGGTATCATTTGCCAACACATCCACCGTTACCGGCGTATCCTCCAATGTACTTGCGCTGTCTGGGTTTGCCGAAGGAGCACTATTCACCGGCGCGATTGTCACCGTTAACGTCCCCTGCGCTGTGCCGCCGGCACCATCGCTGACGGTATAAGTCACCGTATCGCTACCACTGTAATTCGTGTTGGGCGTATAGGTCAGGGTACCGTCAGCATTGATCACCACCGAGCCATGCCCGGCACTGGCGGCAGTGACCGTCAGGCTGTCGCCGTCCACATCGCTGTCGTTGGACAGCACATTGACCGTCACCGGGGTATTTTGACTGGTGGCTGCCATATCCGCCCCGGTAACCGGTGTATCATTCACAGCGGTAACCGTCACGGTCAGCATTCCTGTCGCCACGCCGCCGGCACCATCGCTGACGCTATAAGTCACGGTATCGGTGCCGTTAAAGTTGACATTGGGGATATAAGTCAGCGTGCCATCAGCGTTAATGGTGACGGAACCATGCCCAGCCGATGCGGAGGTCACCGTCAGACTGTCGCCGTCCACATCGCTGTCGTTCGCCAGCACATTCACCGTCACCGGGGTGTCTTCCGCCGTGGTCGCGGTGTCGTTCACCGCCACCGGCGCGTCATTGACCGGGGTGACGGTCACCGCCACCGTGGCCGTGGCGGTGCCGCCGTGGCCGTCGCTGACGGTATAGCTGATAGTGTCGCTGCCGTTGTAGTTGGCCGCCGGGGTATAGGTCAGGGTGCCGTTGGCGTTGATCACCACCGTGCCGTGGCCGGCGCTGGCGGCGGTGACCGTCAGGCTGTCGCCGTCCACATCGCTGTCGTTGGCCAGCACATTCACCGTCACCTGGGTGTCTTCCAGCGTGGTGGCGGTGTCGTTGGCCGCCACCGGCGCGTCATTGACCGGGGTGATGGTGACCGTTACCGTACCCGTCGCGCTGGCGCCCAATCCGTCACTGATCTTATAGGTAATGGTGTCGCTGCCGTTGTAGTTGGCCGCCGGCGTGTAGGTCAGCGTACCGTTGGCGTTGATCACCACCGTGCCGTGTCCGGCCGTCGCCGACGTCACGGTCAACGTATTACCATCAGCATCGGTGTCATTCGCCAGCACGTTCACCGTCACCGATGTATCTTCCGGCGTGGTAGCGCTGTCCGGGTTGGCGACCGGCGGCGTATTAATGTGGATGGTAACGGTGGTGGTTTCCGTGGTGCCATTACTGGTAACGGTATAGGTAAACGAATCATTACCCAGATAACCGCTATTGGGGGTGTAGACCGCGTTGCCGGTGCTATCAATCACCACCGTACCGTGTGATGGCGTGCTGTAAGACGTCACCCGCGCGTTGATATTTTCAAAAGTATCGTTCGCCATCACGTTGAAGCTGACCGGCGAGCTGACATTGGTGATGACGGAATCACTGACAATATCCGCCACCGGCGCAATGCCGATTGGCAACGTGGCGGTAATCGGTATCGCCAGCAAGGTGTCGGTTAACCCGATAGTAATGGTTACCGGACCGTTATAGTCCGCGTCCGGGGTATAGATCAGGCCATTCAGCGCGGCATTAATATCTGCAATATTACCCTGCATGGTGATGTTGCTGTCGTTGATGCCGTCGCCCTGGCTAAACGACAGATTGGCGGTCTGGGATAGCGTCAGCGACCCCAGCGGCACCGACAATGAGATCCTGGCGATGCTGCCGTCGAGGTCGCCAATGCTGATTTTGGTGCCCAGAACATTGGCGAAGACTATCGGCGTATCTTCATTGAACAGATTAACCAGCACTGGTAACGACAAGGTAGGCAAGCTATTGACCGTGACCGCCACCGTACCCGGCAGCAACGCCGACAGTCCTTTACTGTCCGCAATGGTATACGTGATGGTGTCGACGCCGAAATAACCGGCATTAGGGGTATAGGTCAGCGTGCTGTCGGCATTGACCGTGACCTTGCCAAATAGCGCGCTGGCTCCGGTTACCTTGATGGCATCGCCTTCCAGATCGATGTCGTTCGCGGTCACATTAATGATGGTCGAGCTATTTTGGCTCACCAGCGCCACATCGGCCACGGCGGTAGGCGCGGTGTTTATTCCCAACAACAGGTTGGCATGCCAGCCTGTCGGATTGATGGATTCGGTTTCGATACTGCCGACATGGCTTTCCAGCACCCAGTCGCCATCAACCCCGGTAATATCGGATGACGCCGCCACGTCCGAATCCAGCGATGACGACAGCGCGCTCAATAACTGTTGCCCGGCTTCATCCCCGACATTACAGCCATAAATTAAAACATCGGCGGAGCTGTTTAGAGATAAATTGATTTGCTCCAATATAGTTTGGTAGCTATCAATATTTTCCGCCGAGACTAGGCTATTCCCTAATTCAATCTGTCCACTATCACCGTGTGAAATAATATGAATCGCATCGACATTTTTATAATTAGAAAGAATATCAGCAATTTGATTCAACCCATCCTGATTACTATCCAGAATATAAACCGACGCATTGGCTGGTAATTGCGAGACCAGCGCGTCTTTATTTGGCAACGCGCCGTCAATAAAGAATACCTCGACGCGAGCGGGCGGCGTCTCGATCTGGCTAACAGCCTGAATTAAATCGGTATTGGTATGTTCCTGCGCCGTAGAATCGGCACTACCGTCATGGTTGGCGGCGTCTGGCTGGTCATTGGCGACCTGATCCGCCGTGGCAACAGCGGCGGCATCAAACATTAAACGGCGCTCAAGCACCATGCGGGTCGCGTTATACAGAGTTCGTTGCTGAGCCATAAGCATCACCGATATTGACAGGTTTGAGAAACAGGCAGCCGCCCCCTGCGCCAACCGGCAGGATATCCATGGCAAAAATCTGTTATTAATTTAAAAAATCAAACCTGGTGTAAAAATCGATAACGCTAAAATAGAAAAATGCGAAAGCATTAACTTAAAATTAAACACAGCTTTCTGGTTTTATCAACAATAAAACCGGTAGAAATCATTAGGCTGTGATCATTCACTCGCGCATAAAATATCGCTAAATGAAGGCGGAAATCCGGCATGATTCCCACCACATTTCAGGCAGAGGTTTTCCGCGATCGCGTCGTCCCCGACTCGCGCCAGTGTTCAGCGATGCGCGGCATGCTTTCTTCAATCCAGTCCACCAGCACCCGCACCTTCTCCGCGGCTTCTTTCCCCAGCGGGGTCAGGCTGTATTCCACGTGCGGCGGCACCACGTCATAAGCCACCCGGTTGATCAGACCGTCGCCTTCCAGAGATTGCAATGTCTGGGCCAGCATACGTTCGCTGACGCCATTGATCAGGCGGCGCAGTTCGCTGAAACGGAGCGTTTTCGATTCCAGCACAATCAGAATCAGGATGCCCCAACGGCTGGTGATGTGCTGTAGCACTTCGCGTGACGGGCAGGCTGCCACCAGCAAGTCACCGCGCTGAAATTTTTCAATTGTCCGCATACCTTACCCTTTGCCGCTCACTGAATCGCATTGCGCCTGTACGTTTCAGGGTAAGGAGGCCCCCTTAAATAAGCAATCGCTTTCGTGCGTCAATCTCTTCGGCCGCATCAGGCATCGACAAGCCGTATCAGCATAAAAGAATCTGATGGAATAGCGGTTGATTTAATGCCGCCGAATACGATTGTGGAAAAAGCAGTGAAAGAATCCGGATTACCGCAAAGTGAATATTCTTTTTATCTGATGGGGACTATGGTTTAAAAATAGACATAAGCTATTCAGCAATTCAAGAATTTCATTCCCTCAAATAAGATGAATTAAACCCCTTTATTCGCTCAATCAATAAACCCAATAAATTCAATCAATTAATTAATCACTATACCCCATCACACCGGAAACCGGGTAAAGGGCTATCGCCGCCGGAAATGAAAATGCTAGGCTGTGCCACTATTGTCGTAATGACACACCGAAAAGCAGTCTCAGTTTGACGCGAGATATTCATTCCTTTCAACCAAGGTCTGTTTTTGCTCAGCCTGCACAAGGGTGTCCTCTGGTTTTATTTATTTTAGTTACCGCGTTTATATCTATAAAAAAATTACGAGCACACAGCAAAAAGGAATTTTTTCCTCAATACCTTCGTTGATAAAGGAATGCTCGTATGCATAAAAAATCACTCGTCCGCGCCATGACGGTAGCGGGTCTGTTTTCTCCTGCCATAACCTTTGCCGCCGGAACCTGGTCGGATGCCAGGAACGATGCCATGGGCGGAACCGGGGTCGCTTCATCGCACTACGGCTCCGCCGCGCTGGCCAACCCGGCGCTGCTGACCAAAGCGCAAGCCAGCGACAACGTCAGCTTAATCCTGCCGTCGGTAGGCGTGGTGGTGTCCGACCCTGAAAAAGTCGAAGATAAGTTTGACCGCATCAAAAACAGTTGGGATAGCATCAAAGACGTGCTGAATTCCAGCAGCGGTATCACCAATCCGCTGCTGCGTCGGTTGGCGCTGCAACAGGGCATCTCCTCCTTCCAGTCGCTGAGAAGCGATCTGAATAGCATCAATGATGACCGTGCTTACGGCGATGCCGCCGCCGCTACCGTGGTGGCGGTTCCCAACGAAACGTTGCCTTTCGCCGTCGTCGTCAAAGGCTGGGGCGTGGCGAATGCCAAAGCCGTGGTGACCGACCGCGATCTGGCTTATCTGGATAGCGTGGCGGCGGGCACCACCATTCCGACGTCGGCCGACCTGAACAATTTCACCTCCCGGGCCGAGGGCGCAGGCGCGCTGGTGACCGAATACGGCGTAGCGATGGCGAAAGCGTTCAGCATCGCCGGTCAGCCGTTTTCCGTGGGTATCACCCCCAAACTGCAACGGATCGACACCTATAACTATATTGCGTCGATCAATAACTACAGTTCTTCTGATTTCCGCAATTCGGAATTCAAGAAATCCAGCTCCGGCGCCAACCTGGATCTCGGTTTCAGTACCGATCTGACCTCGCGCTGGAGCGCCGGGCTGGTGGCGCAGAACCTGATTGGCCGCCGCATCGACACCAAAGAGGTGCAGGGCATACAGCGAACCTTCCACCTTCGGCCGCAGGTCACCGCGGGCACCGCCTGGAGCACGGACGCACTGACGCTGGCCACCGATATCGACCTGACGCCCGCCAGCGGTTTTGATTCCGAGAAGAAAAACCAGTACGCCGGGGTGGGAGCGGAATACCGCGTGCTGTCCTGGGCGCAGTTGCGCGTCGGTTACCGCGCCAATATGCGCGACAGCGACAAGAATCTGGTTACCGCCGGTCTCGGTCTGTCGCCGTTTGGCGTACACCTTGACCTGACCGGCATGGTCGGCACCGAAAGCAAACACACCTACGGCGCCGCCGCCAAACTGAGCTTTACCTTCTGATCCTACGCCCCCGGCATCGTGACGGATGCCGGGGAACGGCTCGAATGATTCGTCCCCTTACCCGCGTTACCCCTGCGTTTTTCCGCGCGTTTCCCACTGCATCACCAGACTGATCGCCGCTGGCAACACCGTCAGCGTCAGCAGCGTAGCGACGATCAACCCACCGATGATGGCGTAGGCCATCGGCCCCCAGAATACCTGGGTAGCGATCGGGATCATCCCCAAAATCGCCGCCAGCGCGGTCAGCAAAATCGGGCGGGAGCGATGACGGGCGGCGTGGATAATCGCCTCGTTGATCGGCATGCCTGCGGCCGTGTTGGTGTCTACTTCGCTAATCAGGATCACCGCGTTACGGATGATCATCCCCGCCAGCGCGATCACCCCCAGCAGAGCGACGAAGCCCATCGGCGTGCCGGTCGGCAGCATCGCCGCCACTACGCCAATCAGCCCGAACGGCGCCATCAGCAGCGCCAGCATCATGCGCGAGAAACGCTGCAACTGCACCATCAGCAAAATCAGCATCACCAGCAACGTCACCGGCAGCACCTGATACACCGAATTGTTGCCTTTGTTGGACTCCGCCACCGACCCACCCTCTTCGATGTGGTAACCGGTCGGCAACGACGCCTGATAGGCCGCCACCTGCGGCGCCAGCGTGGCCGATAAGGTCTGGGCGCGCACGCCCGGCGCCAGGTCGGTCTGCACGGTGATAAAGGGCAGACGCTGCCGGCGCCAGATGATCGGCTCATCCACGCCGTACCCGACGGAAGCAATTTGCCCCAGCGGCACCCGCTGGCCGTTAGCGGCGCGCAGTTGCAGGCTGGCGACGGTATCCAGATTCTGACGCTCCTCATCCCGGGCGCGTACCACCACCGCCACCATCCGGTTGCGATCGCGTACGCTGGTCACGGCCGAGCCGGAGAAAATGGTCGCCAGCGCGCTGGCGACATCCTGCGAGCTGATGCCCACCGCCCGCGCTTCGGTCTGGTTGACGCCGACGCGGATAGCGCGTTCCGGTTCACCGGCGGTGAGGTTAACCTCGCGCGCATCAGGATTGTTGCCAATCAGCGTCGCCAGCCCGGTGGCGTACTCGCGTACCTTGTCGATATCCGGCCCGGTAACCCGGTACTTAAGCGGCCAGCCGACCGGCGGCCCCAGTTCCAACGGCGATACGCGGGTCACCAGGTGGCTGAAATCCTGCTGCACGCGTTTTTCCAGCCGGGCGCGCAGCGCATCCCGTTCTTTTAGCCCTTTCGCCACCACCACCAGTTGCGCGATGTTTTCATTCTGCAACAGCACATCCATCGGTAAATAGAACCGCACCGCGCCGGACCCGACATAGGTGGAGAAATGATCCAGGTCCGGATCGTTCTTCAGCGACTGCTCCAGCCGCACCACTTCCCGTTCGGTGGCCTCTTGCGTTGCATTACGCGGCAGCGTCAGGCTGACCAGCAGTTCCGGCCGGTCCGAGGCCGGGAAAAACTCGCCCTCCAGCCGACCGGCAGCCCATACCGCCAGCGCCAGCAGCGCCACCGATAACAACAGCGTGCGGCCGCGATAGCGCAGCGCCGTCGACAACAGACGGTCATAGGCCCGCGACAGGCGGCCGGCGTTGTGATCATGGGCCTTCATCGTCTTCGGCAGCAGCCAGACGCCAATCAGCGGCGAGAACAGCACCGCCACCACCCAGGAGCTGAGCAGCGAAATCAGCACCACAATAAACAGCGAATAACAGTACTCACCGGCGCTGGAGGCGGCAAATCCGACCGGAATGAAACCCGCTATCATCACCAGCGTGCCGGTCAGCATCGGAAACGCGGTGGTTTCGTAGGCGCGGGTGGCGGCCTGCTCGCGGGCCTCGCCCTTCTCCAGGCTGGACACCATCGCCTCTACCGTGATCATGGCGTCGTCCACCAGTAGCCCAAGCGCGATAATCAACGCGCCCAGCGAAATGCGCTGCAAGCCGATACCGGCTATCTCCATGCCGGTGAACGTCATCGCCAGCACAATCGGAATCGATGCGGCCACCACCAGCCCGGCGCGGCTGCCCAGCGAGACGAACGACACCGCCAGCACGATCACTACCGCTTCCAGCAGCACCTTAACAAAACCGCTCACCGAGGATTTCACCACCGATGACTGGTCCGCCACGTTGGTGACCTCAATGCCGTGCGGCAGCGATGCGCTAATCGTCGCTATTTTGCCGCGCAACGCCTGACCGAAATCCAGCATGTTGCCGGTCGGCGCCATGGAGATCGCCAGCCCGATGGCCGGCTGCCCATTGACGCGAAACGCCGGCGCCGGCGGCTCTGCCGCCTGACGGTGAACCGTGGCGATATCGGTCAGCGGGATAAAGCGACCGCCGATGCGCAGCGTCACCTGACGCAGGCTCTCTTCGGAAACAAACGCGCCGCTGACGCGCAGTTCCACCTTGTCGTTCGCCGTGCGAATAGTCCCGGTCGGACTGACGGCGTTTTGCGCCTGTAACGCCGCCGTCACCTGCTGTAGGTCCAGCCCCATGCCGGCCAGTTGTCGCGGGGAAAACGCCACCACGATGTGCTCTTCCTGCACGCCCAGCACATCAATTTTGCCGACATCCGACGTGGCAAGCAGTTCAGTGCGGATATCATCCACCTTGTCGCGCAGCTCGCGCGGCGAGTAGCCGTCGGCGGTAAAGCCATAAATCGTGCCGAAGGTATCGTCGAACTCGTCGTTAACCGCCGGTTCGCTCACCCCGTCGGGCAGACTGGGGGTAATGTCCTTCATCTTTTTGCGGACGGTGTACCAAATGCCCGGTACCTCGGATGGCGGCGTGCTGTCGCGCAGGTTGACGAAAATCACCGCTTCGCCGGGGCGGCTATAACTCTCGATAAAATCAAGGTAAGGGGTTTCCTGCAGTTTCTTTTCCAGCACATCGGTGACGAAACTGACGGTGTCCTGCACCGTGGCGCCCGGCCAACTGGCGGACACCACCGCGGTTTTGATGGTAAAGGCCGGGTCTTCGTTGCGCGGCAGGCGTTCGTAACTCATGACGCCCGCCGCCACGATCACCAGCATAAAAAAGGCCACCAGTTGCTGATGAGCCAGCGCCCAGGCAGAAAGATTCCACTTTTGCTTGAATCCGGATGACATTATTGCGCCTCCGCCAGGGTGACCTTCTCGCCGGCCCGCAGTTTACTCACGCCGGCGGTGACCACCTTATCGCCGGTGGACAGACCGTCGGCGACAACGATTTGCGAATCGCTGTAATGACGCAGGGTGATCGGTTGCAGCCGCAGCGTCTGCGTCTGCGGGTCGACCACAAACACCGCGGGGTTATCGCCCTGACGGGTCAGCGCCGACGCCGGCAGCGCAATGGCGGTACCACCGGGCAGCGTTACCTCACCCTGTACGGTGGCGCCTAGCACCATCTCTTTCGGCGGTTCAATCAGCGAGACGCGTACTCGCCAGGTGCGGGTTTCGGCATCGGCCAGCGGGCTGACGTCGCGCACATGCCCCTGGGTTTTGATAGCCGGGTTGGACAGCAGGGAAACCGTCACCAGCGGATCCGTCAGGCCGCTGGTAATCAGACGTTCGGAAACATTGAACACCGCGTCGCGGCCGGCAAACGTCGCCAGCCGTACCACTTCCTGACCAGCATTCACCACTTGACCGGGATTGGCGCTAACCGCGGTGATCACGCCGGCGACCGGCGCGGACAACCGGGTATATTCCAAACGATCCTGCGCGCTTTTGACGCTGGCCTGGGCGCTTTCACGTACGGATACCGCCGAGGCCCAGTTCGACTGCGCCTCATCCAACTGCGATCGGGCAATAGCACCGTTGGGCACCAGTTGCTTCATACGGTTAAGATTCTGTTCCGCCAGCCGTTCCGAGGCTGCTGCGCGGGTCAGATCGGCTTTGGCGCTCTGCAACTGGTTTTCGCTGTCGCGGGTATCCAGCGTGGCGATCACCTCGCCTGCCTTTACCACCGTCCCCACATCTACCGCGCGCGACACCACCCGCCCATCCAGACGAAACCCCAGCGCGGTCTCTTCCGCCGGGCGAATCTCCCCGACCTGCGACAGCACTTCACCGGTGGCTGACGGTTCGACGGTGACCGTGCGAACCGGACGCGGCGGTGCAGGCGCCGGTTCATTACTGGCGTCGTTGCAGCCAGACAACAGGCTTGTGACCAGCAACAGCAGCACGCCCAGCCCGCCGGCGCGAAAAATAGCGTTTCCCCCATGATGGGCTACGTGATGAAGGGCGCAAAAGGTGGATTCGGTATTCGTCATGATGGGCTTCCTGTTACTCACTGGTCGCCATTACACCGCACGCATTTCCAGATTGTTTCCACGCTTCATCAAGAAACCGTCAAGGACGCTGAAAAATCGGTTCGCTCCCGGCCGCCTCCCTTGAGTGAGTCACACCGCCGGCAGTTCGAGAGTAAAGCACATGCCGCCTTGCGGGTGGTTTTCCGCCGTCAGGCTGCCGCCGAGCGCTTCGCAAATCGCCAGGGCGATGGACAACCCCAGTCCGCTGCCGCCGGAATGGCGTGCCCGCGAGGTATCGGCGCGGGAAAAGCGCTCGAAAATATGCGGCAGGAATGTCTCGCTGACGCCGGGGCCGTAGTCGCGAAAGCAAATCTGCCAGCGGTTCTGCTGCCGCGCCACCTCAATCCGCTGCATTTTGCCTTCCACCGCATAACGCAGCGCATTATCCATCAGGATGGTAAATACCTGCCCGAGCCGAATCGGGTCCGCCAGACAATACCCTTCCTCATCGGCATGCAGCGTAATGGTAAAACCGACCGTTTCCGCATTCGGCTTCAGCCAGGCAATACGGTCGCGCAGCAGTTCCACCGGGTTCAGTCGGGTCTTGTCGATAGCCAGTTGCCCGGCGCTGGCCATCGATAACAGATGCAGATCTTCAATCAGGCGATTAAGGTTGAGCATCTGGTTCATCACCATCTGCAGTTGTTGGGCATCAGGCTCGAACACGCCGTCCAGCATCCCTTGTAACCGGCCCATCGCCGCCGTCAGCGGCGAGCGTAATTCATGCGCCATCGCCACATGCGAGGCATGCAACTCACGCTCGTAACGCTCCAGTTGGGCCGTCATGGCATTGAAGTCCTGGGTCAGCAGCGTCAACTCCGCCGGTGCGCCCGGCACCGTACGCGCTCGGGTGGCGAACTGCCCGCGAGCCACCGCGCGGGCCGACATCGCCAGTTGGCTGAATTGCACCGACAACGGCCGGGCCGCCCACAGCCCCAGCATCACAATCAATGGAATAGCAACCAGCACCAGTACCCCCAGGATCAACCAATCCTCGGAGACAATAGACAGGTCGAAAGATTTAGGACCGTACCAGGTATCCAGAATCTCGTAATAGCGGGTGCGGTTCAGATCGGGATTGATCTGTAATGCCGCAAACTCATGACGCACCGCTTCCGGCATGGTATGGCGCACCCACAGATTCCAGATGGCGAACCGCAGCCACATGCAGGTGGCGATCAGCACTACCGTACCAATCGCCAGCGACAGAATGCGAATACACAGCCAGCGCCACAGCGAGAGAGGAGGCAGATTATTCATGGCTGACGAAACCTGTAGCCAACCGCACGCACCGTCAGCAGCACCCCGCCGATACCGACCGCTTCAAGTTTTTTGCGCAGATTATAGATGTGGGTATCCACCACCCGCTCCAGCGCGTCGCTGTCCGGCAGGCACGCCTCCAGCAGTTCCTGCCGGGAAAAGGCGCGGGTCTGAGCGCGCAACAGGGTCGCCAACAGGCTGAACTCCGTCGGCGTCAAATCCAGCAACTGGCGCTGGCCTTGTGCATCGGCCACGGTAGCGACCATCGCATCCAGATCCACCTCCAGCGAGCCGAAGGTCAACGATCGACCGGGCGTCATCACCCCACAAGTGCGCCGCAACACCGCCTGCACTCGCGCCACCACCTCGCCGGGGTGATAGGGTTTGGTCACGTAATCGTCTGCGCCGTACCGCAGCGCGCCGATCTTGTCGGTGTCGTCGCCCATCGCGGTGACCATGATCACCGGCACATCGCTTTTGCGGCGCAGAGCGGTCAGCACTTCGGTGCCGTTCATGCCCGGCAGCATCACATCCAACAGGATCAGATCCGGCTTCAGGCGCTGAGCCATATCCAGACCGTTCACCCCATCTCCCGCCAGCAACACCTGGAAATTGTCGCGTTTCAGGTAAGCTTCCAGCACGCCGGCAGCATCCGTGTCATCTTCGATTATCAGAATGCGTTTCGGACTCATCGTGGTTCTCTTGATAATTTCTTCATGATTTGCTGACAGTACATTGACGCTGATGCGTATACTAACCAGCATCTCGTACAGGGATGCACGAAAACACCTGTTACAGGCAACAACATTTACCCGTCTTAGGAGTCAAGTCAGGATGATAGTGCGACATATTCCTTTTTATATAGCTACTCTTTTCTTCGCCGGCAGCAACATCAGTTGGGCCGACGATAGCGCACCCGGTCAGCAAGACGGCGTCACCCTCGGCCTCGCCGCCCACAATGGGCCGCGCTACAGCGGCTCGGATGAACGCCGTTGGGATGTGCTGCCGGTGATTCAGGCTCGTCAGGGCGCGTTCTTTTTCGATACCGCCAAAGGCGCGGGTTATGACCTGCAGTTCGGCCAGTTCTACCTTGAACACACGCTGGGTTATTCCATCGGGCGCACCGACAAGAAATCCTCTTTCCGTCCCGGTTCCGACAAACTGCGCGGCATGGGCGACATTGACAGCGCCCTGAACACCGCCGTGGCGCTGGGCTGGCAATTTACCGACCAGTTGTCGGTGGAAGCCAAGGCGATTCTGCCGCTGACCGACAGCCAGGGCGTGCAATACCAGACATCGCTGACCAGCATTCTGTTCCAGGACAAATCGGATACGCTGGGCGCTCAGGGCACCTTGCTGTTCGGCGACGCCCGCTATAACAACCTGTTTTACGGCGTCAACCAGCAGCAGAGCCAGAACTCCGGCTATCGCGCCTATCAGGCCGGCAGCGGTTTGTACGGCCAGTCAGTCTCGCTGTTCTGGACCCATCAGTTTGATCCGCATTGGGCCACCACGCTCAGCGGCAGCTATACCCGCCTGAACGATAAAGCCTCGAACAGCCCCATCGTGTTTCGCGCCGATCAGGGCGAAGGGACATTTGCTGTTACTTATACGTTTTAATTCAATCTCTGTCGCCACCGACCACGCTTGCAGCGCTCGGTGGCGACAGGCTGCTCTGTTCTTTTCTTCACTCCACCTTCACCCCGCCGCATAGCGCGAAATGTTGACCGCCGCCGATGACAGGCGCGCAGAAATCGACGGCACTCGCTCCCCCCAGACGTTGACACCCGCGCCAGGTTTAATAATTCAGCGCTTGATTTCTTAATTCGTACACAATCAATTACAGCAATGGCAGCGACATTAAATTAAAAAAAATAACGGAACAGTTAAAAAACTAAACGGAACGACAACAAGATAAGAAAAGCCGACCGGGAAATTGAAAAGCGAAAACCCACTGAAATAGAATGTCGCCGCTGCATCTGAGCGCAATTCAGACAGCACCTCCCTATTACATAAAATGGTCTTAACATCATGAAAACGGTACTCATCACCGGAGCAACAGGCTTCCTGGGCGGTGCTGTTATGGAAAAAGCGCTGCAGGACGAGCGAATTGAAAATTTGTTTATGTTAGTCAGAGCCAGCAATAAACAGAACGGACTTAAACGAATCCTAAATAACTTGCGTAAATTTGATATTTCGGAACCATTATTATCTCGTTTAACAGAAGACAATATTATTATCGGCGACCTGGCGGAGCCTGAATCATTTCTTCAACATCCGGCGCTGGACAGCGTCACCTATGTTATCAACAGCGCGGCAATCGCCTCGTTTGGCAACAATCCGCTGATCTGGAAAGTGAACGTGGAAGGCACGCTGGCCTTTGCCAAACGGATGAGCCAGGTTAAATCGCTGCAAAAATTCATTCAGATCGGCACCGCGATGTCCTGCGTACCGAATCAGGACGAAGTGGTGGTGGAATCCAACCTGCTGGATACGGAAAAATCGCACATCGTCGAATACACCCTGTCCAAAGCCACCATCGAAAACCTGATGCGTGAACACTGCCCGGCCATGCCGCTGCTGATTGTGCGCCCGTAGATCATCGTCGGCCATTCCCGTCTGGGCTGTAAGCCGTCCAGCAGCATCTACTGGGTGTTCGAGATGGCGATGAAACTCCAGAGATTCATGTGCTCGCTTGACGATAAAATCGATGTCATCCCGGTGGATTTCTGCGCCGAAGCCATCCTGATGCTGTTGCACAGCGATCAGGCGGTCGACGATATCTACCATATTTCCGCCGGCGAAGCCTCCAGCGTGAGTTTCAGCGAAGTGGATATGGCGATGGCGCAGGCAGCGGCGCGCCCGCCGATGGGCGAGGCCTACCGTCAGGTGAGTTACCACGACCTGATCAAACTGCGCAGCAGCTTCAGCGAACTGTACGGCCCCTGCAACGAACGCCTGATGCTGCGCGCCATGCGTCTGTACGGTTCGTTCGCCCAGTTGAATGTCAAGTTCAGCAACCGCAAGCTGTTGCAACTGGGTATGAAAACCCCGCCGCGCTTTACCGAATATGTGGGCAAGTGCGTCGAAACCACCCGTCAATTCAGCGTGCCGGAATTGATGACGGTAGATTTCAAATAACATCGTTTACCGCGCTGCCCTGCTATCGTTACCGAAGATGGCGGGGCAAATAAATATACGCCAAACCATCGCCCTGCATGTTACGACCCATTATTTATTTTACTGCCCATCAATAAAGAAATATCCTCGCAAGAATAATTAACGCAGCGCCGATTGATAATAAAAACAAATACCGTTGATATAAAAAACAAAACCAGATAACGAATGACGCCACCACAGAACAATCTCAACAAGCGAATAAAAATAGATAACACTCTGCTTGTAAAGCAGTTATTAAAATCTGTCATAAAATAGAAATGACGTTTCAATACGCTCTATTTTCAGCATCAAATAAAACAACGCCCCGCAATTACGGGGCGCCAATCGATATTATCAGGCTGCGTTATTTCACGCATCGCCGATAGGCTGACGGGAGCCGGGACAAACCAGCTGCCTGCTCTTGATATGGTACATCTCCAGATTGGGCCGCAGGAAAAACGCCATTTCCCACGGGTTTTTATTGATGAACGCGTGACGGACGTCCTCAAACAACGGCGTTGCCGGGTCGATCAGGTGAGCATCGCCTTCAATCAGGGTGTAATTCCATTCGATTGAACGTTCAAAGGTGTAGTGCGAGCGTTCATCCATGGCGAAAAAGCAGTGCGGGTTACGTTTGAGCAGTTTGGATTTGAACGTTTCCGGGAAGGTAATCAGGAAAATATCGTCCTCCACCGAGGAGAGGAACGCCAGCACCGTGGTGTGCGGCTGCTCTTCCGCCATCGTCACCAGCACGCCGACCTTATTGGTAAAATCTTTGCGTTCGGTATCCGGCAGCGCGGTCATGGAGGTAAACGGCACCGGTCGTTCCGGCCGGAGATCGGTCGGGAACGCATAACCCGGCTCGCGGATATCCACCACCGGCGTAAAGCCATGCAACAGCTGGCACTCGCGCGGCGCCAGAATCACCCAGTCGTCATCCACGCTGACCACCCGCCCCTTGTATGAGGCGCGGTACACCGAAATATTGGCGTCGAACTCATCAACGCCGGTGCGATTGTCGAGGTGCACTGTCGCCAGATCACCCACCGTCAGGTCATGCCCCTTGGGGAAAAATACCCGCAGGCTGTTGTCGGCGCGCGGATAGACCCCACAGATATGAATTACCACATTTCCTTGTTGGTAACAGGCCAGCACCCCCAGCACCTGTTTGCCAAGATACGTCGTCAGACTCATGTTGCAGCACCTTGTTTATTATTCTCGTTACCGGATACGTCAGGCTGTGTGTAAAACCGCCATTGGCGTCGGCCGGCGGATTTCACCCGTCCATCGCGCCTGCCGTTTCCACCCTATGCGAGCGGAAGATTGGCTGTCAAGGCGTTTGCGGCCGTAGCCTCCGCGTCACCCAATGTGTGAATTTAACTCACGTATTCGTGATTTTTTCGTCAGAGATATTCACTTATCACACAGGTATGCTCGCCGCAGACAACTCAATCCGCACAGCGAGGTCACTCGTGAGCTACATCCTGATTCTTCTTCTCGGCCTGTTCGCCGGCAGCGTCAGCGGCATCGTCGGCACCGGCGGCTCCATCATTCTGCTGCCCGCGCTGGCATGGGCGTTCGGCCCGCAGGCGGCGGTGCCGATCATGGCGATCGCCGCCACCATGAGCAACATTTCCAAGGTTATCCTGTGGCGTAACGCCATCAACTTGCGGGCGTTGGGCTGCTACTGTCTGCCCGGCATCCCGGCGTCGATAATCGGCGCCAGCCTGCTGTGGGCGATGCCGGTACGCTTATCCAGCCTGTGCATCGGTCTGTTTTTTCTGCTGCTGATTCCGCTACGCCATCTGGCCCGACAGCGCGCCTTCAGCCTGAACGATAGCCAACTGGCGGTGGCGGGCGGCGTGGTCGGCTTCCTCACCGGCGTGGTGTTTTCCACCGGCCCGCTGACGCTGCCGCTATTTGCCGGTTACGGCCTGCTGAAAGGCGCGTTGCTGGCGACCGAATCGGCCGCGTCGCTGGTGATCTACCTGACCAAAGCCGCCACCTTCGGCGTGGTCGGCGCGCTGCCGCTGTCGGTGTTGTGCGCCGGGCTGATGGTCGGGCTAACGCAGGTGGCCGGGGTGTATATCGGCAAACGCTTCGTACTGCGCCTGTCCGATGCCCTGTTCAACCGGCTGGTGGACGGCATGATGCTGATCGCCGGTCTGTCGCTGCTGTGGGAAACGCTGCCCGCGCATTAGCGCGGCAATGACGGTAATAACGGCAATGACAGAAAATAATCAAGGTATTCGCGGTACTCATCGCCCAGCGTCGGCAATGCCTGAAGATCAAAGAAACGCACGTCCCGCGATTCGGTTTTATCCACCACGATATCGCCCTGCCAGCTATGGGAGACATACAGAGCGGTAATCACGTAGATCTGATCCTGATTAGGCAAGGTAAAAAAATGATCGGGACCGGAGAACACCTTCAGAAAATCGAGCGCGTTCAGTTGCAAGCCGGTTTCTTCACGCACTTCCCGAATCGCCGCCTCTTCCAGCGATTCACCCAATTCCAGCAGACCGCCGGGTAATCCCCAGACGCCCTCCAGTCGGTGCTGCAACAGTACCTGCCGGCGCGCATTGAGCACAATCACGTTAGACCCGGCCAGCAGTAGCGGGCGATGCCCGATCAACTGACGCATTTCCTGCACATAATTCATGGCTACCACCTCCTTATTCGGTCATTCCGCCCCACCGTACCGTTGATGCATGACAATAATGTGAGCCAGATATCAGTTTGAGTCAGGTATCAGTGTGGGTCAGGAATCAGTGCGGGTCACGCATTATCCGGTTTGGCGCCTTCTTCCTGCAGCCAGCGCTCAAAACGATAATGCAGACGAGTTTTCGCCAGCCCGGCCGGCGTCAGCAAATAGTAGGTGCGCTCGGCGATACGCAGATCCGGCAACGGCACCGTCAGCCGGCCTAGCGCCACGTCGCGCGCCAGTAGCGGCAGCGGTCCCGGCCCGACGCCCAGCCCGTCGATCAAGGCGGCGTAAGTGACGTAGAAGTGATCAAACCGCAGCCAGTTGAGAGTACCGGGGTCGACCACCCCGCCCAAATCAAACAGTTGCGGCCAGAAGCCCGGGCGGGTTTCGGTGTCGAGCAGCGTGTGGTTCGTCACCGCCGCCAGTGTGGCGAGCGGCTGACGGGCCAGCAGCGAAGGCGCGGCCAGCAAGGTGTAATGCTCCTGCATAAACGGCAACGCGCTGAAGCGGTCGCTGTTGAACACGCCAAGGCGAATCACCAGATCAAAGCCGCTGGTCATCGCCAGTTGCTGGGTGGTCGCGGTGTGAATCTGAATCAGCGTACCGGGGTTGGCCTGATAAAATGCCGGCAGTCGCGGCGCCAGCCAGCGCATGGTGAAGGTAGCGGGCGCGCTGATGCGCAGCACCTGGGTGGCTTCACCGCGACCATAGCGGCGGGCGGCTTCGTCCATCACCGCCAGCACGTCGTTCATCTCTTTAGCAAACGCCTGCGCATGCAGCGTCGGCACCATGCACTGGCCGGCGCGTACGAACAGCGTCTGCCCCAGCCAGGTTTCCAGAATACGGATCTGGCGGCTGATGGCGCCGTGGGTGACATTCAGTTCTTCGGCCGCGGCGGTATAACTTCCTGCCCGGCAGGCGGCCAGAAAGGCCCGCAACGCCGGCAGGGGAGGAAGTCGGTGCATGGCTCATCGTCTCCGTAGATCGCACACAGCACAAACTGTATCACACGACAACAGCGCCGCTGTCGCCCGGTTTCGCGCCTGACGGGCGAAAAAAACGCCCCCGGCGATCGACCGGGGGCGTCGTTCATGGCAGCAACGCATCGTTATCAATGCTTATGACGAGACTTAATGCTTATCCTGAGCCTTGTCGGCGCCATGATGGGCATGATGTTCGTGGCGGGACAGCCAATCCAGATAGCCCATAACAAAGGCCGACAGCACAAAAGTCAGGTGGATGATCACATACCACATCAGCTTGTTGTCCGGTACGTTCTTGGCATCCATGAACACCCGCAGCAGGTGGATGGACGAAATCGCCACGATCGACGCCGCCACTTTGTTTTTCAGCGAGCTGGCGTCCATTTTGCCCAGCCAGTTCAGCTTCTCCTTGTCCTCGCCGATATCCAGCGCCGACACAAAGTTTTCATAGCCGGAAAACATCACCATCACCAGCAACCCGCCCACCAGCGTCATATCCACCAGCGACAACAGCGTCAGGATCAGATCGGATTCCGCGATGGAAAAGATGTTCGGCAGGACATGCCAGATTTCTTCAAAGAACTTGATGGCCAGCGCCAGTAATCCCAGCGATAACCCCAGATAAACCGGAGCCAGCAGCCACCGTGCAGCGTACATCGTATTTTCCAGAAAACGTTCCATAGCGCCTATCAGGTACAGGTTTGAGAGGAATGCATAATAGCGAAAAACCGCAGCGGAGTGTTATTCAATTACTTATCGATATAATTTGTTGATTTTAAAAAAAATAACCTGATTTTCACCGAATTATACCGCCAATAGCCCAAGTGCAGCCCCACACCATCCGAATCGACAAATATGATCCCGATCGCGCCGATCTTCGCGCTATTGCCACCTTCGCCCCGCGGATGACCATCCAACAAAGGAGCGCCATTCATCACCGCGTTAGGCTGTGTACTGCTGTATTCCTCTCCCTACAACGCACCACACATCACAAGACAAATGGACGATGCACATGAATAAACCTCTGCAGGCATGGCGTACCCCGTTGTTGACACTGATATTCGTGCTGCCGCTGACGGCGACAGGCGCGGTGAAACTGACGCTCGACGGCATGAACAGTACGCTGGACAACGGGCTGCTGAAAGTCCGCTTTGGCGCGGACGGCAGCGCGAAGGAAGTGTGGAAAGGCGGCACCAACCTGATTTCCCGCCTCTCCGGCGCGGCGCGCGATCCGGATAAAAACCGCAGTTTTTACCTCGATTACTACTCCGGCGGCGTCAACGAATTCGTGCCGGAACGACTGGAGGTGATCAAACAGACGCCGGATCAGGTCCATCTGGCCTATATCGACGACCAGAACGGCAAACTGCGGCTGGAATATCACCTGATCATGACCCGCGACGTCAGCGGCCTTTACAGTTATGTGGTGGCCGCCAACACCGGTTCAGCGCCGGTGACGGTCAGCGAACTGCGCAACGTTTACCGTTTCGACGCCACCCGGCTGGACACGTTGTTCAACAGCATCCGGCGCGGCACGCCGCTACTGTACGACGAACTGGAGCAGTTGCCGAAAGTGCAGGATGAAACCTGGCGGTTGCCTGACGGTAGCGTCTACTCCAAATACGACTTTGCCGGTTATCAACGCGAAAGCCGCTACTGGGGGGTGATGGGCAACGGTTACGGCGCCTGGATGGTGCCCGCCAGCGGCGAGTATTACTCAGGCGACGCGCTGAAACAGGAACTGCTGGTGCATCAGGACGCGATTATCCTGAACTATCTTACCGGTTCTCACTTCGGCACCCCGGATATGGTGGCGCAGCCGGGTTTTGAGAAACTCTACGGTCCGTGGCTGCTGTACATCAATCAGGGCAACGACCGGGAACTGGTGGCGGACGTCAGCCGCCGGGCCGAGCATGAGCGCGCCAGTTGGCCCTACCGCTGGCTGGACGATGCGCGCTATCCACGCCAGCGCGCCACCGTCAGCGGCCGCCTGCGCACCGAGGCGCCTCACGCCACGGTGGTGCTGAACAGCAGCGCGGAAAACTTTGATATTCAGACTACCGGTTACCTGTTCAGCGCCCGCACCAACCGCGACGGCCGTTTCAGCCTGAGCAATGTGCCGCCGGGTGAATATCGGCTGTCGGCCTACGCCGATGGCGGCACGCAAATCGGCCTGCTGGCGCAACAAACCGTGCGGGTAGAAGGCAAGAAAACCCGACTCGGCCAAATTGACGCGCAGCAACCTGCGCCGCTGGCATGGGCCATCGGTCAGGCCGACCGCCGGGCCGACGAGTTCCGCTTCGGCGACAAGCCACGTCAGTATCGCTGGCAAACCGAGGTGCCGGCCGACCTGATCTTCGAGATCGGCAAAAGCCGCGAACGTAAGGACTGGTACTACGCCCAGACTCAACCGGGTAGCTGGCATATCCTGTTCAACACCCGCACGCCCGAGCAGCCTTACACCCTGAATATCGCTATCGCCGCCGCCAGCAACAACGGCATGACCACGCCGGCCAGTTCACCGCAACTGGCGGTGAGGCTCAACGGCCAGTTGCTGACCACGCTGAAGTACGACAACGATAAGTCCATCTACCGGGGCGCCATGCAAAGCGGTCGTTACCATGAAGCGCATATTCCGTTGCCCGCGGGCGCACTGCAACAGGGCGGCAACCGCATCACGCTGGAACTGCTGGGCGGCATGGTGATGTACGACGCCATTACGCTGACGGAAACGCCGCAATAACCCGCAGCGCTCATCACGCCTCGTCCCGCGTCGGCATCAGGTCGGCGCGGAACGCCCGTCTTTCTTTATAACGATATTCATATCCATGCGGGCGGCTGTCGGATCAAGATCAAGCCAGCGACGTGATAGGTGACCGGAGATTAATTTGACTGGAGATTGATGTGGCTGGCGGCAAATAGCCCCAGAAACGCCAACGCTGCGTCAAAGCGCAGCGTCGTCGGCGTGTGTCATCGATAATGACGCTCCCTTATTTTCTCACCTCTCTGCTAAGCGTCCGTTCTGGGTTCCCTGGTGTCGGATTGATGGTGGTCTGCGTCAGTGACGTCAGAAACAACCAATTAGTTTATTAACTATATCTTATGGTTATAGTAAATTATCTGTATCACACAGATTAATTAATTTTTCTAAACCTTATAGCAATAAAAACAGTCAAGTCAACAGATTAATGGACACATTATGATCTTTAGTGTCTATTTTTAACGGCGCCATTACAGCAACCACCAATAAACTGAATAAGTTCATACTATCCCCCCTGTTTTTCTCCGTCATACATGCCCGCTACACGCCGCGGTTGCCGATTTTTTTCTTTCCGGCGGCATAGGTGAACGTAACGCTTTATCGTAAGATGAACCTGTCTGAGAACTGACCTGAGAAGGGATGACCATGAAAACAACGAATGCTCAGCGCAAAACTAATATCATTAAAAATATTGAATATCTGATGCGTACCCGAGGCGAAACCAAAGCCTCGTTTTCTAATCGTACCGGGGTAACGCGCACCACTATCTACAAAATTCTTGAAGGTAGGGTAAACAAGGTTCAGCAATCCACCATCAATCGTATTTCCGATTTCTTCGGCGTGTCCTGTGAGGAAATCGAAGATTACGATCTGGAAAAGGTCGAGCGCCTGAACAATACCGTCTCTTTTGAAGGCAATAAAAACCCGGCGGCGATTCCCATCGTTCCGCAGTCGCAACTGTTGTTGGCACGGCAGCACAAGATTGGTCAGTTAGCGGTTCAATATCCGTTGACCTATTTCTTCGGAGAGGAATCCAACATGGTGGCGGTACAGATCGAATCGCCGATTGGCGACGCTTTCTACCCCGGCGCGCTGCTCATCATCAAACGGCCGCCTGCGCTGGTGCCGGATACGCCGATACTCTGTCACTCTCCTGCCACCGGATTTTTTGTCGACATCCCGGATTCGCCGGACATGGCAGACAGAAAACGCCCCGAGGACGCAGTCCTGCTGGGATATATCATAGAGGAAAGGATATAAATGGATGCAAACAGGAAATTCAAGCTGCTGGGGTTCAACCACAGCGGCGAACTGTCAGCCAATATCATGGTGTTATCGACCGGCAAGATGATCCACATGGATCTCAAGGAACTGGTCGACAGCGAAATCTCCGATGACCTAAGCCGGCACGAACTCAATGCTCTGTACAAAAAACTCTATTCCGGCAAAGACATCACCACCGCCTACGACATCAGCGACAGAAACGAACGATCCTGGCTGGCATACCTCATCATTACCGCCGCGCTTTGCGTCATTTATATTTTTTCCACCGTCAGCGGCGTCAAACCAATATTTATTCCGGCCCTGAATCTGGTCGTGCCCCCCGCCGTTTTCGTCTACCCGCTGACCTTTATTCTGGTGGATATTCTGAATGAATTTTATGGGCTGCGGCTGGCGCGCCGCACCATTCTCATCGCTTTTTTCTTCCATCTGGCGTTTGTGCTCGGGCTGTGGGTCACCAGCCTGATCCCCGGCTTGCCGGAATGGGAATACAGCAAGACCTATAGCGGCATCGTCGAAAGCATGATGGCGGTGCTGGTGGCCTCATCGCTGGCCTACCTGATCTCCGAAAACATCAATGCCTGGGTGCTGCACAAAATCAAGATTCTGACCAAGTCCCGCTACCTGTTTATCCGCGTGATCACCAGCACGGTCACCGCCTCTGCCGTCGACAGTGTGATTTTCTGCACCATCGCGTTTTATAATGTGCTGAGTTCTGACGTGATCCGCACCATGATCCTGTCGCAATTTCTGATCAAAGTGGTCTATGCGGTGTTGGGCGTCGGCCCTATTTACGGTACCCGCAGGCTGTTCAGAAAATACATTCATGCCATACCCGTACCAGCAAGGAACTGAGCGATATGCATATTACAGAAAACGATAGCATTACCCATCTGGGGGTGCGCTCCAGCTACCCGGACAAATACGACCCGACGCTGCTGGAAGCGCTGCCGCGCGCCCGCGGGCGCGATCTGGTCGGCCTGACCGGGTCGGACCTGCCGTTTGACGGTTACGATCTGTGGACCGCCTTCGAGCTGTCGTGGCTCAACCACAAGGGAAAACCGCTGGTGGGCATCGCCGAATTCATCATCCCGGCCAGTTCGGAAAACCTGATCGAGTCCAAATCGTTCAAGCTGTACCTTAACAGCTTCAACCAGACCCGCTTTCGCGACATCGGCGAAGTGCATGCTACCTTGATCAAAGATCTGTCCGCCGCCGCCAACGGCGACGTCAAGGTCACACTGTACCCAGGCCTGACCGGCTACCCGTCGCAGATCGATACCCTACCCGGCATCAACATTGACGAGCTGGACATCGAAGTGAACGGTTACGGCTTCAACCCGGATTATCTGCAGCATGCGGTACGCGATAAGGCGCCGGTGGTTGCGGAAACCCTGTGTTCCAATCTGCTGAAGTCCAACTGTCTGGTTACCTATCAGCCGGACTGGGGCAGCGTGGTCATCAAGTACGAGGGCCGGCAAATCGACCGGGAAGCGCTGCTGCGTTACCTGATTTCGTTCCGCCAGCACAACGAATTCCACGAACAGTGCGTCGAGCGTATCTTTAATGACCTCAAGCGCTACTGCCAGCCGGAAAAACTGACCGTGTTCGCCCGCTATACCCGTCGCGGCGGTCTGGACATCAACCCGTTCCGCAGCAATTTCGAAACCGAAGCCGCTACCGGCCGTCTGGTGCGCCAGTAATTCTCCGCGCTTCCCCGCCGGGGAGGCGCGGCCTGCCTTCCTCCCCTTGCAGCAACTGCTGTTTCAGCCAGACGATAAACGCGGAAATGCGCGCCGGCACATGCCGACGCTGCTGATAGACCGCGTAAATATCCGCTTCCGGCATGATGTAGTCCGGCAACAGCGCCACCAGCTCGCCGCTGGACAGCCAGGGGCGCACATCCCACAGCGAACGCAGGATAATGCCGTGCCCGTCCAGCGCGTAGCGCATGATCACCTCGCCGTCGTTGGCGGAAAGATTGCCGAAAGCACGGTGGGTAAACTCGCGGCCGTCGCGGTAAAAACGCCATAAACCGTAGTCGCTCTCGTACTGACGCAACACCAGACAGTTGTGCCCGGCCAGATCCGCCACCGTCTGCGGCGTGCCGCAGCGCGCCAGATAAGCCGGCGCGGCGCACAGCACCCGCGGATTTTCCATCAGCCGATGCGCCACCAGCCGCGAGTCCGGCGGCGCGCCGAAGCGAATATCGATATCCACGCCGGCGTCCAGCATGTTGAGCGGCTGACTGGTGAGCTGCAACTGCACTTCCAGCTCGCCGTGCTGACGGGCGAAGGCGGAAATCAGCGGCGCAATATGGCGACGCCCGAAACCGAACGACGCATTGACGGTCAGCCGCCCGCGCAGCGTTAGCTGGTTACGGCGAACCTGACTTTCCAGTTCTTCGATTTCATGCAGAATCGGCAACGCACCTTCGGCGTACAATTGCCCCTCCGGCGTTAAATCCAACCGCCGGGTGGTACGCCTGATCAGCTGTACCCCCAACCGTTGCTCCAGTTGCGTCAACCGTTTGCTGACGGCCGGCAGCGATAACCCGCTTTCGCGCGCCACCGCCGTCAGGCTGCCAAGCGCGGCGATACGGCTGAAGAACAACAAATCGTCGATTGCACTCATTTATTCTTCTCTTTTATTCAACAATGCCTTTACCGGAAGCGAAATTGTTTACATCGAACAGAATAAATACACTCTCTGTTACCCAAGTGCAATCGATCAGAAAAACCGTTCAGGAGTTGCCATGTCTCAACCGCGTTACCGCATTGCCGTCATTCCCGGCGACGGCATCGGCAAGGAAGTGATGCCGGAAGGGGTACGGGTGATCGCCCGTGCCGCCGAACTGTTTGATATCCAGCTGGAGTGGGAATGGTTTGATTTCGCCAACGCCGATTACTACCTCCGGCACGGCAAGATGATGCCGGACAACTGGTTCGCGCAGCTCAAGGACTTTGACGCCATCTATTTCGGCGCGGTGGGCTGGCCGGAGGTGGTGCCGGATCACGTGTCGCTGTGGCAATCGCTGCTGCTGTTCCGCCGTGAATTCGACCAGTACGTCAACCTGCGCCCCTGCCGCCTGATGCCGGGCGTGAAAGCGCCGCTGGCCGGGCGTCAACCCGGTGATATCGACTTCTACATCGTGCGCGAAAACACCGAAGGCGAATATTCCAGCGTCGGCGGCACGATGTTTGCCGGCACCGAGCGCGAAGTGGTGATTCAGGAAACGGTGATGACCCGCGTCGGCGTCGATCGCATCCTTAAATTCGCCTACGAACTAGCGATGAAACGCCCGAAAAAGCATCTGACTTCCGCCACCAAATCCAACGGCATCGCCATCACCATGCCGTACTGGGACAGCCGCGTCGCCGACATGAGCGCCCGCTACCCGGAAGTGAAGGTGGACAAATATCACATCGATATCCTCACCGCCAACTTCGTGCTGCACCCGGACTGGTTTGACGTGGTGGTCGCCAGCAACCTGTTCGGCGATATTCTGTCCGACCTCGGCCCGGCCTGTACCGGCACTATCGGCATCGCGCCGTCGGCCAACATCAATCCGGATCGCACCTTCCCCAGCCTGTTCGAACCGGTGCACGGCTCGGCGCCGGATATCGCCGGCAAAGGCATCGCCAATCCAATCGGCCAAATCTGGTGCGGGGCGATGATGCTGGAACACCTCGGTCACGACGCCGCCGGCGCGGCGGTGCTAAGCGCCATTGAACGGGTGCTGGCACAGGGGCCGGGAAATGCGCCGCTGACGCGGGACCTTGGCGGCAGCGGCAACACCGCCGCGCTGGGCGAGGCGATTGCGCAGGCGCTGAGTCGTTAAGACTATAATTTTTTTAAACTATAATTTTTTAAAACTATGATTTGTTAAAACTATGCTTTGTTAAAACTATGATTCGCCAAGACGATGAGCCGTTACACACGTGAGTTGAAATAAAACCGACGAAGCAAAAAGCGAAGATATGAAAAAGGCCGCTGTCATAGCGGCCTTAAAACTACAGACAAAGTCCTGACTCGCCGGCAGGGACTTTGTCAATAGGTATGAACTTCTACCACAAGTTAGACGCTGCAAGTTTTTGCGCAGGTTGAGGCTGCATCAAACTGCTGATTCATCTCGTTTGCGTTCAGCTACCAGCACTACCCCTTTTCGCGATTCATTCGGCGCAAGACTCCAGATGTCGCTCTCTGGAATACTGCGGCCATCGTATCGGATCCGTTCACCGTCATACGGCCAGAAAGCACGCCGTTCTGAGTCGAATACAAACCATCAATACCCATCTCTTTACGTGCCATACGCGCCCATAGTGCTTTCCCTCCAGGGAATTGAAGGTTATCACTAACCAGCACAATGCCGTCGTTAATGAGCGCCTTATACATGGCGCTGGCGACATTGGCGTTTCGTTCACGCTTGGCGACAATCACGCCTTCAACCTGGGCAGGATGGGTATTCACCGGTTGCAGATTCTCGTAATAACCGATGACAGCCAAAATAGTTTCGGTTTCGTCGTCGCTGTTACGGGATTTCAGGTCAATCTTTGCTACCACAACATGCCGTAAATCACCATCAACGTCATCGGGTTCGCCATATATTGCCACTGCATGGTGCCGATCACTGTGAATATAAATATCCACCGCACGACCGTTCACACCCGTTTCGCCAATTTTCCGGTATTCCCGCGCCATAGTGGCAGGACTATATGACATTGGAAGAATCGCCATATCAAAACTCCCGCTATCGTTGAGGACTGGTGACATTGTAAGCATAGCCTGTTGTACTTTGTTAAGATTGATAATATCAAAAACCATGTGTGTTTATTAACCAATTTAAACAATAGCACCCGGCCCACCGCTGCTGCTACGCGGTTGAACCCATCTTCCAGCCCTAACAGACGCAATAACCCAAGAAATTACAGCCCGCCTGTATGTTCATACCTAACGAAAAATAAGAAGGCCGCTGTCATAGCGGCCTTCTTATTTAATTTTGGTCTGCTCAGGGCAATTAATGCATGGCACCCGGCGGGATGTCTTTGTAAGCATTGATGTAAGCGACCAGAAGTTTTTTCAGGAATTTACGCACGTCGATCACCTTGGCTAATGAATGATTTGTGAACTTTCTGGTAAAAGATTGTACGTTTTGTTGAATCCTGACGCAACACTTTTGTGATTCAAATCACAAAAAATTCAGAATCACGTTTTGGTTTTCTTGTTTATCTGGGCACCACAGTGTGTTCGACGACCGCTTTGCAACCAAAAACCCATCAATCACCGGGGTTGGATTATTCTTTGATATATAAAATTATTTCCCGGCTAAGACAAAAGCGGCCATACTAGCGGTGTCGCGTAATTCAGCGTGGCACTGGCGCGGGAGCGACCCGGCCTTTCACTGACGACGTAAAAACCTGCCCTATGGAAACCTGGAAACTCAACCTTTTCTCCGCCTGGCTGGGATGTTTTTTCACCGGCATGGCCATGAGCCAGATACTGCCGTTCCTGCCGCTCTACATCGAACATCTGGGCGTTAGCGATCACACCGCGCTCAATCTGTGGTCTGGGCTGGTGTTCAGTTCCTCGTTTCTGATTTCGGCGATTGTCGCGCCGCTGTGGGGCAGCCTGGCCGACCGCAAGGGCCGCAAGCTGATGTTGCTGCGCGCCGCGCTCGGTATGTCTATCGTCATGGCGCTACAAGGCATGGCCACCAACGTCTGGCAGCTGTTTATCCTGCGCGCGCTAATGGGGCTGACCTCCGGCTACATTCCCAACGCCATGGCGCTGATTGCCTCGCAGGTGCCGCGTAGCCGCAGCGGTTGGGCGCTCGGCACGTTGTCCACCGGGCAGGTGGCGGGGGTGTTGATCGGTCCGCTGCTCGGCGGCTTCATGGCCGATACCATCGGTCTGCGCATGGTGTTTTTCGTCACCTCCGCCATGTTGTTTATCTGCTTTCTCATCACGCTGTTCGCCATCCGTGAAAATGCCGTTACCGTCAGCAAAAAAGCGCAGCTCAGCGGCCGGGCGGTGTTCGCCTCGCTGCCTTATCCGCTGCTGATTGTCAGCCTGTGCTTCACCACCATGATGATTCAGATGGCGAACGGCTCCATCAGCCCGATCCTGACGTTGTTTATCCGCGACCTCTCCCCCAACATTGATAATATCGCGTTTATCAGCGGCGTTATCGCCGCCGTGCCGGGAGTGTCGGCGCTGTTGTCCGCGCCGCGCCTCGGCCGGTTGGGGGATCGCATCGGTTCCCAGCGGGTGCTGATCGTGGCGCTGTTCCTGTGCGCGCTGCTGTTCTTCCTGATGTCGGCGGTGCAAAGCTCGGTTCAGCTCGGGATTTTGCGCTTCGCGCTGGGTTTCGCCGACGGCGCGCTGATGCCGGCGGTGCAGGCGCTGCTGGTGAAATACAGCAGCCAGCAGGTGACCGGCCGCATTTTCGGGTATAACCAATCCTGCATGTATCTCGGCAACGTGGTCGGGCCGCTGCTCGGCTCTACCGTTTCCGCCACGTTGGGCTACCGCTGGGTGTTTCTGGTCACCGCGCTGCTGGTGCTGATTAACGGCGTACAGTTGATGGTGAGCTTCGCCCGCATGCCGAAAAAAGGCTGACCGCTTTAGGGAAGCCGGAATCCGGCTTCCTCCTCACCCCAGCATCTCGGATTGTTCATCCCGCATTCATGTTTCTGTCATCCTTGTCGCCAAAGATAGCGCCTGTGCAAACGTATGCACTCCTGACAAAAGGCGCTCACTATGTTTGGCAACAACGACATGTTTGTTAAAAACAAGATGTTTGGTAAAAACAAGCCTGGCAACACCACGCTGACAACAAAACCGCACAGCACAAAAACCCTTTCCCGCCTGCTGCTCGCCATCGGTCTGGCGTGCGGCATGACGGCGCAAGCCGCCGACCTGGTCATCGCCGGGCGCGATGACGTTTACGGCAAGGCGCTCGACAGCACGTTGGCCCGCTTTCAGCAACAATACCCCGGCAAACAAATCGAACTGCTGAAACTGCCCTACGCCAACCTGTATGAAAAACTGGTGATTTCCCTGCGGGAAAACGCCTCGGCCTACGACTTGATGTTGATGGACGACAGCTGGAGCCCGGAATTCGCCGGTAACGGCTGGCTACAACCGCTGCCGGAAAGCCTGCAAAGCAGCGACTTCATTCCAGCGGTGCTGAACGTCTCACGCGTGCCGGAAAACAGCGGCCCGGCGTATAGCCTGCCGGTGGTCGGCAACGTGGCGATGTTCGCCTATCGTCAGGATCTGTTCGATAAACACCAGCTCAAAGCGCCCGCTAACTGGGACGCGGTGCTGAGCGACGCCAAAACCCTGCAACAGCAGGAACCGGGCGTTTCCGGCGTGGTGTTCCGCGGCATGAAAGGCAACCCGATCGTTTCCGGCTTTATGCCGATGCTGTGGGCCTACGGCGGCAACGTGATAACTAACGGCAAAGCGTCGCTGGACTCCCCGCAGGCGCTACAGGCGCTCAATACCCTGAAGGCGCTGAAGGCATTCGCCCCCACCGGGGTTGAGGTGTACAACGCCGCCGACGTACGTCAGGCGATGGAACAGGGCAAAGCGGCGATGGCGATCGAAGTATGGCCGGCCTGGGCCTCGACGCTGGACGACGCAACTAAATCCAAAGTGGTCGGAAAAATGACGCTGCAACCCGCGCCGGGGCAGAGCGCCGGTCCGTCGCCGATGCTCGGCATCTGGCAGATGGCGATCGCCAAAAACAGCCAGCACAACGAACTGGCGCAACAATTCCTGAGCTACCTCACCAGCGCGGAAAACCAGAAAGCACTGGCGCTGGAACTGGGGCTGCCGCCGACTCGCCGCAGCGTCTATCAGGATGCGCAGGTGGTGCAGAAGTACCGTTGGTATCCGGCACAGCTGGCCGCGCTGGAAGCGGGCAAAGCGCGTCCGCGCATCCGCAACTGGCAGGAAGTGGAAAGTATTCTCGGCGACTACCTGCAACTGGCGCTGATGGATCAGATGCCGGCGCAGGTCGCGTTGCAGCAGGCCAATCAGAAGATCGCGCAGGTACTGAAGTAACGGGCACTGCAATCACCGTTGTCAGGCGGGCTACACAGCCCGCCCATGCAAGGACATCCCATGCATTTTGATTCACGCTGGCAACGCTGGCTGCTGCTGATGCCCGCCGCCACGCTGCTGCTGCTGCTGACGCTCTATCCCATCGGCCAGATGCTGCTCTACTCCTTCAGCAAGGTGGATTACGCCGCCGCCAGCCGCAGTTGGGTCGGGCTGGAAAACTACCGCCAGCTGTTCGCCGACTGGTTCTTCACCACCAGCCTGAAAAACACCCTGCTGTTCTCGTTCGGCAGTTCGCTGTTGCAGGTGCTGCTGGGACTGGCGCTGGCGTTGTTGCTGTATCGCCATTTTCCCGGCCGCCAGTGGGTGCTGAGCCTGCTCATCTACCCGATGATGATCTCCACGCTGGTGTGCTCGGCTATCTGGCGCGTCTGGTTTCATTACGATTTTGGTCTGCTCAACAATTGCCTGACCGTGCTGGGGCTGATGCCGCAGCCGTGGCTGTCCAGCCCGCATCTGGCTTTATGGTCGCTGATGCTGGTGGACATCTGGCAGTGGACGCCGATGGCCTGCCTGGTAATCCTCGCCGGGTTGCAGGCGATTCCCAAAGACGTGCTGGAAGCCGCGCAGAGCGACGGCGCCAACGGCTGGAAACGGCTGTGGTACGTCACGCTGCCGCTGATCCGCCAGCCTCTCATGCTGGCGCTGCTGCTGCGCTCCATCGACACCTTCAAGCTGTTCGATAAAGTCTACGCCCTGACCGGCGGCGGCCCCGGCTACGCCACCGAAACCCTGTCGCTGTATATCTATCAGCAGGGCTTCAAGTTCTTCAATCTGGGGCTTGCCAGCGCCGGCGCGGTGATCATGCTGCTGTTCGCCGCCGCCATGAGCCTGATCTACGCCTGGCAGTTGCTGCGCGGAGGGAAAACCGCATGAGACTCCCCTACTGGCTGACGGCGCTGCGTGCGCTGGCGCTGGCCGTCGCGCTGCTGTTTTTCACCCTGCCGATCCTGTGGATGGTGGCGGCGGCGTTTAAGTCCACCGCCGAATTCTCCAGCCTTGCCAGCCCGTTCTGGCCGCAACAGTGGACGCTCACTCACCTGAAAAGCCTGCTGAATAACGGCGTCGGCGCACGGCTGTTTAATACGTTGTGGGTGGCCGCCGGCGCTACGGCGTTATCGCTGCTGACCGGGTTTCTGGCCGCCTACACGCTGGCGCGCCACCGCTTTCCGGCGCGGCTCGACAGTCTGTTCCTGCTGCTGGTGCTGCTGATCAAGATGATGCCGCCGATGGTAGTGGCGATCCCGCTCTATTCGCTGCTCAAATCGCTGCACCTGCTCAACAGCCTGACCGGGCTGATGCTGGCTTATCAGGTCTATACCCTGCCGTTTTGCATCTGGATGCTGCTCAGTTTTATCCGCGACGTGCCGCTGTCGCTGGAAGAGGCGGCGGCGATGGACGGCGCCGGGCTGTGGCGACGGCTGCGCTACATCGTGCTGCCGGTGTGCGCCCCCGGTCTGGTCGCCACGGCGATCTTCACTCTGATCATGGCGTGGAACGAATTTCTGTTCGCCCTGCTGTACCTGCAAACCCCGCAGCAGTTCACGCTGCCGCTGTTTATCGCCAACTTCATGACCGAAAACCAGATCTACTGGGGAGAACTGATGGGCATCGGGCTGCTGTCTTCGCTGCCGGTGCTGCTGGTGGCGGGCTTTGTTCAACGTTATTTGCTGCGCGGCTTCGCCGTCAGCCAGAAATAGGACTCGCGGATGAGTGAATTACGGTTACATCAGGTCGCCAAGCGTTACGGTCGTCAGCCGGTGCTGCACGGCATCGACCTGCATATCCGACAGGGAGAACTGGTGGTGTTCGTCGGCCCGTCCGGCTGCGGGAAATCAACCCTGCTGCGCACCATCGCCGGGTTGGAGGAACAGGACAGCGGGCAAATCATGCTGGGCGACGAGGATATTTCGCGCCAGCCGCCGGGCCAGCGGGAAATGGCGATGGTGTTTCAGTCCTACGCGCTTTATCCGCACATGACCGTGGCGGAAAACATGGGTTTCGCGCTGAAGATGGCGGGCGAACGGCGTCAGGCGATTGAAGAGAAAGTGGCGCAGGTGGCGGAAATGCTACAACTGACGCCGTTGCTGCACCGTAAGCCCGGCGCGCTCTCCGGCGGCCAGCGTCAGCGGGTGGCGATTGGCCGCGCCATCGTGCGCAAGCCGCGCCTGTTTCTGTTTGACGAACCGCTGTCCAATCTGGACGCCAAACTTCGCACCCATACCCGCGTGCAGTTAAAAGCGCTGCATCAACAGTTAGCCGCCACCATGATTTACGTCACCCACGATCAGGTGGAGGCGATGACGCTGGCCGACCGCATCGTGGTGCTGCACGAGGGCCGCATCGCCCAGCAGGGTACGCCGGAAGAACTGTACCACCATCCCGCCAATACCTTTGTCGCCGGGTTTATCGGCACGCCGGAAATGAATTTCTTTCCGCTGTCGCCCGGCCAAATGCCGTCGCCCAATCAAATTTTGTCGCCGTGGCTGCAACGCCTGGAACGGGATGAACGCGCCGTCACCCTCGGCATTCGCCCGGACGCCTTTGACATCGCCGCGGGCATCCCGACGTTTCAGGTCGATCTGGTGGAAAATCTGGGCGCGCACTATCACCTGCACGGCCACTTCATCCACGAACCTTGCCTGACGCTGGTGGTGGAAAGCCGCCAGCCGGCGCACATCGGCCAGGAATTGGCGTTGCAGGTCGCGCCGGAACGCTGCCACTGGTTCGACGCCGCCGGTCAGCGCTTGCCGCAGCCCTCGTTGTTCACCGGGCAGGAGGGCCAGCATGGAGCTTGAGATTCTCGGCAGCGGCGAAGCTTACGACAGCCAGCGGGTCAACGCCGCGATACGGGTCAGCGAAGGCGGATTCCAACTGCTGGTGGATTGCGGTCCGACCGTACCGCAGGCGCTGTGGCAGCGCCAGACCGCGCCGGACGACATTCACGCCATCTACATTACCCACGCTCACCCCGACCACGCGCTCGGCCTGACCACCTGGCTCAACTGGTGCGAATCCTGTGGGCGCACCGCGCCGCTGGCGATTATCGCGCCGCGTCAGCAATTGCCGCCGTTGCAGCGTCTGGCGGATTTCGCCTTCTGGCCCGCCGGCCGGCCGCTGTTTGCCCTTAACTGGCAGGACAGCGAAAGCCTGAACGAACTGGGTCCGTGGCGTTGCCAGACCGCGCCGACCCGCCACTCGGTGCCCAACCGTTCCCTGTGGCTCGACGGCGAACAGGGGTCGCTGTTCTACAGCGGCGACGGCCAGCTGACGCCTGCGGGCGCCGCGTTACTGGCACAGTCGGATCTGGCGCTGGTGGAGTGTTTTTCGCCGCAGGCGGCGGACAATGCCTACCACGGCAACTGGCCGCAGGTGCAGACGCTGACGCGAAAACCGGGCGCGCCGCTGGGCCTGTACCACGTTCAACAGTCGCAAAAAGCGGCGCTGCAACAGGTTATCGCCGCCTCGCCCGGCGTGTTTCTGCCGGAACAGGGCGACCGGGCGCAGTGCCGCAACGGGTATTGGCACGTCATCAGGGACTCGGAACATGAATAAGAAACGCATCACCTCGATTGACGTCGCCCGCTGCGCCGGCGTTTCGGCATCGGCGGTATCACGCACCTATTCCGCGCCGGGTAAGGTCAGTCAGGCAACCCGCTCAAGGGTACTGGCGGCAGCGGATCAACTGGGCTATCGCCCTAATGCGCTGGCGCGGGCGCTGGTCAATTCCGGGCGGCATGGCTCCGGCATCGTGGCGGTGGTGATGGGCGAGTTCGACAACCCGTTCCAGCCCTGGCTGTTCAGCCTGCTGACTCAGGCATTGCAACAGCACGGGCTGGTGCCGATGCTGGTCAGCGTCACCGAACAGTGCGACATCCGCGCCCGCTTGCAGCAGGCGCAGTCGTGGCAGGTGGAAGCGGCGATCATCTCCGCGGGCAGCCTGTCGCGGGAGGCCACCGGCCGCTGTCTGGAGCTGTCGCTGCCGATGGTGCTGATGGGCCGCGAGGATCAGCGAGAAACCGTCACCGCGGTGCTGTCCGATAACCGGCTGGCGGGCGAGCTGGCGGCGGATCACCTGATCTCGCTGGGGCTGACCCGGCTGGCGTATATCGGCGGCCGTCAGGACGGGCAGGCGTCGCTAGAGCGGCTGGCGGGTTTTCGCCAGCGACTGGCCCATCACGGCCTGCCGGAGCCTGTCGTGACGGATAATCCGGATTACGCCTACCACAGCGGCTATCACGCCATGTGCCGGTTGCAGCAACAGCATCCGACGATCGAAGGCGTGTTCTGCGCCTGCGACGCGCTGGCCTTCGGCGCCCTTGACGCCCTGCGTCTGACCGGCGGCCCGGCGTGCAAGGTGGTGGGCTGCGACGACACCCCGCAGGCGGCCTGGGAAGGATACCGGCTAACCACCGTCCGCCAGCCGGTAGAGCTGTTGGTGGCGCAGGTCATGCGCCATCTGCAACGGGTGCTGAGCGGCGAGGCGCAGAAAGGGGAAACCGTCCGTATTAAACCGACGCTGATCGTGCGTTAACGGTATGTAGCCAGACGGCCGGTTTTACTCCCCGGCGTTACAACGGCGTGCCGGGATAGAGGAATTGCGCATAAACCAGCCGCCGTTCTGGCCCGCACGACTGGTCGGCAGTAGGATCGGGAACGGTTTTTGTCGTCAAACGAAGGAGGTAATAATGTATACAGCGTATGACAGATACAGAAATCCGCTCGACACTGGCTGCCGGGTTATGCAGAACGGTTCACATCTGGTAGGCACCATCGCCGCCATTCACGCCGAAAATCTGCCACAGGACGAAGTGCGCCATGCCAGATGTGTCGAACTGAAAGGCGTTAACGGCTATTTCGCACCGGAAGAGTTGATGCGTCTGGGCCGTAGCTGAGCCGCTGATTGCGTTCAAGCTTATCGGGCGATCGTCGTCGCCCGATTGTTGCTGTGTTTTTCCATGAGCCGTTATCCGCGCAGCATCGGATGATGCCGCTCCATAAAATCCAGAAAGCGGCGCACCATCGGAATACCGGCGCTGCGTTTAAGGTAACTGACCGCAAACGTACGGGTGATCGGCGTCGCCACCGGGCGAATCACGATATCGTACCCTTTCAGGCTGTTTGCCACCGACGAACACAGAAACACCACCCCGCCGTGGTGCATCACCAGATCCATAATGATGTCGAGATTGCTGCACTCCCGAAAGCAGGTGTCTTCCAACCCGGCGCGGCTGAACGCCGCCGACACCGCCGCATGTTCGCCGGTGCCCTTCTGCGGCACGATCGGCCGCTCCTGCGCCAGTTGATTGAGCGTCAGGCTCGGTTGATCCGCCAGCAGATGGTCAGCCGCCATCACCGCCACCAGATTGTCGTCCAGAAAGATGGTGTGGTTAAACAGCGGATCCTGTAGGTAGTCGTCAAACGGCGTGGAAAGCGACACGTGGATCTCGGCGTTTCTGACCTTTTCCAGCAGGTCGCTGCTGACGCCATCAATAAAGGACAGTTCGATATTCGGATGCTGCTTTTGGAACAGCGTGAAGACATCGTAATATCTCAGCCGGTTGAAGATCGGAATTACCCCCACCATTAGGGCACCGTCCTGACTGTCTTCGTACGATTGCACAAATTGTTCGACATCATAATATTCCCGAATCAACGGTTTTATTTTTTCGTCAAACGCTTCGCCGAATGGCGTCAACGCAAATTGCCGGGTAGTGCGGTTAATCAGTTTCCTTTCCAGTTCCTGCTCCAGCCGGGATATTTCCTGGGAGAGAAACGCCTGTGAGATATTGAGTGATTTGGCCGCGCGGGTAAAACTCCCTTTACGCACCAGCTCATGGTAATAGAGTGCTCGCTTTATACTTATCATGATTATATTTATTTATAACCTTAACGAATAATAATTATATGAAATTACAAAAATACTAATGTGAGATTAAGCACATTTGTATTAATCCCAGCTGTGATAGCCTGCCTCCTGATTTTTTCCTTCCTGTATTGATACGACAAGCATCGGCTAAATAATAATTTTAAGGAATACTTCATGCGTACCCTCCCGCTAAAAATGCTACTGTTGTCCGCTGTTACGATTACCGGAGCCGCACAGGTGACCAGCGCCATGGCCGCAGACAACATTCATGAACTGACCCTGACCCCGCGCCAGCCGTCGGTTAAACTGATTTCCGACGTGGTTTACGCCCAGGTGCCGATGCGCGGTTATGCCAACGTGGCATTGAAGATGGACATTCTGCAGCCGGAAACAAAATCACCGCAGCCCGCCGTGTTGTTTATCACCGGCGGCGGCTTCATCAACGCCAATAAAGACAGTTACATCCAGCAGCGGCTGAAACTGGCGGAAGCCGGCTACGTGGTAGCCAGCATGGAATACCGCGTGGCACCGACCGTGCTGTTCCCGGCACCGCTGGAAGACGTGAAATCCGCCATTCGTTACCTGCGCGCCAACGCGGGCAAATTCGGCATCGATGCCGGTCATGTGGCGGTATTCGGCGCTTCCGCCGGCGGCTATCTGGCGGCGTTTGCCGGCACCACCAACGGCAACAAGCAATTTGACCGCGGCGAACACCTCGACCAGAGCAGCCAGGTACAGGCGGTGATCGATTTCTACGGTCTGTCGGACCTGACCCGCGTCGGCGAAGGCTTCCCGGATGAAGTGGTGCAGAAACACGCCTCGCCGTCCTCCACCGAAGCCATTTGGGTCAACGGCACCTCGGTGTTCAATGACGGCGGCCCGATTACCCGCTTCCCGGAGAAAACCGCCGCCGCCAACCCGATCACCTACATCGGCCAGCATACCCCGCCGTTTTTGATCATGCACGGCAGCGCCGACACGCTGGTGTCCCCCCGTCAGACCGAAATCCTGCACCGGGCGCTGATAGCCCACGGCATCGACAGCACCTATTACGTGGTGAAAGGCGCGGAGCATGGCGGCGTTTACTGGCTGCAACCGGAAATCATGCAGAAAGTGATTCAGTTTCTGGACCGTCAGTTGAAGCCATAATTGGCTGGTGTTCGTGGCTGTTAACCAACAGCCGCGTTGTATTGTGCGTTGCACTTAAAGGATTCGTCAGACATCTGAAACACCTCGCTGGAGGTGTTTTTTATTTTCCGGCCAAATAACTCACCTGAAATATCCATTATTGCGCCACATCATTTTTATTCATTTTGGCCAAAAAAGGGTTTTATTACAAAAATCAAAAAAGACATTTTAATAACACAAACAAACAACAAAAATAACATTAACAATAAAAGTCTCGACAATAATAACACTATCCGCGCCAGTTATCGTTTTTTGCAATTATTTTTATCCCGATATACAAAAAATTAAATGTGAGGCGTGCCACATCTCCCGCCAGGCACGCATGTTCCAATTATTCGCACCAATACATTTTATTTCCCGACACACGGGCTTTGTCGTTATTTATCGCGCTCATTAATACCCATGAGTAAGAAAATAAAAAGCTTTATCACTGAAAAATGGTTCTATCACTGAAAAACAGCTTTATCACTGAACACGAGTGTTATCGCTGAACAGATATCGGTTGCGCTAGGCCGATTTTCGATTTCTGAAAGGTTATTTTATGGAAAATTACACCCGACGCCGTTTTATCGCCATTATGGGCAGCGCACTGGCCGTTTCCGGCAGCGGCTTGCCGGCGATCGCGCAGGAAACGGCAACGCCCGCCGCCGGCCCGCGCCCCGTCAAATACGGCATATTGCATAACGAGCTACGCTGTATCGGCTGCAAAGCCTGCATGACCGCCTGCCGCAAAACCAATCAGGTGCCGGAGGGCGTCACCCGGCTGGATATCATACAAACCGTCGATATCCCGGCCACCGACAGCAGTAAACCGATCAAACAGTTCTTTCGTCAGTCTTGCCAGCACTGTGATAACCCGCCCTGTGTCTCCGTTTGCCCGACCGGCGCCTCGTTCAAAGACGCGCTGACCGGCATTGTCGACGTCAACGACAAGCGCTGCGTCGGCTGCCGCTACTGCATCGCCGCCTGCCCGTACCATGTGCGCTTCATCAACCCGGTGACCAACACGGCGGATAAGTGCAACTTCTGCCGGGAAACCAATCTGGCGGCGGGCAAGAGACCGGCCTGCGTCGAGATCTGCCCGACCAAGGCGCTGGTGTTCGGCGATCTCAACGATCCGGATAGCGAGATCTCGAAAATGATCAAAAGCAATCCGATCTACCGCAGCAAAGTTTATCTGGGCACCGGCCCCAACCTCTACCGCATTCCCGGTAAATACGGAGAGAGCGACCATGCATGACGCCTTTCATTTTCACTCGCTGGTGTGGGACTGGCCGATCGCCGTCTATCTGCTGCTGGTGGGGATCTCATCCGGGATGATGGTACTGACGCTGCTGTTTCGCCGCTACCTGCCCGCGGAGAATCAGCACACCAACCCGTTGATGACCGCCACGGCGATCGTTGCGCCGCTGTCGGTGATAGTCGGGCTGGTGATCCTGATTTTCCACCTCGCCCGTCCTGTCACCTTCTGGTACCTGATGATTTTCTATAATCCCCATTCCATCATGTCGCTGGGGGTAATGCTGTTTCAGGTGTACATGCTGGTGATGTTCCTCTGGATTGCCAGCCTGTATCAGCAACCGTTGCTGGCCTGGAGCGAACGCCATTTACCGGGTGCCCTGCACGGTTTGCTAAACCGGGTCATCGTGCTGGTAACCCGCTGCATACGTCCGGTGGAAAATCTGCTGCTGGTGCTGGCGTTGCTGCTCGGCTGTTATACCGGTTTTCTGCTTTCAGCGCTGAAATCCTTCCCGTTGCTGAATAACCCGGTGCTGCCGGTGCTGTTTCTGGTGTCCGGCGTCACCTCCGGCATCGCGGTGTTGATGATGGTCGGCGCATCGGCGCGCAGCCATTGTGACTGCCCGCAGACCCTGCATCTGCTGCACAAACTGGAAAAACCGGTCGCACTGATCGAACTGTTCCTGCTGTTCGCCTTCTTTATCGGCCTGCTGCTGGGCGGCGGGCAGAAAGCGGTGGCGGCGCAGGTGGCGCTGAGCGGATTCTGGGGCAGCGTGTTCTGGATCGGTATTATCGGCATCGGCATGCTGGTGCCGCTGGCGGCGGGTAGTCTGCCCGCCATGCGGCGCCATGTCACGTCGCTGCCGCGGATCGCCGCCGGCCTGACGCTACTAGGCGTATTCCTGCTGCGACTGTTCGTGCTGTACGCCGGACAGATGACGGTGGCCTGATCATGGCCGGCTCGCGCGCGTTATTCTGGCTGGCGTCGGTGGCGTTCTTCATGCAATCGCTGGATACCACCATGCTGTATGTCGCCGTTCCGGCGATGGCGCATACGCTGCGCGAGCCGGTACTGCGCATGGAGCCGGTGGTGATGGCTTATCTGGTCGCCGTGGTGGCATTCACCCCGCTCAACAGCTGGCTGAGCCAGCGGATGGGGGAACGACGCACCTGCCAGTTGGCGCTGCTGACGTTCATCACCGGCGCGCTGCTGTGCAACCAGGCCACGTCGGCCGCCGCGCTGGCGATTTGTCGCTGCCTGCAAGGCATCGGCGGGGCGTTGTTGCTGCCGGTGCTTCGCACTCAGGCGCTGCGCGTCACCACCCCCGCGCAGAAACTGTCTTTTCTTAACCGTATGACGCTACTCGGCCTGCTCGGCACCCTGACCGGCCCGTTGGCGGGTAGCCTGCTGACCGATACTTTCGGCTGGCGCGCGATTTTTCTCGCGCCGATTCCGCTGTCGTTGCTGTGCCTGTGGCTGACCGGGTACGCCATTCCTGATGGCGTCACGCCGTCGCCGCGCCATATTCCGCTGCGCAGCCTGCTGCCGCTGACCACCGCGCTGTTATTGCTCGCGCTGCTGCTGGTCGCCGCCCCCAAACACCTGCTGCCGCTACCGGCGTTGATACTGATTACGCTGGCGGGCTGCGGCTGCGGCTGGCTGTATCTGCGCGGCGATCGCCGGGCGCGCGAGGCGCTGCTGCCCGCCGCGCTGTTCGGCATTCGCACCTTTTATGTCGGCGTGTGGGGCGGCGTGCTGACCAGACTGTTGCTGGCGTCACTCCCGGTGGTGATCTCACTGGTTACCCAGACCGCGCTGGGTCTGACGCCGGCTACCGCCGGGATCATCATGCTGCTGTTTTCCGCCGGCGCCTTGCTCGCCAAGCTGCTGTTTGAACCGCTGGTGCGCCGCGCCGGTTACCGCCAGTTGCTGATCGCCGCCACGCTGCTGGCGGCGATCGCGGTGCTGGCGCTCGGTGTCGCCATCCAGCACCGCTCGCTGCCGTGCATCGGCGCTCTGTCCGGCCTGCTCGGCGTGCTGACGGCGCTGCTGCACTCGGCGGAAAGCACGCTCGCCTGCTGCCATCTGGAACACGACACCTGCAACAGCGGCAACAACATCCTGCTGCTCAGCCAACTGCTGGCGGTGATGCTGAGCATGGCGTTGACCTTTCCGGCGCTGCGGGCGCTGTCGCACCTGTCGCCGTGGCTGCACATCAGCCCGTTCAGCCTGCTGTTTGCGCTGCTCGGGGTCGGACTGGCGCTGAGTTGCCTGCTGTTTCGTCATCTCGGTCACGAGGACGGGAACGTATTACTGTCGCCCGCTCCCTGACCGGGCAGCCGGATATTTTTATTAATCAACATTCCGTTAATCAAAAGAGTGAAATCACGTTATGAAGAAAAATTCCATTAAATTATTGGCTTGCCTGTTGCTGATCGCCGGAACGGCCGTCGCCGAAGACGCGGGTCAGTTCAAAGCCGGAACCTATTCGGCCACCGGACAAGGCATCGGCGGTGATGTGACGGTCACTCTGGATATCGATGACAAAGGGGTGGTGCAGAAAGCCACTATCGATGCGCCCAATGAAACCCCGGAAGTAGGCGGGGACGCCGCCAAAGAGCTGGCGAAAACCATGACCGAGAAAAAAACCATCAACGTCGACGGTGTCTCCGGCGCCACCATGACCAGCGGCGCGGTGCATGAAGCATCTCAGGCGGCTTACGCTCAAGCCAAAGCCAAATGAATACCGGGCGACGCGCCGGTGTTTGGCGCGTCATTCCACGCGTAAAATAAAAGGAAAATAATATGGTTCAATACCGAAAAAAACTCCTTGCGGCTTTGTGCCTCTCGGTTCTGGGGATCACATCCGTTCAGGCATCAGGGCCGGCCGAGCCGGCTAAAAGCGCCGAACCGGCCAAACCGGTCGAGCTCCCCAAAAGCGCTGACGTGGTGATCATCGGCGCGGGAGCGGCCGGCACCGCCGCTACCATGGCAGCGGCCGAGAAAGGCGCCAGCGTGGTGTTGCTGGAAAAACAGGGCGTGGTCGGCGGCACCGGCAACTTCGCCGAAGGCATTTTCGCCGCCAACAGCACCATGCAGAAACGTCAGGGCATCGTGGTGACGCCGGACATGGCGTTCAAAACCATCATGGAATACAGCCACTGGATGGCGAACCCGTTTGTGGTGCGCGCCTTCGTCAACCGCTCCGCCGACACCATCGAGTGGGTCAAATCCAAAGGCATCAAGTTTGAATACATCGGCCCCGGCGGACCGGGCGGGATGTTGACCTGGCACGTGATCGACGGCCCCGGCCACGGCCGCCACCTGATCAAAACCTTCCACGAGCAGTTCAAAGATATGAAGGTCACCACGCTGGTGAAAACCGCCGGTAAAGATCTGGTGATGAAGGACGGCAAAGTCGCCGGGGTGATCGCCGAAGGCAGCGACGGCAAACCGTTCCAGATCGACGCCAAAGCGGTGATCATCGCCACCGGCGGCTACGCCAACAACAAGGAGATGCTGCAAAAATACGTGGCGGTGCCGGACACCATCATGGTGGGCAACGTCGGTAAAGACGGCGACGGCATCAAAATGGCGTGGAAAGCCGGGGCCAAAGAGGAAGGCATGGGCGTCGTACAGTCCTACCGCCCCGGCCTGCCGGACTATGCGCCTAACTCTCAGTTGCTGGCCGCCGCTCGTCAGCCTTATCTGTGGATAGATCAACACGGCCGCCGTTTCACCGACGAATCCATCGTCATCATCTGGCCGCACGCCGGCAACGCGCTGGCTAAAGCCGGTGGGGTGATGTATTCGGTGTTTGACGAAGACGCCCGCAAGCACTTCGTCAACGACGGCATCGATGTGCCGATCGGCGAATGGGTGATCGCCAACACCAAGCTGGTGAAATTCGATGATGAGTTCACCAAAGAGAGCCAGAAAAACCGCGGCTTTGTGTTCAAGGCCGCCACGCTGGACGAACTGGCGAAACAGATGGGCGTCGACGCCAGCGTGTTGAAACACACCGTTGACGAAAACAACCGCTTCGCCGCACAGAAACGGGACGAGGTGTTCAACAAGAACATGGACTACCTGCGCCCGATGAAAACCGGCCCGTTCTACGCGGTGAAAATGCTGCCGGCCGCGCTCGGCACACTGGGCGGCGTGAAGATCAACGAGAAGATGGAAGCGATATCGCCGGCAGGCAATGCGGTGCCGGGGCTGTACGTCACCGGTAATGACGCCGCCGGCATGTACGGCGACACCTACGATCTGCTGCTGGGCGGCGGCACCTTCGGCTTCGCCCTCAACTCAGGTCGCATGGCGGCAGAAAACGCCCTCGATTATCTCCGCTTCACCAAAAAGTAATGCCTTTCGTCCCCCACTCGTGGGGGACCTTTCACACTTTACGAAACGTTAGATTAACGCGAACCTCATCCGACATTCCCGCCGGCAACGGTCCGTTTTTGAGCGGCAAAATGGCGTGGTAATACAGCCGGGACGGGCCGCCCCACACCACCACATCGCCATGCATCAGCGCCAGCCGCTGGCACGGGTCGCTGCGTTTTGCCCCGCCAAACAGAAACACCGCGCTTAACCCCAGCGAGACGGAGACGATCGGCTGGCGCAAATCCTGCTCGTCCTTGTCCTGATGCAGCGACAGTTTGGCCCCCACGGCGTACCGGTTAATCAGGCAGGCATCCGGCGCAAAACCGTCATACCCAGCCTCGCGAGCCGCCGCCTGCGCCAGTTGCCAAAAGCAGGCCGGCATGGCGGGCCACGGCTGGCCGGTCAGCGGATCCTGAGCGCTGTAGCGATACCCCAGTTCGTCGCTCACCCAACCCAGCGGCCCGCAGTTACTCATCGCCACCGACATGGTATGCCCGCCCGGCGTCACCATGTGGCGAAACGGCGACCGCTGCGTCACCTGTGCCAGCCCGGCCAGCAACTCACCGGCCTGTTGCCAGGCAAAACCGCGCAGCAGCATGGCGCCGGGCGCCAGCGTGTCATTGCGGCGTTCCGGCGGCTCATCGGCAAACAGTTCGAAATTCATGCAGACCTCTGTCTAAATAACCAGTATTATCGAGTGTACGCGGTCAATGAACAGCTTGCCCGCGTTGTTTTACACGACACGATAATTATCTGAAACAGAAAAACATATTGCTGAAAAAACCTTTTATTTACAGGCAATAGGATTTTACGGCGTCAGAAACTGTGCTGAGACGAGCGACTTCGCCGGATGCGCGGCAGGGAAGCCGCGCAAGCTCGTGCCGTGTCTGACAAAAACGCCGGGAGCGTTTTTGAACAGCGTTTACGCTGGCCCGCAGGGCGAGCCCCAGGGATGGGGCGAGTAATCACGTCACGAGCGGTTCGAACAGCGAAGGCGAACGTCGAAGGGAGCGCGCAGCGCCACACCATTTTGCAACGCAAAATGGAACAGCGCTTGCGCTGGCCCGCAAGGGTGAACCCGTCAGGGTTCATAATTTAGCCATCAGCCAGTGGTCAAGGAGAGGTGGCGTTGAACCTCTCCTTGTCGGGCGTGTGATGATGTTGCAAAGAAACAACCGACGTTATCACGCACGAAACTTTCCACTGCTCTGGCATAAATTCATCTGTAATAAAACAACATGGCTGTTTGTCAACAGCCTCAATAATAAGGATGCCGCAGGATGACCACATCACCGCTCCCATTCGACGAACCCCAGGCTCTCGCCCATCTGGCCGCCATTGACGCGCACTGGGCGCGGTTGATCGACGGCGTCGGCCATATTCGTTTTGAAAGCCGCCCGGCGCGGGAACCTTACGACGCGTTGATTCGGGCGGTCGCCAGCCAGCAGCTCAGCAACCGCGCCGCCGCGGCCATCATCGGCAAACTGCAGCAACGTTTCGCCGTGGGTGAAAACGGTTTTCCCTCCGCCGATCAGTTGGCGACATGCGAACCGGAAGTCTTGCGCCAGTGCGGCTTTTCCGCCCGCAAAATCGACACGGTCAAAGGGATTGCTCAGGGTGTGCAGAATGGGCTGGTGCCAAGCCGGGCGGAGGCGGAACATCTGGATGACGAGACGTTGATCGAACGACTTTGCACGCTGAAAGGCATCGGCCGTTGGACGGTGGAAATGCTGCTGATCTCCACGCTGGAGCGGATGGACATCATGCCGGTGGACGATCTCGGCATCAAACAGGGGTTTCGTTACCTGTACCGCCTGCCGCAAGACCCGACGCGTAAAGCGATGCTGGAGATGAGCGAAGCCTGCCGCCCTTACCGCACGCTGGCCGCCTGGTATCTGTGGCGTATTCCCCATATGCCGGATTACGCCGAGTACCGCGCCTCGCTGCGTCAGTAACGCAAGCGGTCAAGCCGACAGCCCCGAACCCGGAGAGGCGACGTCGCCTCTCTCCTTTGCCGTATCGCTTTTACCGTGTGGTTTTTGCCGTGTCACACGTCTAACGCCCTGGTACCGCGGTCGCCAGCAGCCGCTCGCGCAGCAGGTCATACAACCAGTTGTAGGCCATGGTGTACGGCAGGAAGAACAGGAAGAAACCGATCTCCACCATCAGCGCCTGCCACAGGGTGATATTCAGCATCCACGCCGCCAGCGGCAAGCCAATGAGGATAAAGCCGCCCTCGAAGCCCAGCGCGTGCCCCATCCGCACCCACAGACCCCGTCTGACACGGCTGACCGGCCACAGGCGATCAAACACGCTGTTGTACACCACGTTCCAGATCATCGCCACGCTGGACAGCATTATCGACAGCGCGCCGACCTGCAAGATCGAGCGCCCGAGCACCCAGGCGCCGATCGGGGCGCAAATCAGCAACGCCATCACCTCGAAACCGATGGCATGCACCATCCGTTCACGGAATGTTTTTCGTTCATGACGCGCTTTCCGCTGGATTTGCTGTTGCATGTTTTCCTCCTTCTGCCTGCATGACTGCGATTGCGGGTTGTCATTCTCATCGAAATAACCAATAGTGTTAAATGAGTTTCCATCTAAAAAAGCGATAGAGACAGCGATGCGTTATTCTCCTGAATCCCTGCTGGCGTTCATCGCCACCGTGAATACCGGTTCTTTTTCCGCGGCGGCTCGTCACCTGCAAAAAAGCCAGTCCACCGTCAGCACGGCGGTGGCGAATCTGGAGGCGGATCTGGGCCTGACATTGTTCGACAGGCGCGGCCATCAGCCGGCGCTGACCGACGAAGGACGCAAGGTGCTCAGCCACGTCAAAGCCATTCTGTCCGCCAGCGAAGCGCTGGACGAACTGGCGATCCGGCTGGCGGATAAGGTGGAGCCGCGGCTGACTTTTGTGCTGTCGGACACCTGGCAATGCCGCCACTACTATCCAGTGTTGCAGCGCTTCGCCGAGCGTTTTCCTGATGTGGAGTTCGAGTGTCTGATTGCGGAAGACGAGGACGTGGTGGACCTGCTGCAATCGCAGCGCGCCCATATCGGCGTATTGCAGTCGCAGGCGCATTATCCTATCGATATCGCGGTATCCCGGTTGCAGGTGAAAACCGAAATGGCGATCTACGCGGCCCGCACTCACCCGCTGGCGCAGCACACGCCGGTGACCCAGGAACAGCTCGCCACGGCGCGTCAGCTGTGCCTTCACACCTATAGCCAGCGGGAACGGCCGCAGTCCGAAGGCGCCACCTGGTCGACGCCGTCGTACCTGATGCTGCTGGAAATGGCGGAACAAGGATTTGGCTGGAGCATCCTGCCGCGCTGGCTGGTGAACGAATACGCGCGAAACCGACTGGTAGAACTGGCGCTGCCCGGCTGGCCGCGGCAAATTGAGGTGGACATCGCCTGGTCGCGCCCTTTCCCTCCCGGCCCGGCAGGGCTGTGGTTGATCGATACCCTGCTGGAACAGCGCGAATGAACATCCGTCTGTGAAACCGAATGCGCAATTTAATTGGGCAATCAATAAACCTTATTTATTTAATGGATATTTAGCTGTCGCACGCCACACTTAATTAATTTAAATAAATGACTTAATATGACGCGCCCAGGGGTCATTTTTGCCGGTAACAGCGTTATGTTTCTGTCTGAGATATATTTTCAACGAAAACATGACGGAGATAAAAATAATGTGACTTGTCAGCGTGGTACTCCCGGTCATAAAGCCATAGTATGTGAGGCGGTATCCCTCAAGGGGCGCGATACTGGCGCAAGTTAAGGAATATCACCCGACGTTTATTGCTTTTGTCGTCGTGCCCGAGGCGATTGACACCACAACGATTGACACAACAATAAGACCGGCACAAAAGCCCTAGACGGAAAATAAGACCCGATGAATCATTCCATTATGCGGCTGCAAGTGAGAAGAAAATGTCGAATAAACCGTTCTATTACCAAGATCCGTTTCCATTAGCGAAGGATAAAACCGAATATCGTTTAATCAGCAGCGATTTTGTTTCCGTTAGCCAGTTTGAAGGCCAGGATATTCTTAAAGTCGACCCGCAGGGGCTGACGCTGTTGGCCCAGCAGGCATTCCACGATGCCTCTTTCCTGCTGCGCCCTTCCCACCAGCAACAGGTCGCCGATATCCTGCTCGACCCGGAAGCCAGCGAAAACGACCGTTATGTCGCGCTGCAGTTCCTGCGTAACTCCGAAATCGCCGCCAAAGGCATCCTGCCCACCTGTCAGGACACCGGCACCGCCATCATCGTCGGCAAAAAAGGCCAACGCGTGTGGACCGGTGGCGACGATGCCGAAGCGCTGTCGCGCGGGGTGTACAACACCTTTATCGAAGACAACCTGCGTTATTCTCAGAACGCAGCGCTGGACATGTACAAAGAGGTCAACACCGGCACCAACCTGCCGGCGCAGATCGACCTCTACAGCACCGAAGGCGATGAATACAAATTCCTGTTCGTCACCAAAGGCGGCGGTTCCGCCAACAAGACCTACCTGTATCAGGAAACCAAAGCGCTGCTGTCGCCGGGTAAGCTGACCAACTATCTGGTGGAAAAAATGCGTACGCTGGGCACCGCGGCCTGCCCGCCGTACCACATTGCGTTCGTCATCGGCGGTACCTCGGCGGAAACCAACCTGAAAACCGTCAAACTGGCCTCCACCCGCTACTATGACGAGCTGCCGACCGAAGGCAACGAGCACGGTCAGGCGTTCCGCGATGTGGCGCTGGAACAGGAATTGCTGGAAGAAGCCCGCAATCTGGGGCTCGGCGCCCAGTTCGGCGGCAAATACTTCGCCCACGATGTACGTGTGATCCGTCTGCCGCGTCACGGCGCTTCCTGCCCGATCGGCATGGGCGTGTCCTGCTCGGCGGACCGCAACATCAAGGCCAAGATTAACCGTCAGGGTATCTGGCTGGAACAGCTGGAAACCAACCCCGGCAAATACATTCCGGAACACCTGCGTCAGGCCGGCGAAGGCGAAGTGGTGCGCATCGACCTGAACCGCCCGATGGCCGATATTCTCAAAACGCTGTCGCAGTACCCGGTTTCCACCCGTCTGTCGCTCAACGGCACCATCATCGTGGCGCGCGACATTGCGCACGCCAAGCTGAAAGAGCTGCTGGATAACGGCGGCGAGCTGCCGCAATACGTGAAAGATCACCCGATCTACTACGCCGGCCCGGCCAAAACGCCGGAAGGTTACGCCTCCGGTTCACTCGGCCCCACCACCGCCGGCCGTATGGATTCCTACGTTGATCTGCTGCAATCCCACGGCGGCAGCATGATCATGCTGGCAAAGGGCAACCGTAGCCAGCAGGTGACCGACGCCTGTCATAAACACGGCGGCTTCTACCTCGGCAGCATCGGCGGCCCGGCGGCGATTCTGGCGCAAAACAGCATCAAGAGCCTGGAATGCGTGGAATACCCGGAGCTGGGTATGGAAGCTATCTGGAAAATCGAAGTAGAAGACTTCCCGGCCTTCATCCTGGTGGATGACAAGGGCAACGACTTCTTCCAGGTGATCCAGTCGCAGAATTGCACCCGCTGCGGTTGATGATTCGTCAGGCTAGGGGACAATATTGCTGACAGCCCCTTACAGGTAAGGTGACGGTTTTTCCGGCGTTAAAAACTGTGCCGAGGTGGGCGAATTCGCCGGGTGAGCCGCATGGACGCGGCGAAAGCTCGTGCCGCGTCTGACAAAAACGCCGGAAGCGTTTTTGAACACCGTTTACGCTGGCCCGCAGGGCGAGCCCCAGGGATGGGGCGAGTAATCGTGTCACGAGCGGCCCGAATAGCGAAGACGAACGCCGAGGGAACCGCGCAGCGGCACAGTTTAGCCCCCAGCCAGAGGTCAAGGAGAGGTGGCGTGAACCTCTCCTTGTCGTGCGTGCGATGCTGCTGCAAAGGGACAGCCAATGTCATCACGCACGAAACATCTCGCCGCTCCGGCATAAATTCTCCAGTAACAAAATAATCAAGCTGTTTATCAACACAAAATTATTTTATCCCCAGCCGTTTTGCCATCCGGTGCAAATTACCGCTATCCACCGCCAGCTCGCGGGCGCAAGATGACCAGTTGCCCTGATGTCGCGTCAACGTGTCGCTAATCACCTGCCGTTGATACTGATCCGTCGCATCCCGCAGGCTGACGCCACGCCACGGCGGTACGGTATCGGCGGCGGCCGAATGAGGCTCGTCAGGCAAAACGCCATCCAGATTCAAATGCTCCGGGCGTAATGTCAGATCGCCGGTCGTTCCACCGGCCCGCGCCACAATGGTCGCCCGGTAAATCACATGTTCCAGCTCGCGCACATTTCCCGGCCATGGATAGCTCGCCAGCAACTGCGTCGCCTCCGACGACAACGCCAGCCGCTGCAACCCCAACCGGGCACGGCTGCGCTCGCAGAAAAAACCGGCCAGCACGGCAATATCCTGACCGCGCGCGCGCAGCGGCGGCACCGACAGCGGAAACACGCTCAGACGATGGAACAGGTCGGCGCGGAAAGCGCCTTCCTGTACCGACTGTTTTAAATCCCGGTTGGTGGCCGCCAGCACGCGCACATCCACTTTCAGGCTACTGTCGTCGCCTACGCGCTGCAAATCGCCGTACTGCAATACCCGCAACAGTTTGGCCTGTAACGTCAGCGACAATTCGCCGATTTCATCCAGAAACAGCGTACCGTTGTCCGCCAGTTCGAACTTGCCAGTACGGTGGTGAATGGCGCCGGTAAACGCCCCTTTCACGTGACCAAACAGCTCGCTTTCCGCCACCGACTCCGGCAGTGCGGCACAGTTCAGATACACCAGCGGGCGGCCCGCACGCCGCGATCCCTGATGGATAGCCCGCGCCACCAGCTCCTTGCCGACCCCGGTTTCCCCCATGATCAGCACGTTAAGATCGCTGTCGGCCACGATAGCCACTTCTTTTTTCAGCTGCTGCATAGGCTCAGATAATCCCACCATCTCGTCAGCCTCCGCATCCGCCATCGGAGCGGCATCCGGCAGCGGCGCCAGCGTTTGCCGTTCCAGTTGCTCCATCAGCAACGCATTGCTCAAGGCAACGGACGCCATCGCGCCAATCAGCCGCAGTTCCTCATCGCTGAAATGATCGAACTGGTGAGGGTCCATCCCATCAATGGTCAGCGCGCCGATCAGCGTATGGTGAGCAAACAGTGGCAGGCCGACGCAGGCGTGGACTTTCAACGCTTCCTGACCGGGAATCAGGCCATCGTAAGGATCGGGAAGCTGGCTGTCCGCCGGGAAACGCACCACATCGCCCGCCCGGGCTATCGCCTCCAGCCGGGGATGCTCGGACAACCGGAAACGCCGCCCCAGCACGTCCGGCGCCAGTCCATCGGTCGCCAGCGGACGCAGCAGTTGGCTTTCATAACACAGCAACGCAGCGGCATCGCAACACAGCAACTGGCGCAAACTATTGAGCAGGCGCTGAAAGCGGTCCCGGGTTGAAAGCCCTTGTTGCAGTTCAATGGCAATGTGCGCAAAGGAATCTATCGATAGCGGCATGGTCTGTCTTTTTCACAAAGGAGTGTCAAAAAGACATTACTCAGTTATTGTCATAATGACAAAGAGTATTTTTAAAGTACTTAATAATCAAACAGATAAAATTTGGCACGGCTCATGCAATGACATCGCATCCACCTTTACTACATTCACTGGAGTATTACGATGTCTATTCATGTTAAAAACAATATTCACTGGGTCGGGCAGCGGGATTGGGAAGTGCGCGATTTCCACGGAACCGAATACAAAACGCTGAAAGGCAGCAGCTATAATAGCTACCTGATCCGGGAAGAAAAAACGGTGCTGATCGACACCGTTGACCACAAGTTCAGTCGTGATTTTGTACAGAACCTGATGACGGAGATCGATCTGGCGCAGATCGATTACATCGTGATCAACCATGCCGAAGAAGACCACGCCGGGGCGCTGAGCGAACTGATGGCTCACATCCCCGAGACGCCGATCTACTGCACCCATAACGCCATCGACTCCATTACCGGCCATCACCATCATCCGGAATGGCATTTCCACACCGTCAAAACCGGCGATTCGCTGGATATCGGCAACGGCAAACAGCTGGTCTTCATCGAAACCCCGATGCTGCACTGGCCTGACAGCATGATGACCTATATGAGCGGCGACGCGGTCCTGTTCAGCAATGACGCTTTCGGCCAGCACTACTGCGATGAGCATCTGTTCAATGATGAGGTCGATCAGGGCGAACTGTTCGAACAATGCCAGCGCTATTTCGCCAATATCCTGACGCCGTTCAGCCGCCTGGTCACCGCCAAGATCAACGAAGTGCTGGGGTTTAACCTGCCGCTGTCGATGATCGCCACCTCCCACGGCGTGGTGTGGCGCGACGACCCGGCGCAGATTATTCATCACTATTTGCGCTGGGCCGACAGCTATCAGGAAGATCGCATCACGCTGTTCTACGACACCATGTCCAACAATACCCGCATGATGGCTGACGCCATCGCGCAAGGGATCCATGATGTCGATCCGGGTGTCGCCGTAAAAATCTACAATGTCGCCCGCCACGATAAAAACGAAATTCTGACGCAGGTGTTCCGCTCCAAAGGCGTACTGGTCGGTTCTTCCACCATGAATAACGTGATGATGCCGAAAGTGGCCGCCATGCTGGAGGAAATCACCGGTCTGCGTTTCCAGAACAAGAAAGCCTCCGCCTTTGGCAGCTACGGCTGGAACGGCGGCGCGGTTGACCGTATCCAGACCCGGCTGATGGATGCCGGCTTTGAAACCACGCTTTCGCTGAAAACCAAGTGGCGTCCGGATGGATCCGCGCTGGCAATCTGCCGGGAACACGGCCGTGAAATTGCCCGGCAGTGGGCGTTGCATCCGTTAACCGTATCGCCTGCCGCCGCTATCGACGCCGCCGCTATCAACACCGCCAAAACGGCCGAAACGGCTGAAACACCGGCGATCATGGCGGCGCCATCTGCCTGCGCCTGTACCAGCGCGTCAACGTCGCAAGATAATGACCGGATGCAGTGCAGCGTGTGCCAGTGGATTTACGATCCCGCCATCGGTGAACCGATGCAGGACGTGACGCCGGGCACCCCCTGGTCTGATGTGCCCGACAGTTTCCTGTGCCCTGAATGCGGCTTAGGCAAAGACGTGTTTAATCCCATCCACTAAGGAGCGGTCATGTCTGACGACATCATTGTTATCGGGGCGGGTTTCGCCGCCCGGCAACTGATTAAAAACCTGCGTAAGCAGGATACCCAACGCCCGATTCGCCTGATCACCGCCGACAGCGGCGATGAATACAACAAACCGGAGCTGAGCCATGTGATCAGTCAGCATCGCCCCGCCGACGATCTAACGCGCATGAGCGCGGCGCAATTTGCCGAAGAACAGCGGATTACGCTGCTGGCGCACACCTCCGTCACCGGCATTGATGCCGGGCGACGGCAGGTTATCTGCGATACCCGGCACTATGATTATCACACACTGGTGCTGGCGACGGGCGCCAGCGCCGTGATACCGCCGGTTCCCGGTCATGAGTGGATGCTGACGCTCAACAGCCAACAGGAATATCGCCGGGCGGAAACACGTCTGACGCAGGCGACTCGCATTCTGATACTGGGGGCGGGTTTGATCGGCAGCGAACTGGCGATGGATATGGCGCAGGCCAGCAAGCACGTCACGCTGGTGGATCGGGCATCGCATCTCCTTTCCGCGCTGCTGCCCGTCGACATCAGCGCCCGGCTGCAAGACGCCTTGCTGCGACAAGGCGTAGAGCTGATGCTCAATAGCGGACTTCAGCGGTTGGAGAAAACCGACGCCGGCCTGGAAGTCACGTTGATGTCCGGGCGCACGCTGGAGGTCGACGAAGTGATCTCCGCCATCGGATTGCGCGCCAATACCTCGCTGGCAACTGCCGCCGGTCTGACGGTGAATCGCGGCATCGTTACCGACAGTCAGATGCGTACCTCCGATCCGCATATTTACGCACTGGGCGACTGCGCCGAAATCAACGGCAAACTGCTGCCCTTTTTGCAACCGATTCAGCTAACCGCCAACATTGCTGCCAGCAGCATTATAACCAGCACCAGTAATACGGCTGACCAGATACGGGGAGGGAACGGTTCCCTCACCCTACCCGCAATGCTGATTAAGGTGAAAACCCCGCTGTTTCCATTACAGCTGGCTGGCGAAACACAGAACCCGGAGCTGGTCTGGCACACCATCGCCGATCGTGGCGGAATAGTGGCAAAAGGGATGGAAGGAGAGCAACTGCGGGGGTTCGTCGTGGGTGGCGATCGCATGAAAGACGCCTTTCCGCTGTTACGGCAACTGTCATCATGAGTCGCCATCATATCGATGTAATGGTCGCCATACGGTCAGCAGATTATTTGATGTATTTACAATACATATTTCTGGTCACACCATCGCGTGATTAATAGAATAGCCGGATACGCGGATGCACGAGGTTTTTATGCAAGAACTGATTTGTTATAAACACATGCCGGTATGGAACAGCAGCACGCTGCCTGCGGCATTCCAGGAAAAACACAACACTAAAGAAGGTACCTGGGCAAAGCTACAGATTTTAAAAGGCGAGCTGACGTTCGACCTGCTAACAGAACAGGGTGACACCAAAGAGCGCTTCCAGTTCTCACCTCAGCAGCAACCGCCCTATATTGAACCGCAGTGCTGGCATCGCATCGTCTCATTTTCAGACGATCTGGAATGCCAGTTGGGCTTTTACTGCTCGGCGGAAGACTATTACCACAAAAAGTATGAGCTGACACGCACCCACTCGGAAGTGATCAACGCCCTGCGTTATGTTCAGCCGGGAAAAGCGCTGGATCTGGGCTGCGGCGGCGGGCGCAACGCGCTCTACCTGAATCTGAAAGGGTTTGACGTCACCGCCTGCGACAAAAACGCGATGAGCATTGATTCACTTAATAGCATCATCGCCGGCGAACCGCTCAGCCGGATTGATGCGTTCGTCCACGACATCAATCTGGCCGATATTCGTCACCAGTACGATTTCATCCTGTCGACAGTGGTGTTTATGTTTCTGGAGCGGGCGCGGATCCCGGCTATCGTCAGCAACATGCAGCAACACACCGTCGCCGGGGGCTATAACCTGATCGTCGCCGCCATGTCCACCGACGATTTCCCCTGCCCGATGCCGTTCTCGTTCACCTTCGGGCACAACGAGTTGCACGACTATTATCGTGACTGGGAGATCGTGAAATACAACGAGGATGTGGGAGAACTGCACAAAACCGACGCCAACGGCAACCGTATCAAACTGCGCTTTGCCACGCTGCTGGCGCGCAAACCTGCCTGAAGCCGACGCCTGAAAACAATCAGGGCCGGAAAACCGGCCCTGCGGGAACAACAGTCAGCGGCACGCCGCCGGATAATCAGCTGGCTTTACGCTCAGCCGCCTGGCGGTAGGCCACCAAATCTTCGATGGTCAGTACCGGCATAGCGTGCTGTTTCGCGAAGGCGATCACTTCCGGCGCGTGGGCCATGGAACCATCATCATTCGTCAGTTCGCACAACACGCCGAACGGTTTGAACCCGGCCAGACGCATCAAATCCACCGTCGCTTCGGTGTGGCCGCCGCGCGCCAGCACGCCGCCCGGCTGCGCACGCAGCGGGAACACATGGCCGGGACGGTTCAGGTCGCTCGGGCGAGCGTCATCGGCAGTCGCCACGCGAATCGTGGTCAGACGGTCAGCGGCGGATACGCCGGTGGTGACGCCTTCGGCGGCTTCAATCGTGACGGTGAACGCGGTCTGGAAATGGCTGGAGTTGTTTTCCACCATCATCGGCAGTTCCAGCTTCTGGCGGCGTTCCTCGGTGAGACACAGGCACACGATGCCGCTGCCGTGACGGATGGTCAGCGCCATCTGCTCAACGGTCATGGTTTCGGCCGGGAAAATCATGTCACCTTCGTTTTCACGATTTTCATCGTCCAGCACCATCACACCGCGGCCGTGACGCAACGCATCCAGCGCACGTTCAACACGTTCGACAGGGGTACCGAATTCGGAAAGTAAAGTCTGATTCATGGTAAAGAAACCTCATTGTTAATATGGATTACCAGAATCAGGGCGAACTTGAGGAGCCGCTTTTGCACTGAATAAACAGGCAAAAACGCAAAAATAACGCGGGCAGGCGTAAGCCTGTCAGAAACCGTTACTCTCTCCCATCCGGACTATTACCGTCGGCCCCGGAATTGCACCGGATCTGCTGACCTCAAACGATACCGCCTGAGCGCTCGCGGGCTTCCAGCTGGCCTGATGGCGCAAACTGGTTTACCGCCGGTGGGGAATTACGCCCCGCCCTGAGAATAAGCAGGGCTACTATAGCGCTAACCGGAGGGACGGGCAATCTCTAACGCCGCTTATGGATCGCAAAATTCATCGCATGAAAATCACTTTTTGTTTATACCGCTTCAGTCTGGCATTACACTTGGGCTATATAGGCCATTTCGTCAAACAGTTCAGGAAAGCGTCATGATTGACCCGAAAAAGTTAGAGCAGATTGCCCGTCAGGTGCAGGAATCCATGCCAAAAGGCATCCGGGAATTTGGCGAGGATGTGGAGAAGAAAATCCGTCAGATTCTGCAATCGCAACTGGGCAAACTGGATTTGGTCAGCCGCGAAGAGTTTGATGTGCAAACCCAGGTATTGCTGCGAACCCGCGAGAAACTGGCGCTGCTGGAGCAGCGTCTGAGCGCGCTGGAAGCGAAAGCCGCAGGCAGCGAGCCGACATCACAGCCGCCAGCCGATCCGCAGTAATCCCTGCCGGCGCGGTGCCAGACAGGGCTTTCTGCCCTGTCTGCTTTCACTTTCACCCAGCCGTCACGGCCTCGCGTCTGGCTGGCAGCAGCAACCACAACGCCGCCAGCATCCCCAACGCATACAACGACTTCCAGCCGAGCGTCAGCAACAGCGCCGCGCACAGTACGCTGCCGACGCTCGCCATCACGCGGGAACGCCCGCGCAACAGACGCCACCCCGCCAGCATGCACAGCAGATAAATCAGAATGAAAATGCCGTTGGCGTAAACGATCAGCTCGGATAGCGGCAAGTTCAGCCAGTAAATGACCAGACAGCAGATCAAACAGCAAGCCACCACCAGCGATAACGCATTCACCGGCGTACGCGACGCCGATAAACGGGCCAGCCGGCTCTCTTCTGGCGCCTGCGACCACACCAGCCGGGCAAAGCCCTGAGTATAGATATTCACGCTGGCAAAACAGGCGAGATAGCCCACTATGCAGGCCAGCCACAATGCATGATCGCCGAACAGACGCACCACGATACCGGGCAAAGACGCAGTAGCCGCCTGATGAGGGCCATACGCGCCGAAATGCAACACCGCGACAGTACATCCCCAGTAAACGGCGCCCGCCAGCAGCATACCGATCAGCAACGCGCGTGGAAAATCCCGCTCGGGCGATTTGAACTCCGTCGCCAGATGGGCAAAAGCCTCCAGCCCGACGAAGCACCAGAACATCACCGCCAGCGCATCCAGCATCTTCGTTCCGCTAATGTCCGCCAGCGCAGGCCACGGAATCTGGGACGGCATAATCCGACCCTGCCACCAGATCGCCGCCACCAGTAAGACCACCAGCAGCGCAATCAGCGTCTGTATCGTGGCGCTGGAACCGGCGCTGCGCATGCCCAGCAGCCAGATCACGGCCAGCGTCAGCAATTGCACCAACAGTAAGCCGCCCGCCGTCAGGCCAAAGGCCGCCTGCCAGAAACCGGCGGCGATTTGCATCGCCGCGGGCAAACCGACCGGGATGACCGACAAAAATAACCAACCGGTGACCCGGGCCAGACGGGGGCCAAACGCCAGCCGAACAAAATGCGCCGCGCCGCCGGCATTCGGGAAGTGCCGGCCAAGCGACGCAAAGGCGATAGCGATTGGAAACACCAGCGCAATCAGCAGCGGCCAGGCCCACAGGCTATCGCCTCGCGCCTGCTCCGCCACCAGTGCGGGCACGGCAAACACGCCGGTCCCCAGCAACGAGGTCGACAACAACCCGATGCCCTGCACCAGCCCCAACTCCTGTTTTAACGTATTACTGCCGCCCACTGTCTACACCTTGTCGCCAGCTGGCACGCATCTTGCCCCGCGCCGACGCATTGAACGTGAACGCCGCACGGACGAACACGGTGAAAGTAAAAAGCCCCCGCGGACGGAGGCTTCTGAAAACTACAAGTATTAACGACACATTCGCCGTTATTCGCCCTGAACGTTATTCGCCATTAGCCTTGAGTACCGCACGAATACGAGCTTTATAGGCTTCCACTTTCTGCGGCGTCACCAGACGACGCTCGTCGTCCAGCACAACGCCGCCCACGTCATCGGCGATACGCTGAGCCGACTGCAGCATCAGCTTGAAATTCTGGCTGGCGTCGCCGTAAGACGGCACCATCATGAAAATCGACACACCCGGCGTGGTGAACTCGGACATCGCGTCCACATTGAAAGAACCGGGTTTGACCATGTTGGCCAGGCTGAACAGCACCGGGCCGCTGCCCGCCGGATTGACGTGACGGTGGAAAATGTTCATTTCGCCGAACTGGAAACCGGACTGCAACACGCTTTGCAGCAACAATTCGCCGCCGATCACACCGCCCTGATGCGCCGCCACATGCAGCACCAGCACGGCTTCCTGCTGCTGTGCGGCCGCGGGCGCGTCTGGCGCCGGCGGTTCGGGTTGCCGGTCATAGGCTTCCGACACAGTCTCGTCGACAGTGCGCGCAACGGGTTCGGATACCGGCTGCGGTTGCTGATACTGGGGAGTGGGCTGAGGCTCCGCACGCGGTGCCTCAGGCTGAACGGGCTGACGCAACGGCGCTTGCGGCTCGACGTCATCCAGCAGCGGATCATAGGCCGCCGGTTCCTGCCCGAAGGACGGCGCTGAACGCTCGCCCGAAGGCGTATAGTTGCCGGGCGAAGGATTCTGCTGGCCGCGGGAATGCGTTACCCGCACCTCGCCGACCCCTTCATCAAGCTCCTCCAGCGGGGCGTCGTCACGCTTTGGCTTCAGGCGTTTTACCGGACGATCGCGGAAAAGGGACGAGCGCTCCTTACGGCTTGTCCAAAGACCATGCAGTAACAGTGCTATAATTGCGATCGCGCCAACAACAATCAAGATCAGACGCAGGTCCTGCATCATTGCTATCCCAGTTATTCCAATACGTTGCCACTACGGCAAATACACATACCTCTAACTGTATTTGCCTGTGTACCCAAGTGCAAGTCTGGGCGCTAGTTTATGATAATAAAGATCGACTGCGGGCATTTTTTTGCCGTTTTTTCATGCAAATCGCAACTAGCCAGCTGAAAATCATCCCGATATGATGCCGTAACCTGCATATCATAGGGTGAGAACAGCACCATGTCTTACACGCAACACCTTGATCCCAAACACAGCGGCCTGCATTACTTTCTGAAAGGCTGGCAACTTCTCTCACTGCCCGGCATCCGCCGTTTTGTCATTCTTCCCATGCTGGTTAATATCCTGCTGATGGGCGGCGCTTTTTGGTGGTTGTTCCACCAGCTTGGCACCTGGATACCGCAACTGATGACCCATGTGCCGGACTGGCTGCAGTGGCTGAGCTATCTGCTCTGGCCGCTGGTGACCCTCTCCGTGCTGCTGGTGTTCAGCTATTTTTTCAGCACCATCACCAACCTGATCGCCGCGCCGTTCAACGGCCTGCTGGCGGAACAGTTGGAAGCCCGGTTGACCGGCCAGCCGCTGCCGGCCAGCGGTATCCTTGATATCGCCAAAGACGTGCCCCGTATCATGCGGCGAGAAATTCAAAAACTGGCCTACTATTTACCGCGGGTACTGGTATTGCTGCTGTTGTATTTCGTGCCCGGCATCGGCCAGACGGTGGTGCCGGTGGTGTGGTTCCTGTTTGGCGCCTGGATGCTGGCAATCCAGTACTGCGATTACCCGTTCGACAACCACAAAGTCGGCTTTTCAGCCATGCGGCAGGCGTTGCGGCAAAACAAGCTAACCAATCTACAGTTTGGCGCGCTGGTCAGCCTGTGCACCATGGTGCCGGTGCTTAATCTGTTGATCATGCCGGTGGCGGTCTGCGGCGCCACGGCCCTGTGGGTTGATCGTTATCGTCACCTTTCCGGCACACTGCACCGAAGCTGAGTGGGAAGGATATTGGCGCTAATATGTTCTATAACTGGATATTGATGAAAACATATTTCCTCAGAACATATCGATATAGCGATTCTTTCCTTCACTGGCTGTCCCGAACGAGTATTCTCTCTACGGTTCGCAAAAATTTCATACAGTTATTAAGGACGGGCTATGAGTAAGATCTACGAAGACAATTCTTTCACTATCGGCCATACGCCGCTGGTTCGTCTGAATCGCATCGGCAATGGGCGTATTCTGGCTAAGGTGGAGTCGCGTAACCCGAGCTTCAGCGTGAAATGCCGTATCGGCGCCAACCTGATTTGGGATGCCGAAAAACGCGGCGTGCTGAAGCCCGGCATCGAACTCGTAGAACCGACCAGCGGTAATACCGGTATCGCACTGGCGTATGTGGCGGCGGCGCGCGGTTATAAACTGACGCTGACCATGCCGGAAACCATGAGCATTGAACGCCGCAAACTGCTCAAGGCGCTGGGCGCCAACCTGGTGCTGACCGAAGGCGCCAAAGGCATGAAGGGCGCTATTGCCAAAGCCGAAGAAATCGTGGCCAGCGACCCGCAACGTTACCTGCTGCTGCAGCAGTTCAGTAACCCGGCCAACCCGGAAATTCACGAAAAAACCACCGGCCCGGAAATCTGGGAAGACACCGACGGCGAAGTGGACGTGTTCATTTCCGGCGTGGGCACCGGCGGTACGCTGACCGGCGTTAGCCGTTACATCAAGAACACCAAGGGTAAAGCCATCATCTCCGTTGCCGTTGAGCCAACCGACTCGCCGGTCATCACCCAGGCGCTGGCTGGTGAAGAGATCAAACCCGGTCCGCACAAGATCCAGGGGATCGGCGCCGGTTTCATTCCAGCCAACCTGGACCTGAAACTGGTCGATCGCGTTGAGCGCGTCACCAACGAAGAGGCTATCCACACCGCGCGCCGTCTGATGGAAGAAGAAGGCATTCTGGCGGGGATCTCTTCAGGCGCAGCGGTAGCGGCGGCCCTGAACCTGCTGAAAGAAGAGGAATTCGCCAACAAGACCATCGTGGTGATCCTGCCCTCTTCCGGCGAACGTTACCTCAGTACGGCGTTGTTTGCCGATCTGTTCACCGAACAGGAACTGCAGCAGTAAGCTTCCCCTGGTCACAAATGTGATTTAAAAGTTAAAAAAGCACCCTCCGGGGTGCTTTTTTGTGGCCGAGTTCAAACTTTCTGTTACTTACACATTGCTTTTCCCAGTCAGGTTTAGTATTTAACCGGACAATTATTTTGATGCGTGAAATTAATATCCGTCGAGGCCCCCACATACGGATATCATTCCAGCGACATGGAGCAGCATGGCCGGACGCTTCATCATCGCAGGAAACAGCACGGGGCATTGTCGACGTTAACCAGGGGTAAGCGCACACCGTTTTCCTCAACCGCATCCCGGCCTGTCCTGAACCATTCAGGGCAACCAAACAGGCTAAAGTTAAGTACATACACTAAACTTTAGTTCCACAACATGAACCTAATCCAACAAGTTGGGGAAAACAGAATGTTCCAGCAAGAAGTAACGATTACCGCGCCGAATGGCCTGCACACTCGTCCCGCCGCACAGTTCGTGAAAGAAGCCAAAGGATTCACCTCTGAAATCACCGTTACCTCCAACGGCAAAAGCGCCAGCGCCAAGAGCCTGTTCAAATTGCAGACCCTCGGTCTGACCCAGGGTACCGTGGTCACCATTTCCGCCGAAGGTGAAGACGAGCAGCAAGCCGTTGAGCATCTGGTTAAACTGATGGCTGAGCTTGAGTAAACGGCCCGCTCTCTTTAGTGAACATCAGAATCAAGTAAGGTAGGGTTATGATTTCAGGCATATTAGTATCACCGGGAATTGCTTTTGGTAAGGCGCTGCTACTGAAAGATGACGAGATCGTCGTCAACCGGAAAAAAATCTCTGCAGACCAGGTCGATCAGGAAATCGAACTCTTTCTGACGGGTCGCGCCAAAGCCTCGAAGCAGTTGGAAGCGATCAAGCAAAAAGCGGCTGAAACGCTGGGGCCAGAGAAAGAAGCCATCTTCGAAGGGCATATCATGCTGCTGGAAGATGAGGAATTCGAGCAGGAAATCATCTCCCTGATTAAAGACGACCACGCGTCCGCGGACGCGGCGGCGTTTTCCGTCATCGAGACCCAGGCGAAAGCGCTGGAAGAACTGGATGACGAATACCTGAAAGAGCGCGCCGCGGATATGCGCGACATCGGCAAGCGCCTGCTGAAAAACATTCTGGGCCTGCACATCGTCGACCTGGGCGACATCCAGGACGAAGTGATTCTGATTGCCAAAGATCTGACCCCGTCCGAAACCGCGCAGTTGAACCTGGACAAGGTGCTGGGTTTTATTACCGATATCGGCGGCCGTACGTCCCATACCTCAATCATGGCGCGTTCGCTGGAACTGCCCGCTATCGTGGGCACCACCGATGCCACCCAGAAAATCAAGAATGGCGATTTCATCATTCTGGACGGGGTAAACAACAAGATTTACCAGAATCCTGATCAGGCTACCATTGACCAGCTCAAGGCCGTTCAGGAACAGTACAACACCGAGAAATATGAACTCGCCAAACTGAAAGATCTGCCGGCCATCTCGCTGGACGGTCATCAGGTGGAAGTGTGCGCCAACATCGGTACCGTGCGCGACGTCGCCGGCGCTGAGCGTAACGGCGCGGAAGGCGTGGGCCTGTATCGCACCGAATTCCTGTTCATGGATCGCGATGCCCTGCCGACCGAAGAAGAGCAGTTCCAGGCCTACAAAGCCGTCGCGGAAGCGGTGGGCGAGCAGGCGGTGATCGTGCGCACCATGGACATCGGCGGCGACAAAGACCTGCCGTACATGGACCTGCCGAAGGAAGAGAACCCGTTCCTTGGCTGGCGTGCGATTCGTATCTGCCTTGATCGCAAGGAAATTCTGCATTCGCAGTTGCGCGCTATTCTGCGTGCGTCCGCGTTCGGCAAACTGCGCATCATGTTCCCGATGATCATTTCGGTGGAAGAAGTGCGTACGCTGAAAGCCGAACTGGAGATGCTCAAAGGCCAGTTGCGTGCGGAAGGCAAAGTGTTCGACGAAACAATCGAAGTCGGCGTGATGGTGGAAACCCCGGCCGCAGCGGCCATCGCCCATCATCTGGCGAAGGAAGTTGACTTCTTTAGTATTGGGACAAATGACTTAACCCAGTATACTCTGGCGGTAGATCGTGGGAACGAGCTGATTTCTCATCTCTATAACCCGATGTCTCCGGCCGTGTTGACCCTGATCAAGCAGGTGATCGACGCCTCGCACGCCGAAGGCAAGTGGACAGGCATGTGCGGTGAACTCGCGGGTGACGAACGTGCTACACTACTGCTGCTGGGGATGGGTCTGGATGAATTCAGCATGAGTGCCATCTCGATTCCTCGCATCAAGAAAATTATTCGCAATGCCAACTACGAAGATGCGAAAGCGCTGGCGGAGCAGGCATTAGCCCAGCCGACAGCAGAAGAGTTAAGCAGTCTGGTAAGCCGGTTCATTAAAGAAAAGACGCTTTGCTGATACCGCTGTGCTGACCCAATATTAATGCTTAGGAGAAAATCATGGGTTTGTTCGATAAACTGAAATCTCTGGTTTCTGACGACAAGAAAGAAACCGGCAGCATCGAAATCATTGCCCCGTTATCCGGTGAAATCGTCAACATCGAAGACGTGCCTGATGTGGTATTCGCAGAGAAAATCGTCGGCGATGGCATCGCTATCAAACCTAGCGGTAACAAAATGGTCGCGCCGGTGGACGGCACCATTGGTAAGATCTTCGAAACTAACCATGCTTTTTCCATCGAATCAGACAATGGCATCGAACTGTTCGTTCACTTTGGTATTGATACCGTTGAACTGAAAGGCGAAGGCTTTAAACGTATCGCGGAAGAAGGGCAGCGCGTCAAAAAAGGCGACGTGGTCATCGAGTTTGATCTGCCGTTGCTGGAAGAGAAAGCCAAGTCTACCCTGACCCCGGTCGTGATCTCCAACATGGATGAGATCAAAGAGCTGATCAAACTGAGCGGCACCGTTGTCGTTGGGGAAACCCCGGTTATTCGCATCAAGAAGTAAGCGAATCTCCATGTACCTGTAGGTGCAATGTATAACGCGTTAATTCTTTAAGAACGCCGCAACAGCTAACTGTTGCGGCTTCTTTTTTTAGCGCGCCAAAACAATATAGTTATTGCCGGGCCGATAGTTATTGCCGGACCGATTGTATGGGACTTGCCGTCACCGCCTCATATCACATCAATTATTCGCCACACGGGTAATAACGTCATACCGATTTAAAGCGTCGTTGTGTAGAACCGGAATGACGTCATAAAGAACGTCGTCATCGCTGGTAACATCCCGTTTTTGCTCATTTAGTCTTAGGCTCTGAGATTGAGTTCTCGCTCAAGAGAGTCGTGGTGTCGCCTTCATAACGTCGATTAGTATGAGAAAGTCGCCAGCGCACCAAATCGTCCGCACCAGGCCCTTCCGCAAAGGCAATATCCTCGCTGCCTAACGGCTCCCCTGTTTTCTGATCGATGAAGCTCCACCGCACATCGGCACCCGTTTTTCGATTCACAAATTTTAGTGGCGGAACTGAAGCGCCGGATAGGCCTAAACCATCCCCAATCTGGGAGAGCACCACCATGACCGGGGCAAGCTGCTGACCATGCGGAGTTAATAGGTATTCAAATCGTTCAGGATTCACTTGATAGCGGCGCCGCTCAACAAGACCATTGGCCTCAAGATGTTTAAGTCGGTTGCTTAGCGTCGCATTGGTTACGCCGGATGATTGACGTAACTCGTCATATCGGCTGATGCCAAAGACAAGATCACGAATAATCAACAACCCCCAGCGATCGCCAATTGCGGCCATCACGCCGGCAATTGAACACACCATTCCATCAAAACCTTTCGATCGCATTGATCACCCCAAGCCAGCCCCTTGGATAAACCATTAATTATAGAAATCCCCCCATCAACCGCAAAGCCTTATTTAGGCATGCGGTAGCCGATGAGCTCAGGCCACTCAGGGAGTGATCCCCGCAGATCCAGCATTCGGTCGGGCGCTTGCGTGGCAAGTTACTCTTATTATAAGATTAACTATACGTACTGATGCTTCGGCAGGTTGACGTCACAAGGTGATCCTGTCTCACCATGATCACGGCAACGCCCCAGACAGAGGCGTTCACACTTGCTGTCGCACAAGACAACCAACGTCATTCCCCCACCAGCGTCAGTCTCAAGGCTGCCTGGTGATTCTTTGCCATACACCAGGGCTTTTTAATACTCGGGTTTATCTGTAAGCGTCATACGACTCATCGACCGTCTGACGATGTTCACCGGGTCACAAGTCAGCACTTCATCGAGCGGATGGGCTGAATCTGGGCATCGGTGGTTTTTTCAGTGTGATGTTGACCGAGCACAGCAGGCTAGACTACCCAAACTGGAGCGTAATAAGTGGAAGAAAAACTTGATCTAACGCGCCGTACATTGATTAAGGCAACAGCCACCCTCGCCGCCGCCGTACCGACAATAGCGATGGCGACATCCGCAGCACTTGGTGCAGAACAGACACCATCCCCCGCGACAGAAACAGCGACGCAACCAACAACCCTCGTTGACGTTCCTCCAGGGCCAAACACAAAATTATCGATCGAACGCCGGGGGCAAGTGGTGTTACTGGGGCTCAATCGCCCTGTCGTCCAAAACCGTATCGATCCTGAAACATTCCAGGCACTGGCAAGAGCCATATACGACTACGATCATGATCCTTCTCTGCGAGCGGCTATCTTATTCGGTCACGGGGACAATTTTTCTCGGGGTATTGATGTGGATGCCTATAAAGCAACCGTCAATAACAACGGAAATATTCTGGCGGGCCTGAATCATGTCATCAGTCCGCTTAACTATGGTCCGACCCGGCGTTCCAAACCGCTCATCGCCGCCGTGCACGGCGACACTTGGAATATGGCTCATGAGCTATTCTTGTCAGCGGATATCCGGGTAGCGGCAGAAAATACGAGGTTCGGTCAGGATGAAAACTCCCACGGACGTTTCCCCGGAGGCGGCTCAACCGTTCGGTTCGTGCGCGAAGCGGGATGGGGTAACGCCATGCGATTCATGCTGACAGGGGACCATTGGGGAGCGGAGGATGCATATCGCATGGGAATATTGCAAGAGATCGCCGAGACGCCTCAGGCAACGCTAGACAGAGCCATAGCTATCGCCAACAAAATCGCGGCATGCGGCCCAATCGGCGTGCAAACCACGCTGGCATCGGCGCACCTGGCCGTCGATTCCAGTGACGCCATAGCCTTCTCCCAACTCGGCACACAGTACAGCGCGCTTTATCGCACCAAGGATTTTATCGAAGGTATGGCTGCACAAGCCGAAGACCGCCCCCCCGTATTTCATGGTCATTAATCAGGCGGCGAGTATCGCCACCGACAAATGATTCAGGACGCCAAATCACCACAGGGCAGTGGCTGTTTTGGCGTCAACTTGCTACAGGAATCAGTAAGCCAGGCTACTGCCAGCGAGGAATGCAGATACGGATCTGCAACCCGCCCTGGTCGCGATTCTCCGCTTCGATGCGGCCGCCGTGCGCCACCACCGCCTTGCGGGCGATAGCCAGCCCGAGTCCGTAACCTTTGCCCGACTGCGGCGAATCAATGCGCATGAAGGGATCGAAAATGCTGGAGAGCTTGCTTTCTTCCACGCCCGGCCCGCGATCCGCTACGCCGATACACCACTCTTTCTCATCCCGTGACAGCGTGACCAACACCTGCTGACCGCGCGAAGAGAAACGCAACGCATTGCGGATAATATTATCCAGCGCATGCCGCATCAGCTCCGCCGAACCCTTGACGGTGTAATCGTCGTAATCGCTGATGCTGAGCGCGATATCCACCCCCGGCACCTGCGCTTCGTAACGGGCATCGTTGACTACCGCATTCACCAGCCCGAGCAGGTCGAAATACTCTTCGTTGTTGACCGCGTTGTTTTCGGCACGGGACAGCGTAAGCACTTCGCCGATCATCTTGTCCATCCGTTCCGCTTCACGCTCGATGCGCTGCAACGCATTTTCCACGTTGTCGGGATTCTGCCGCGCCAGCCCTATCGCCAGTTGCAGCCGGGCCAGCGGCGATCGCAACTCGTGGGAGACATCGTGCAGCAGTTGCTCGCGCGCGCCGACCAGCACCGACAGGCGGCCAACCATCGCGTCAAAATCGCGCGCTACATCGCCGATCTCATCGTGGCGGCGACGCATCGACGGATAAAGCCGTACCGACAGGTCTCCCTGTGCGACCCGCTCAAAACTGGCCCGCAACCGGCTCAGCGGACGCGCCAGATTCCAGGCCAGCATGCCGCTGAACAACAGGCCGCCCAGCGCGCCAATCCAGATCATCGGCGGCGGCAAATGCAGGAAAAACGGCAACGGCGCAGGGATGTCCTTCGGTATGACATCATTCCGCCAGCGAGTGGTATCGAAGCTAATCCGGTAACGCTGCCCATCGGGGCCGTCCACCACCTGCTTCGACATCTTCTCAAATTGATCCAGTAACCCATCCGGCCCCGGCCCAAACCCCGGCAGCTCGGGTCGCCCAAGTGGCCCACCCGGTATCCCCATTCCCGGCAGCGAGGTATTCCCAGCCATATCTTCGTTATCGCCGATAACCGAAACGTTGATATAGACACGTTCGTTCTTCGGCCAGTCGGCCAGGGTACGACCCAGCTCAGCCATCCCCCCCTGACGCAGCGCCTGCGCCGCCAGCGCCATTTGCAACGACATGGTATGTTTTCCCTGACGCACTTCCGGCGGCTCGGGGCGCTCGCCGTAAAATGAGAACCCTACCCACAGCAGTTGTGAAATGACGAAGAACGTCAGCCACAAGCCAAGCAGGATCTTCCAGAACAGCCTTCCATGCATAATTAACGAATCCGGTATCCGACGCTGCGCACCGTCTCGATGGTCAGGTTACACCCATCCAGCGCCGCCAGCTTTTGACGAATATTGCTGATGTGCACATCCACGCTGCGGTCATAAGCTTCCCGACGGCGTCCCAGGCATTTCTCCGACAGCTCATCCTTGGTCACCACCCGCTCGGACGAGCGCATCAGCAGCTCCAGCAGGTTGAATTCCGAAGCGGTAAGATCAAACGCCTTGCCGCGCCACTCGCTGCTGCGGGTGGAAGGGCAGATCGCCAGCTCGCCATAGTTCAACGTCCCGGTGTCTTCGCTTTTTTCCGCCTTGTCTTCATAACGGCGCAGCACCGCGCGCAGACGCGCCACCAACTCTCGCGGATAGCAGGGCTTCGGCACATAATCATCTGCCCCCATTTCCAGCCCGATCACGCGATCGATATTATCGCCCTTGGCCGTCAGCATAATGATGGGAATCGAGCGGTTGCGACGCACCTGCCGCAGTACGTCAATTCCGCTCATATCCGGCAGCATGATGTCCAAAATCATCGCGGTATACTGATCGGACATGGCGCCGTCCACCCCTTCCTTGCCGGTCATCACCTGTGAAGTGCTGAACCCTTCCGCCGTGAGGTATTCACACAGCATGTGCCCCAGTTCAGCGTCATCGTCTACCAGTAAAATTTTCATATTTCATTCCCATGCATTGTTACCGCTCCTATTGTCAGGGCTGGTTGCAATCCGCGCAGCACCATTTACGGAATCCTTACCTTTCATTGTTCAAAACATAACGCATCCGAAGCGGGATGACGGGTAAATTATACGTAGCCCGTGTTCCCTGATTCAGGGACACGCCGCGTGTTCTGTCTATGTTCTTCGTTTCGGCGTTTTACTCAGCCAAGGATGCTTCTGTTTTGATGAGATACCGACCCCGCTCCAGCCGTTTCTGGTGGATTCTGACCGGCCTTGCCGCGCTTACCCTGTTCGTCGCCTTTCGCCTGTCCCGACCGGCGCCCCCGCCGAATTATATTACGGCCACGGTGGATGTCCGCGATCTGCAACAGACCGTGCTGGCCGACGGTACCGTCAACGCGCGTAAACTGGTGAGCGTCGGCGCGCAGGTTTCTGGGCAAATCAAAGCATTGCATGTCTCGCTGGGCGATAAGGTGAAACAGGGGCAGTTGCTGGCCGAAATCGACGATTTAACCCAGCAGAACACGCTGCGGGACAGCAAGGCGGCGCTGGATAACATTCAGGCGCAACGTGCCTCCAGACAGGCCACGCTGCGCAATAACCAGCTCAGTTGGCAACGCCAGCACAGTCTGATGCAGAAAGGCGTCGGCGCGCAGGCGGATTACGACAGCGCCAAAGCCACGCTGGACGCCACGCAGGCCGATATCGACGCGTTGGACGCCCAGATTGTACGAGCGAAAATCGCCGTCAACACCGCGCAGGTCAATCTGGGTTACACCAAGATTGTCTCGCCGATGAACGGCACCGTGGTGGCGTTGCCGGTCGAACAGGGACAAACCGTCAACGCGGTGCAGAGCGCGCCGACCATCGCCAAGGTCGCCAACCTCGACACCATGACGATTGAAGCCAAAATTTCGGAAGCGGACGTTATCAACGTCAGGACCGGCATGCCGGTGTGGTTCACTATTCTCGGCAATCCGAACAAGCGCTATCAGGCGGTGCTGCGCGCCATCGAACCGGCGCCGGAATCCATCAGCAGCGACAGCAGCAGCACCAGCGGCAGTGGTACCACCACCAGCAGTACCAGCAGCAGCTCCTCCAGCTCCGCCATCTACTACAACGGCCTGTTCGATGTCGACAACCCGGACGAAACCCTGCGCATTTCCATGACCGCACAGGTTTATATTCTGCTATCGGAAGCCAAACGCGCCATCGTGGCGCCGGTCAGCGCGCTGATTAACCGCCAGGGAAAACTGTTTGTCCAGGTGACCCAGCCGCAAGGCCGGCCGGAACTACGCGAAGTGACCACCGGCATCAGCGACAACGCGTATATCCAACTGCTCTCCGGCGTGCAGCCCGGCGAGGAGGTGGTGATCAGCCAACAGACGGCAAGCGACAGTAGCGGCGCGTCGTCTGCACCGCCGCCGCCGATGGGGTTTTAAGCCATGAGCACGCCTCTGTTAGCGCTGCGCCGGCTCCACCGCCGCTTTATCAACGGTGAACAACGCGTCGATGTGCTGAAAAACATCAATCTGACGATTCATGCCGGTGAAATGGTGGCGATTGTCGGCGCATCCGGCTCCGGCAAATCCACGCTGATGAATATTCTCGGTTGTCTGGATAAACCGACGCAGGGGGATTATCAGGTTGCCGGCGTTTCCACCCTGACGCTCAATGACGACCAGCTTGCCGCGTTGCGCCGCGAGCACTTCGGGTTCATCTTCCAGCGTTATCACCTGCTTAATGACCTGAACGTCGGCGACAACGTAGAAATGCCAGCGGTGTATGCCGGTCAGTCTCGCCACGAACGCCGCCAGCGCGCCGCCGCCCTGCTGGCGAGACTCGGCCTCGCCGGTCGCCTGCGGGACTCGCCCAGCCAGCTATCGGGCGGGCAACAACAGCGCGTCAGCATCGCCCGCGCGCTGATCAACGGCGGCCAGGTGATTCTGGCGGACGAACCCACCGGCGCGCTCGACAGCGCCAGCGGCGAGGAAGTGCTGTCGATTCTTCACGAGCTGCATCAGCAAGGGCATACCATCGTGCTGGTCACCCACGATATGCGCATCGCCCGGATGGCCGGCCGCATCATCGAGATTCACGACGGTGAAATCGTGGCCGACCGCAAAACGGCCGACGACATGACGCCGGCGCCCCCGACTCCCCCGGCGCCGCTACCGGCCAGAACGCTGACCAGCGGGTACGACCGGCTGCAGAATGCCTTCAGGATGGCGCTGCGCGCCATGAACGCCCAGCGGATGCGCACCTTCCTGACCATGCTGGGAATTATTATCGGCATCGCCTCGGTGGTGTCGGTGGTGGCGCTCGGCAAAGGCTCGCAGCAGCAGGTGCTGGAACACATCAACGCCATGGGCACCAGTACGCTGGAGATCTTTCCCGGCAAGGATTTCGGCGATATGCGCTCCGCCGCTATTCAGACGCTGCGCGTCAACGACTTGCGGCCGCTGGAACAGCAACCCTATATCCACAGCGTCACGCCCACCGTCTCCACCTCGGTAACGCTGCGTTACGCCAGTAAAGCGGTATCGGTCAGCGTCAGCGGCGTGGGCGAGCAGTTCTTCACCGTGCGCGGTTATGTTCTGTCGCAAGGCAACGGTTTCTCGTCGCTCAGCGTTGAACGCCTGACGCAGGAGGCGGTGATCGATCAGAACACCCGCAATAAATTATTCCCCAACGGCGAGAACCCGCTTGGACAGGTGATTTTTCTCGGCACGTTGCCCTGTCGCATTATCGGCGTCGCCACCCGTAAACAGTCTGGCTTCGGCAGCGATGAAAACCTGAATATCTGGGTGCCCTACACCACCGTGATGCGTCGCATGGTCGGCCAGTCGTACCTGCGCAGCATTACCGTAAGGGTTAAAGACAACATCGACCTGAGCGTGGTGCAACAGGGCATCACCCAGATTTTGACCCGCCAGCACGGCAACAAGGATTTCTTCGTCATGAACACCGACAGCATCCGTCAAACCATCCGGCAGACCACCGCCACCATGACGCTGCTGGTGTCCGCCATCGCGCTGATTTCGCTGATTGTCGGCGGCATCGGCGTGATGAACATCATGCTGGTGTCAGTGACCGAGCGCACGCGGGAGATAGGCGTACGCATGGCGGTCGGCGCGCGTACCGGCGACATCATGCAGCAGTTTCTGATTGAGGCGGTGCTGGTGTGCCTGTGCGGCGGGGTATTGGGCGTAATGCTATCGTTGCTGGCGGGCGCCATCGCCAGCCGCGTCAGCAGCGTGGCGTTCCTTTACTCTCCCACCTCAATGGTGGCGGCGTTTCTCTGTTCCAGCCTGATTGGCGTGATTTTCGGCTTCTTCCCGGCGCGCCGTGCGGCCCAGTTGCAACCGATTCACGCGCTGGAACGGGAATAACCGCCGGGATAGCGGTGATGGCTGGCGTCTATCCGTCAGCCAAACACACCGGTAGACAAGTAACGATCGCCGCGGTCGCACACCACGGTGACGATCAGGCTGCCGGGCTGTTCGGCGGCGATACGCAGCGCGCCCGCCACCGCGCCGCCGGAGCTGACGCCGCAGAACACCCCTTCCACCCGCGCCAGTTGTTGCATGGTGGTTTCCGCCTCCTGCTGCGACATATCCATAATCCGGTCCACTAGCTGTGGCTGAAAGATACCCGGCATATAGTCCGGCGACCAGCGACGGATCCCGGGGATCTGACTACCGTCCTGCGGCTGTAGCCCGACGGTACACACCGTTTCGCTCTGGCTTTTCAGGTAACGACTCACGCCGGTGATGGTGCCGGTGGTGCCCATGCAGGAAACGAAATGGGTGAGGCGCCCCTGCGTTTGCCGCCAGATTTCCGGGCCGGTGGTGGTGAAGTGCGCCAGCGGGTTGTCCGGGTTGTTGAACTGGTCGAGCAGCTTGCCTTCACCCGCCTGCGCCATCTGCCGGGCCAGATCGCGCGCGCCCTCCATTCCCTGTTGCTGGCTGACCAGCAACAGTTCCGCACCGTAGGCGCGCATCGCGGCCTGCCGTTCCAGGCTCATGTTTTCCGGCATCAGCAGACGCAGCCGGTAGCCTTTCATCGCCGCCACCATCGCCAGCGCGATACCGGTGTTGCCGCTGGTGGCCTCAATCAACGTGTCGCCCGGCGTAATCTCGCCCCGATGCTCCGCCTGCCGGATCATCGACAACGCCGCCCGATCCTTCACCGAACCGGCCGGATTATTGCCCTCCAGCTTCAGCCAGATTTCGCTGCCGGTGTGCTGAGCCAAACGTTGTAATTTAATCAGCGGCGTATTGCCGACGCAGTGTTCAAGCGTGGTCACATTTTCTCTCCGGGGGGGGCGTCAGGCGGCGCCAAAAAAACAGGCACCGCGGTGCAGTGCCTGACTGTAGCAAAACCGGATTCTGTTATAGCGACAATAGACGATCAATAGAAGGGGCAAAGAAGTAACTGCCGCTGACCGCGCGGGTAAAGCGCAGCATATCGTCGCGTTTGCCGTCGCGGTCGCCGAACATGCTCAGCAGTTGCTGCTCAATGTTGTAGAGACGGGCGCAGTAAGCCGTGAAATACAGGCCGTGCTTGCCGCTGGCGGTGCCGTAAGGCAGGCTCTGACGCAGGATTTTCAGCCCTTTGCCGTCTTCCTTGAGGTCGACGCGGCTCAGGTGCGAGGTCACTGGCCGCGACTCGGACGACAGCTCTTCGTTATCGTGTTTGGTGCGGCCGATCATCTGTTCCTGCTGTTCCACGCTCATGCGATTCAACTGGCGCAGATTGTGTTCCCAGCGCTGGACAAACACGTAGCTGCCGCCTTCACCCGCCTGACCGTCCGGCACGATGGCGACGTCACGCCGGGCGTCGCCCTGCGGATTTTCGGTGCCGTCGACAAAACCGCTCAGATCGCGGTCTTCCACCCAGCGAAAGCCGTGGGTTTCCTCTTCGATGTTGATGGTGTTGCCGAATGCCGCCAGCACCGCCTGCGCCAGCGAAAAGTTGACGTCATGACGCAACGACTGGATGTGAATCAGCATGTCGCGCTGAGTGGCCGGCGCCAGTCCGTTACCCAGCGGCGTGAAGGGTTTGAGTTCCTGCGCGCTGTTGTCGCTATCCAGTTCGCGCCAGACGTCGTAGCCAAAGGCGATCACCGCGCCAAGACCCGCGTCAGGGAAACGTTGCTGCAACTCGGTCAGCGCCTGACAAAACTTCTTACACCCCTGGCGGATGGCATCAAATTCACCCTGTACCATAGCCTCCATGAAGATGGCAAAACGGCGATGCTCCAGCAAAATACCGCTTTGAATTTGTGTCATCTGTTGCTTCCTCACATTACTCGGTGCAGTTTCGCGCGCGCCGGCAAACCATGCCGGGCTGCTATCTCAATGCTGCTATATCAATAAAAGACGCGAGGCGTGACCACCACGCCTCAATCTGTTCACATGATATCAGACGATGTTGACGATAACAGGATAACCTTACCGATAAAGGTGGAAAGCGTAGGTGACTGTTTTCGCAAGGATGATCAACGTAGCGGTCGCATTACCTACCCCGGATGGATTTCGCCGTCGGTAACGTCGCCTTGATCATCCAGTACAGCACACTGGCCGCCAGCAGCGAATTCAGCGCCGGAATCCCCCATGCGGTAAACAACCCAACGGCGCTCCCCATCAGACTGGCGATAATCGCCGGCCAGCCGACGTAGGGCGTGCTGCCCGCATCCGGTAGTTCGCCGCGCCGACGGCTTTCGTCCAGCAACCGCCGGCTGGTACGCAGAATATAGTAATCCACCAGCATCACCCCGATAACCGGCGGGAAGAACACCCCCAGCAATGTCAGGAAATCCACGAACCGGTCCAGAATGCCGATCACCGACAGAAAGGTGCCGATAAAACCGATCAACAACGTGATGGCCTTGTAACTCAGCTTTCTGCCGGTGATGCCTTCCACCGCATTGGCAATACCCAGTGACGATGAATACAGATTGATGTCGTTGATGCGCAAGGTAGAAAAAATTACCGTAATCAGCCCGATACCGCCCGCCGTCTGCGACATGATGGTCACGATGTCGGCGGTATTGAGCGCGCGGGCAATCAGGATCGCCAGTCCGTTGACGATAAATTCGCCGATAATGATCGACAATATGGTGATCCAGAAAACATGCCGCCCGCGACGAGAATAGCGCGTCATGTCAGGGGTGATCAGACTTGCCACAATACAACCGCCGACCACCATGGTCGCACCGGCGCTCACCGAAATAGCCTCGCCAGATACGCTTTTTTGCAGCAACTCGGTAATGTTATGCCCGGTCAATGTCATGGTCGAAATATAGCCGACTACCATGATAAACAACGGCACCGCAATTCTGGCGGTGTAGCGTAACGCACTGAAGCCGAAGGTAACCAGTAACGTCAGTACACAACCGGAAAGCGCCGCCGACCAGCCAAACCCTAATTGATCGCCTAACGCAAAATTAAGCGATTTGGCAAACACCGCGTTTTGTACGCCAAACCAGCCCAACAGGCTGACGGCGATAATCGCGCCGATAAACACCGCCCCCATCCGGCCAAAACCGCACCAGCGCGCCAGCAAACTGCCGGACAATCCCTCCTTCATGCCCGCGTAACCCAGCCCCAGCGTGACGACGCCGAAAATCGCGCTGCCGATGGCGATCGCCAGAAACGCCTCGCCGAGCGTCATCGAATTCCCCAGCACCGCCCCCAGCATAAACTGGTCCAGCGCGGTGAGCATGCCGATATGAACCAAAGCCACATTGAAAAATGGCAACCGGACCGACGCCGGAACCCGGCTCACCGGATAATCATCAATGTTTTCCATTTCACCCATCCTTGCTAGATAAATAAAATACCTTTGGTCAGCAATGAGTGAGGTATAAAGCCGTCCAGCCCCTGTTGATAACAAAACTCTTCAAACTGATTGAACGAATGCACACCGGCTTTTTGGTACATGTTTTGTATTCTGTTTTCGATCGTTCTGTTGGACAGGTTGAACCGCTTTGCGATTTCTTTGCTGGAAAAACGCCGCAACACCAGAAAGAGTGTATCCAGTTCAGCGCGAGTAAAAAGATCGGTGGTTATTTCGGCTTTCAATACGGTTGGCTTACGCTGATCAATATGAATCAGCGGCGATAATGTGGTCATCGGCCGGGCATTCCACAAAATGCCCACGCATTCTTTTGCCTGATTAAAAAGAGGAATTTTTTCACTGATATACGGCGACAGTTCTGCTTTGCCAAACCAGTAATGGGTTTCAATAACAGTAACCCGTTCAGCACGGATCTCCGTTCGACGATCGTGTTCAATAAAATCACCCGATAATTCCGCCCAGGCGATCGGAAATTCTTCGTCGGATTTTCCCTCAATATCAAAACGTACCGGCGTATTAGTGTAACTGTATGCTGGCGTGTTCATATACACATGGCGAGACGCCAGATCCTTGATTCCCCATGGCTCATTCATCCCATCCAGCAAGGGAATAAACGAGCGCAAATAATCGTGGTTAACGGTCATTACAAGCGACATCCTGTTTATTAAATATCTTTCGCCAAATTTTAGGATGGTATTTGGTATTCAGCATCACCAATTATTAACCAGATAATTAGTTTTAATTTAAATATATTCCATTGAATTTATTTCATCCATCATACTTTCACAACCGCAACATCCAACACGTTTCCATTCATTAACTATATCAAACACTTCCTTGCCTTATCCTTCATGTAACCAAACAAATACCTGCTTTCATCAGATTCATGGCACATGATATCCCTAATTTTATTAAATTAAATTTAATTCAAGAGTATTTTTTACCTATAAAAGTGTGTAATAGTAAAAGTCTGTCACAACCAAAATAACAACCAGCCACAAGCATCGAGGATAAGTCATGCGCGCAAGGAGAATGGACTGGCATTCCGCCGATATCATTGCTGCATTGAGGAAGAAAGGAACATCACTCTCAGCGGTCTCACGAGAAGCAGGATTAAGTTCAAGTACATTGGCAAACGCCTTATATCGCCCCTGGCCGAAAGGGGAATTGCTGATTGCCAACGCATTAGGCGTTAAGCCGGAAGAAATATGGCCGAGCCGTTATTATGACCCTCAGACCCATACCTGGGTTGATCGTAAAAAACTGATGCGAAATACCGCTAATAAATCCCAGGCATCAGTCTGAATATTCGCCAACACGCAACAGGGAAACGTACCGCCTCACCCACAGGTGAAAAAAAACCACCGTACAAATGACAGTGGTTTATCCAGACAACGTGCTTTAGATATAAGCGACGTAAAACGCTTACCCGATTGCCGCCACCTCTTCCGCAATCGCCTCCAGCGCGTGATGACGCGCGCAATCCGCCTGAACCCAACGCGCCCGCTGGGTATAACCGGGTTGTTCGAGGATGCGCGTCACCGCGTCGGCAATCTGCTGCTCGCCCGGCGTGCTGGTGCCGAGATTCAGCCCACAGCCGGCAAACACCACCCTCGCCGCGGTTTCCAGTTTGTCTTCTCCCGTACCGGCCACAATCAACGGCACGCCGTGAGACAACGCCGCGTTAAGCGAACCGTATCCCCCGTTGGTAATCAACAGCGCCGCCCGCGGCAGCCAGTGCTCCAGCGAGACAAAACGGCACACCCGTGCGTTTTCCGGCACCGAAGCGGCCAGCGCTTCCACCGGCCGGCCGCCGGTGGTCGCCAGCACCCGGACGGGCAGGTCGGCCAGCGCGCGTAACGTCGGGCCAATCAATTGCTGCAAATCCACATTCGCCAGCGTTCCCTGCGACACAATCACCAGCGGCCGGGTGTCCTGCGGCGGCCACAGCGCCTGTTCCGCATCCTCCTCTGTCACCTTCAACGGCAACGGCCCCACAAAGCGTACGCACGACGGCAAATCATCGCGGTGATATTCCAGTTCGGTGGTGGACAATTGCAGGAAACGGTCGCAGCCGCTGATCAGCGCGTCGGCAAAGGGTGCGGTTAGCGGCTGTTGTCCCGACTGCACCATCACCGTATCGAACGCCTCTTTCACGCCGGCGATCAGTTCGCGGGTTTCGTCGTCGATCAGTTGTTCGCGGGTCAAATCCGGCGGCAACAGCGCGGGCGGGATACGCGGCCCGTAGAAGATCGAATCGCGGGAAGAAAAGGACAGCGGCGTCACGCCAATGCCAATCACCGGCGGGCGATCCTCGCTGGCCAGCAACGGCAGAATGCCGTAGAAACAGTTTTCCGCCATCACCACGTCCGCCTCGGTTTGCGCCAGCACCGCGCGCAACTGGCGGTCGATCAACGGAATAGGCGCGGAGAAGAATTCGCGCAGCGCCAGCGCCATCTGCGCGTTGCCGGGCGGCAGAGTGGCGCGCCTGGGAAAATGGCGCTCCAGATAACGGTAGTCAAAATCGATCGCTTCATCGAACGCGATAAACCCGACGCCGGCGGCCTGCGCCTGCTCACGAAACAGCGCACCGCTGAACAGGGTTACCCGGTGCCCTTTGGTCAGCAGATGACGGGCGATGGTCAGCATAGGATAAACATGCCCCGGCGTTGCCACCGCGGCCATCAGGATGTGGGACATCAAAACTCCTTATTGAGCATTATCGGTGTGCGGATCCAAACGCGATGCGAATACGCACATCAGACTTCCTGTACAGGTGATAGTCGCAGCCAACGGAACCACTATCGGCTGCCGGTCACACACAGCGCATGGTGTCAGCAATCTGTATGCAGATTTATATGTTAGCGTCAGGCGAGTGCGGATACAGCACCGGATGCGGTCCGGATCATATTCAGAAGAAATGATAAATCAGCAGGGTAAGACGCAGATAAAGCGATGATGAAAGGCAATAAAGGCAGTGAGTCATCAGGGGATTTTTCAGTAATTCAGCACAGAATAAGCACCAAATACTTTAACAAAATTAAACAATAAATCTGATGAAAATGACATTACGACGTAAAACACGGCGGCGATATGAACCGGGACAGCGTCATCCCGGCGCATGAATTCATAAACTATACTGATGAATTATTCTCGTCCCTGCGCGTGCCAGACGATCTTGCTGACCTTCCAGCTTTTGAGAATATCGTCGGATGGCATCAAGCCTTCCGGTCCGCTCCAGTTGCCGGAGAACAGGTAGCTGACGTGTTTACCCTGCGGCGCCACGCATTCTACGCTGCGAGCATCCGCGCCCTGTCCCGGCTGACAGAGGCCAAACGCCTTGCTGTAAAGCGAACTGAATTCATCACCGATTTTCACACCCCACTCGCTGGCGATCGCCTTGTCCATCACCGCCACCTGCGTGACCTGGCCTTTCGGCGCGCCGCTGATTTCCAGCCTGACGCTGTCATCCTTAAGCGCTTCATAGATCGATACCAGCTTGCCGTTGCGGGTTTCCATACCGCCGCGCAGGCGATAATCGCCGTTCAACGCGTCGTTCAATACCGACTCCAGCATCGGCGTCCTGGCATTAATGTCACCAACGCCGGCGTCCGATACCGCCAGACGATGACCGAACCAGTTAAACGGCGACAAACTGGACCAGGAAAAACCGGATAGTGTGCTGCACCCCGCCAGCAACAGTGGGAAAGCCAGAAACAACGGACGCACTTTTGTCACTCTCGACTCCTCAACATAAAACGGCGCCGACTCAAAGAGCCGGCCCTGCCATAGCGCTGGCTCTTTGAGTCCGCCGCCGGCAGAAAGTGCCGTAAAATTCGCGCCGGTTGATCCACGGCGCGCACATGCCGCCAAGATTACCATTGTTCAGACGGGCCGGGGAAAACTTCACCCGGCCGAAGGGAAAGAAGTTAGCGGAAAGCGGCCAGATCGATGTGGTAATGGAACAGATCGGCCAGTTCCTGCTGGTGAGTGACCGCAATCACGGTGCAATCCGGCAATGCCTGTCGGATCACCCCCAGCAGATGTCGGGCCGCCTGCGGGTCGAGATGGCTGGTGGCCTCGTCCAGATACAGGTGATCCGGGCGATTGACCAGCGCCCGCGCCAGCGCCAGCCGCTGTCGCTCGCCGCCGGAGAACACCCGATCCCAGTTCATCTGCTGCTGTAATCGGTCGCCCCAGTCGCCCAGCCCAACCTGATCCAACACCTGACGCAACGCCGCTTCATCGTCCAGCCGCGCACGCGGATAGCAGATCACCTCCGCCAGCGCCCCCTGCCCTAAATAGCTTTGCTGCGGTAACAGCAGTGAATTGCCGCGCCCGGCCTGCCAGGCACCGTTGTAATAGGGCCACAGCCCGGCCAGCGTGCGCAACAGGGTCGATTTCCCCAGTCCGCTGTGGCCGGAAAGCCGGTTCCAACTGCCGGGCGCGCACTGGAATGTTACGTTGCGCAGCAGCGGTTGCCCCTGCGGCGTGGAGAAACTGAGCCGCTCTACCTGCAGGTGTTCGCCTTGTACGATAGGTATCGTCGTGTTCTGATGCGCCGCGATTTCCCGCCGGAATTGATCCAGACGCGTCATGCTGGCGGAGAGTTCCACCAGCGAGTAATACACCCGGATAAACCAGCTCAGCGCGCTGTGTACCTGCCCGAACGCGCTGCGAATCTGCATCAGCCCGCCAAGCGTGACGGTCTTGCTGAGAAACGCCGGCAAGGTGGCGAATACCGGCACAATCAGGCTGACGCGGGTATAGCCGACGGTAAACAGGCCCAGATTGCGCTCGGCGTTCATCAGTGAGCGCCAGTTGCTGACGATCGACGCAAAATAGCCGCCCAGTTGACGTTTTTCCTGTCGTTCACCGCCGTACAGCGCAATCTGCTCCGCGCTGTCGTGTTTGCGCAGCAGCGAGGCGCGGAAATCCGCTTCCGCCTGCTGCTTATGATAGTTGATGCCGTGCAATCGCTTGCCGATCCACTGGGTAATCAGGCTGCCTAACAGGGTATAGAGCACCGCGACCCAAACCAGATAGCCGCTGACGGTCACGCTGTGCCCCCACAGCGTGAACTGCTGTACGCCGGAAAGATCCCACAGGATCAACAGGAACGATAACAGTTGGGCGAAGGTGATGATAAACGACACCGACAGCCGCACCGTCTGGGTAACGAACAGGTCGACATCCTGCGCGATGCGCTGGTCCGGGTTATCCACCCGGCCGCTCAGCGACAGGCGGTAGAAAGCGCGTTTCGCCAACCAGCTGTCGATAAACGCCGCCGTCATCTGTTCGCGCCAGCGAATAATCAGCAGTTTGGTCAGCCACTCCTGATACACGAAGACGCCGATATAAATCAGGATATAGAGGCAATATTCTTTGATCAGGCGGTAAAGCAGGCCACTGTCGAATGCCCCCAGCGCATCATAAAAGGTTTTGCTCCAGTCATTGATACGGACGTTGAGATACACAATGCTGCCGCCCATCGCCACGATAGCGGCCAGCAACAACCAGCTTTGCCAGTAGCGCCGGTTAAACCAGAACGGACGGCATAACAGGGCAAAAGCCCGCAGAAACGGCTTCACGATTTTTTCTCCCGTGGCAGCGTGATATACAGCACCTGATTTTGCGGATGCCACAGCCGGGACGCCGCTTCGCGTACCGCCTCGATGGTAATGGCCGGCGCCAGGCTATCCAGTTGGGTCAGATAGCGGGGATCGTGGTAGTTGCGATAACTCAGCATCAGCCGCGACATCAGGGTGCTGTTGTCCTGCTGGCGGGCGCGCTCGCTACGGATAAACTGCTGGCGCTCCTGCTCCACATCCTGCGGCGTGATGCGCGTCGCCAGCGTTTCCAGTACCTGCTGCGCGTTGCGTCTTAACTCTTGCGCCCGCTGCGGCGAGGTGGTGAAACGCAGCAACGTCTCAACACGCTGACTGTTGTCATTCAGACGGCTTTCCATCTTCAGGTTATAAATCCCCTGCGCGTCATCCCGCAGGCTGGCCTTGAGATAACGGGCCGCCAGCCGGGAGGCGATATTCACCTGCACCGCCTGCTGCGGCGTCCACGGCTGCGGCGAGAAACTCCACAGGTAGATGTCCGCTTTCGGCTCCAGATTGATGGCGGAGACACGCTCGCGTTTCCCCGGCAACGTCAGGTTCTGCGGGCTTTCAGCTCCGGCCTGACGCGGCAATGAAGCCAGATAGCGTTCCACCAGCGGGCGCAACCGCTCCGCCGGCAGATCGGCCAGCAGGTAGTAAGTCACCGGCGCCGCCACCGTCTGCCGCCACTGCTGTGCCAGTTGTTCGGTAGTCACGGTGTCCAGCTGTGCCGACGTCGGGAAAGGCGTGGTCGTTTTGCCAAACTGCAGCATGGCGATCTCCTGCTCCCGCCGGAAGCCGACGCTCTGTTCACGGGTGACCTGCTGGCGTTTCAGCACCGACAGGCTGTCCCGCATATCGCTTTCATCAATAGCGGCCGACCGGTTCATCGCATGATAGAGATGCAGCAGCGCGTCCAGCTTGTCCGGGCTGACGCTGCCGCTCCAGCGCAGCGCATCCGGTTGGTAATCCAGGCTGAGCGATAGCCGCTGCTCTTTTTTCCAGTCAGTCAGATCGCGGCCTTTCCAGCCAGCAGGCCCGCTTTGACTGATCAACTGACCAGCCAGTTGGGACAACCACGGCTCGCGTCCCGGCGTCATAAAGCCGGCGGGGGACTGTACGGTCAACGATACCGCTTTGCCTGCCTGAGCACTGCGCAGCCACACCAGCCGATCGCCGTTGCCCAGTTGCCACTCTTCCACCTTCTGCTCCGGGAACGAGCGCACGCTGGTGACCGCGCCATGACCGTCGACTGCCGGTAGCGTGGGCGCGACCCGCACAACAGATTGTTGCAACGGCGACAGCTCGCCGCGAGCCGCCTGCTGACGCAGTTGCTCAACGTCGGCCGCTGACGGCAAGGTAAAAGCCAGGTTGCCGGGGACGCTGAACTGCACCAGTTGATCGGGCGAGGACAGCCAGCGTTGCAGGCAGGCGTTGATGTCGGCGGCGGTGATGCTGTTCAGCGCCGCCAGAGCCTGTTGCCCCAGCTGTTGTTTGCCGGTATAAGGGCGCTCTTGCTGCCAGGACACCACCAGTTGCTGCACCCAGTCGGAGAACTCGCGCTGTTCCGGCGTCGCCGCCATGTTCTGCGCCGACTGACGAATCTCGTCTTTGACGGCCGCGATGTCCGACTCGTAGAGCGGGTAGCGCTGCAACCGGGCAATCTCCTGCAGCAGCACGTTCAACCCTTGCTGGTGACCGTCCGGCAACACCGAGGCGAACAGCCCCAGCGCCACGGTGGTGCGCCCGATGTCGGACTTGCGTACCACCAGGCTGCTGACCGCCGCTGCCGATGAAATCGGCTGGCGCTGCACCTGCCGGCTCAGGGTGTCCAGCGCGATCTGGTTGATCAAACGATGACGCAGCCCCTGCTCGCCGGTCGCTCTGGCCGCAGCATCGTCAAAACGGAACACCAACGACACCTGGCTGACGCTGCTCTGGCTGTCCTGCAAGCGAACCACATGCAGTTGCGGACGCAACGCCGGTTCATACTGATCACGCTGCGGTATTTTGCCGTCCGGCAGCGTCCCCATCGCCTGCGTAATCGCCTGTTTTACCTGTTCAGGCTCCAGGTCGCCGATTACGAGCAGGCGCATATTCCGGGGGTGATACCAGCGGGCATAAAAATTGCGCAGCACCGTCGCCGGCGTGGTCTGGATCGCGTGTTCAGAACCGATAACCGGACGGTCGGGATAGCGCGAACCATGCCGGATAGCGGCCACCCGCTGTTGGTTCATGCGTTCCGCCACACCAAGCTTGCCGCGCCACTCTTCCAGAATCACCTGCCGCTCGCGCTGCCAGTCCTCCGGTTCGAAGCGTGCCTGCCCGGCGATCTGCGCCAGCACATTCAACGCCAGCCCCAGAGATGGCTTGCCGGCAGGCGGGCTCAGCATGTACACCGTGCGCTCGTAATTAGTCATGGCATTGTAGTGCTGAGCGCGAACCCAACCCTGCTGGCCCAGCGTTTGCGCCAGACCGGCCGGGTAATCCCGCGTAGCGCGGAACACCATGTGTTCGACCATATGCGCCACGCCGGACTCGCCGTCTTGCTCATCCAGCGAACCGGACTCAACGCTGAGCCGGATATCCAGCCGTTGCTGCTGCCCGGCCAGCGGCACAATGGTGTAACGCAGGCCATTGTCCAGTTGCCCCTCAGTAATCACCGGCAGCGGGCTGGTGACGGTTTGCGCTGAGGCCAGCGTACTGAACAGGCAAAAACCAATTATGCCTGGCCAGCGGGAAGTCATTTTTCTCATTAATCGCTCAATCATAGGTATGTAAAACCGACGAGATATCTCATTAAGTTACTGTTTTATCGCCGGGGGCGGGACGTACCCGCGCCCCGGCGTCAGGCCATTACCAGTTGTAAGCCACACCCAGCCAGAACTGACGACCCAGCTTGTAGGTCACCGTATCGCCGGTGGATTCCTGTGAGGTGGCGATCACGTTGTCGAATACGTTGATCACGTCCAGCGTCAGGTCCAGCGACTGGTTTTTATAGGTGGGCAAGGAGTAGTTGAATCGCCAGTCGTAGGAGACGTAATCCTGATACTGGCGCTCGGTGTACAGCGTGGCGCTACCGGTGTAATCGCCGCAGGCGCTGACGCTGCTGGCGCTGCCGGAGCAGGTCACGCTGGAGGTACGGTAGCCTTTGTAACCGGAGGTATAGGCCAGGTTATGATCCCAGTTAAGGCGAATGGCCGGGAAATAGGTGTTGATGTTCAGCGCCACCGACCAGGGGGTGTTGTAGTCCAGCGCATCCATGTCACGACGATCGGTCAGGCGGCCTTTGAAAATCACTTTGCGGTCGTCCAGGTTGCCCTGGTCGTAGTAAATCTGCGAGCTGGTCTTGTTATCCGCCATGCTGGCGCTAAGTCCCCAGCGAATATCGGCGTATTTCAGCTTATACGGACTGATAGGCTCTACCGTCAGCGAAACCGTATTGCCTTCGGTACGAGCGTCATTGGTCAGGTAGTAATAGCGTTGGCCGCTGTCATCGGTTCTATTGCTGCGGCCAAACTGGTCGCGCCCCTGACGATTAACCCATTTCAGCGTCCAGACGGTGTCGTACACCCGTTGCGACAGCCCCAGCGACAACTCGTCGCTGTACGGCGTTTTCAGGTCGGAAATATCGTAGTCATTAGTGCCATAGCTGGTATTGCCGCTGGTCCAGGCGCTGCTGGCGCTGGTACGACTCTGCACTACCGACTCGTTGATTCCGGCGCGCAGTTTATACGCCAGCATGTTCTGGGCGTAGTAACGGTTGGCGCCGCCGAAAATGCGGGTAGCGCGATCGCCGAACACATCGTAAGACGCCGCCAGACGCGGGGCGATATTCAGGTTTTTCAGATAGTCGTCATACTGCAGACGCACGCCCGGCGTCACTTCCAGATTCTTGTAACTGACGCTGTCCTGCAAATACACGGCATAGTTGACGTAATTGCCTTCCACCTGACGCGCCGGGAACAGATTGCGGTTGCGGTAGTACTGCTCGCCATTGATACAGAAGGCGTCGCCGGCCTGGCACACCACGTTGGTGCTGATGGTGGGTGTATTACGATTGGTATACACATCGCTAAAACGGCGATATTGCGCGCGGTAAGAATCCACCTGCCAGCCCATATCCATCTGATGGCTGGTGCCCCACAACGCGAGCGGATTTAACTCGTAATCCTGTTTGAACGTGAAGGTCTGTTTTTCCGTGGCATATTTGCCATAACCGCCGATCCCTGATAACTGCGCGTTATTTCCCGCAACCCCCGTTCCCCAGTCCACCACTCTGGACACAAATCGGGACGACAGGTTATAGCGATACCAGGTCTGATAGGTATCGGCCTCATGTTCAATGCGGTTTTCCTCAAACTGATACCCCGCCAGACTGCTCACTTTCCCCCAGTCCGCATGGTGTTCCCATTCAATATTGCCGCGATAGCCGCCGCCGGTATTGGTATAACCGCCGTTTTTGATGTCTTTTTTGTAATAGCCGGACTCATGCGGCGCGTACATGCCGGTCAGGCGGAAAATATCGCCGTTATCCGCCAGATAGGTGCCTTTAAGCAAATAGGTTTCCGCCTCACGCGTCTGCGTGACCCATTCGTCCATGACGCTGTTGTAAAACGGGATCGACGATTGCTGGCGGTTATAGGCAAAAATAAATCCGGCCTTGTCGCTTAATGGCTGATTAAAGGTGGCGGAATAAAAATTCTTGCGGAATTTCGGCTGATAATAGAGCTGACTGGCTGAATAAAAATCGCCCTCAATATCGTCGTCAATATGATAACGGGCCCAGCTGTCGCGAGTAGTACGATAAGAAACCTTGCCGGAAGCGCGGTCTAGTTTCGGGTCTTTTAATTTGGCATCGACCACGCCGCCGGTAAAGTCGCCGTATTTCGCGGAGATATTGCTGTCGAATACCTGTAATTGCTCGATCAACTCCGAATTAACCCAGAATGATTGCGCACCGCCGGCGGGCAGGTCGGTTGGCGAATATCCATCCGGTGTATTGCTCAGCTCGCCATTATTAGCGCCGGGGTTGATGACATTATTATTGGATAACCCGTCGATCATGTAGTTATTTTGGTAAAACTTCTCGCCATGAAACGACACGTTTTCCGGCGCCAGTTCACCGGGCGTCTGGCTGCTGTCAAGGCTATTGGAAAATCGCACGTTTGGGTTGGAGCGCAATAATTCAGTGACGCTGCCGTTACGAGTCGGCCGACGCTGAATCTGCTCGCTGTTGATAATCTGCGTACCCATGCTCTGACTGGTGGGAGTGGAGCGCACCAGAATAGTATCTTCATCGGCATTTTTCTTTTCTGCCGCCACCGGTTTATCGGTAGCGGTATTTTCTGTTTGAGCCGTCTGTTCGGCAGCCGTGGCCGTTGATGATACGCCGAGTATCATCATCAAATAGAGATGCTTATTCATGTCGTTATTCCTGTACCCCTGATGATATTGAAAACAAAAAAATCAATTCTGAATTTCGATATGGCCATTCAGCCGAAAAATGACGGATACCGTCTGGTCGGCAACCGCTGAACCGGCCTGATAACGCCAGCGCGCCATGTCTTTGATAACGTCGCTGCTAAACATCCCGTCAGGGTTCTCCGACAGCACCCGAATGTTGGTGACCGTGCCGCTGGCCGTGACGTCAAACCGCAGCCTCACCAGCCCTTCCACGCCCATCGAACGCGCCCGCACGGGGTAATTCACCCGGCGTTGCAGCGCTTTCAACGCGCCGGTTTGGCTGGTGCCTGCGCCCTGACTGGCCTGCCCCAGCGTACTTTCCCCCGCCGGTGCGGCCTGCCCGCCTGCCGAGGCGCTGGCGTTAGCTGACGCCATGGTGTGATTTCCCGGCTCAGCCGGGCTTGTTGCGCCCGCCACAGGCGCCGGCGCATCACGGGTTTCACTGCGTGGTTCAGCGGGGGTTGTCCTGACGTCCGCCTTTTCTTTCGCCCGCACCGGTGCAGGGTCTTTTGGCGGGTGCGGTATTTCGCGGGTCTTCTCCGTTGGTTTTTGCGGACGCGTTGTCGCGGTGGAATTAGAAGACGCGACCGTCACCACGGCGCGATCGTTAACCGGCATCACCGTCGGTGCTACCGCAACAGGCGTTGCGCGGGAAGTTGTAACCGGTTCGTCGGCGGGCGATGTTGCGATGGTGGCGGAAAGCAACCGCACGGCGTGGGCGGAGAACGACGTAACATGCATGCCGGTCATGCTTTCTCCGGCGCGCCCGGCCTGCAGCACCGGTCGATCGTGAGACGCATACCCCCACAACAAGGCCCAGACCAGCGACAGATGTACCCCAACGGACAACAGAAGAGAATGCGTAGATTTCAACGTAATACCATGTTTTATTTATAGAAATAAGTATCAAATCATGGACAGAACAACGGCGGCGCCCCCTGATTTCCCATCCCAAAAGCAAGCAGAAACGTCCTTTTATAATAATGAGAATTATTTTACAAATGATACCCATTATCAATTGATTTTTACATTACGCCAGCACAAACCTAACCTTTAGGACAGGTAGAAAACCGCTAGCGGGAACATTGCGCGGATGCGCGAACAGAAACAGAAAAAGAAAGGAAAAATGCAGCCGACGGGCTAAGGATAGCGCTCGGCGTCAGACGGAGATAAGGCGGCATCTCCCCGTCAACAACCGACGGATTGCAAACACGGTCAGAGGGGAACGGTCAATACTCCTGGTCTTCAATCAGGCGCTTGCCCAGCGTGATACTGTCGACCATATCGTAATTCATCTTTTCATACATGCTGATGACGGCCGTGTTGCTTTGACGCACCATCAGGTGGATCTTCGGGCAACCACGCGCGATCAGTTTTTTCTCCAGACGGCTAATCAGCGCGTTGGCGATGCCGCGGCCACGGTAATCGGGATGCACCCCCAGATAGTAGGCCGAGCCACGGTGGCCGTCATAGCCCCCCATCACCGAGCCGACCACCTCACCGCCCACTTCCGCCACCAGAAACAGGTCGGGATCATGGTTGAGCTTGCGCTCAATATCCATTTCCGGATCATTCCAGGGGCGCAGCAAATCGCAACGTTCCCAGAGGGTGATCACTTCTTCAAAGTCATCTTGCCTGAATATGCGGATTTCCATCGCTGCTCGCCATCTAGAGTCAATAGGTGATACCCGATTATCCCGTGATTCACCGCAGACGCAATATCTCCGTCATACACTTTTCAGCAATGACGCCGATTCTCGCCGGCGGCATGACCGGTGATAGGCGAGCTGCCGAATTTCGATATACTAAGACTAGTAAACCAGGGAATAAGCCCAACCGCCTTTCAACCTCATCATAAGGGACATTATGAGCTCACCTGACATCAACGCGATCAAGCATTTTCTGCTCACGTTACAGGACGACCTGTGCCGGCAGTTGGAACTGACCGATGGCTCCGCCACGTTTATCGAAGACGCCTGGCAGCATGCTTCCGGCGGCGGCGGACGCAGCCGCGTGCTGCGTCAGGGACGGGTATTTGAGCAGGCTGGAGTGAATTTCTCTCACGTTTCCGGCGCTTCGCTGCCGCCGTCGGCCAGCACCCACCGCCCGGAACTGGCCGGACGCAGTTTTCAGGCGATGGGCGTTTCGCTGGTGATGCACCCGCTGAACCCATATGTACCGACCAGCCACGCCAACATCCGCTTCTTCATCGCCGAAAAACCGGGCGAACCGGCGGTATGGTGGTTCGGCGGCGGTTTCGATCTCACCCCGTACTACGGTTTTGAGGAAGACGCCATCCACTGGCATCAGACCGCGTTCGATTTGTGTAAACCGTTCGGCGACGACGTCTACCCGCGTTACAAGCAATGGTGCGACGACTACTTCTTCCTCAAACACCGCAACGAAGCGCGCGGTGTCGGCGGCCTGTTCTTCGACGACCTCAACGCACCGGACTTCGACACCAGCTTTGCCTTCATGCGCGCGGTGGGCGAAGGTTTCCGGCACGCTTATTTGCCGATCGTCAATCGCCGCAAAGACATTCCGTGGGGCGAGCGGGAGCGCCAGTTCCAGCTTTATCGTCGCGGGCGCTATGTGGAATTCAACCTGGTGTGGGACCGGGGCACGCTGTTCGGCCTGCAAAGCGGCGGGCGCACCGAGTCGATCCTGATGTCGCTGCCGCCGCTGGTGCGCTGGGAATACCAGTACCAACCAGAGCCGGACAGCCCGGAAGCGGCGCTGTACCGCGACTTCCTGCCCGCCCGTGACTGGCTGGGCCTGAATACGCCGTCGGGAGCACACAAATGACCGCCATCTGGGTAGACGCCGACGCCTGTCCCAATGTGATTAAAGACGTACTCTACCGCGCCGCCGATCGCACCGCGACCCGCCTGACGCTGGTCGCCAACCAGTCGATCAAAACGCCGCCTTCGCCGCACATCCACAGTTTGCGCGTCGCCGCCGGATTCGATGTAGCGGATAACGAAATCGTGCGCCGCGTTCAGCCGGGCGATCTGGTGATCACCGCGGATATCCCGCTGGCGGCCGAGGTGCTGGAAAAACACGCGATCGCGCTCAACCCACGCGGCGAACGCTACACGCCGGATACCATCCGCGAGCGGCTGACGATGCGGGATTTCATGGATACACTGCGCGCCAGCGGAGTACAAACCGGCGGCCCGGCTACGCTAAGCCAGCGCGAACGCCAGCAGTTCGCCAACGAGCTGGAGAAGTGGCTGCGCCAGCAGGCGTAAAAAAAAAAACCGGCAGGTTACCCTGCCGGTGAGACTGTTGACAAACAGCCATGTTGTCTTACGAACGGTGAATTTTGTCTGGTAAGTGAATAGTTTCGTGCGGGATAAACGGTGTCGTTTCTCTGCCATTCCATCGCACGCACGACAAGGAGAGGTTCAAAGGCCACCTCTCCTTGACCTCTGGCTGGTGGCTAAACTGTGCCGCTGACGCGGTCCCTTCGGCGTTCGCCTTCGCTGTTCGGGCCGCCCGCGACGCGTTCCAGACGCGGCACGGGCTTTCGCGGCATCCATGCCGCTCACCCGGCGAAGTCGCTCACCTCAGCACAGTTTTAACGCCGGGAAAACCCTTCATTTTGCACTTATAGGGTTTGTCAGCAATCTAAACCGGCAGGTTACCCTGCCGGTTTGGTCTTTTCGCTACGACAACGCGCCGAATTATAGCAATTCGGTCTGCGCTTCCACCACCGCCAGCGCGACCATGTTGACGATACGGCGCACGGAGGCGATCGGCGTCAGGATGTGCACCGGTTTGGCAACGCCCATCAGTACCGGCCCGACGGTCACGCCTTCAGAAGAAGAGACGCGCAGCAGGTTGTAACTGATGCGGGCGGCTTCCATGTTCGGCATGATCAGGATGTTGGCGGCGCCTTTCAGCGGGCTGTTCGGCATCTGCTCACGACGGATGGCTTCCACCAGCGCGGCGTCGCCGTGCATTTCGCCGTCGATCTGCAGTTCCGGCGCCAGTTGGTTCACCAGTGCCAGCGTGGCGCGCATTTTCTTCGCCGTCGGCGAATCAGAGGTGCCGAAGCTGGAATGCGACAGCAGCGCCACCTTCGGTTCGATCCCGAAACGGCGCACGGTGCGGGCCGCCATCAGGGTGATTTCCGCCAGCTGTTCCGGCGTCGGGTCCGGATTGACGTAGGTATCGGCGATAAAGGTGTTGCCGCTCGGCAGCAGCAGCGCGTTCATCGCCCCCGCCACATGCACGCCGTCACGGTAGCCGAACACCTTCTCCACCACGCCGAAGTGCTCTTCATAGTTACCGACCGTACCGCAGATCATCGCATCCGCTTCGCCGCGATGAACCATTATGGAACCGATCAGCGTCGGGTTGCCGCGCATGTCGCGCTGCGCCTGCTCCTGAGACACGCCGCGGCGTTTCATCATCTCGAAATATTCGGTCCAGTAGGCTTTGAAACGCGGGTCGGATTCGTTGTTCACCACCTCGAAATCCTTGCCGATGGCGATCTGCAAGCCCAGCTTCTGGATGCGTTTTTCGATCACGCCCGGACGGCCGATCAGCACCGGAAACGCCAGCCCCAGCGACACCAGCTCCTGCGTGGCATGCAGCACGCGCGGGTCTTCCCCTTCCGCCAGCACCACGCGTTTCGGCTGGGTGCGGGCCTGAGCGAAGATGGGCTTCATGAACAGGTTGGTTTTATAGACGAACTGCGTCAGTTTCTCGATGTAATCGTCGAAGTTTTCAATCGGACGGGTCGCCACGCCGGACTCCATCGCCGCTTTCGCCACCGCCGGCGCGATCTTGATGATCAAGCGCGGATCGAACGGTTTGGGAATCAGGTATTCCGGCCCGAAGGAGAGATCCTGATCGCCGTAGGCGGACGCCACCACTTCGCTCTGCTCCGCCAGCGCCAGATCGGCAATGGCGTGCACGCAGGCCAGCTTCATCTCTTCATTGATGGTGGTCGCGCCCACATCCAGCGCGCCGCGGAAGATGAACGGGAAACACAGTACGTTGTTGACCTGGTTCGGATAGTCGGAACGACCGGTGCACACGATGGCGTCCGGGCGCACTTCTTTCACCAGCGGCGGCAGAATTTCCGGCTCCGGGTTAGCCAGCGCCATGATCAGCGGACGCGGCGCCATGGTTTTCACCATATCCTGCGTCAACACGCCCGGACCGGAACAGCCGAGGAAAATATCTGCGTTCGGGATGGCATCGGCCAGCGAACGACTGCCGTTATCATCGATAGCGTAAGCCGCTTTGGTTTCCGCCATGTTGGCTTCACGGCCTTTGTAGATCACGCCGCGAGAGTCGCACACCACAATGTTTTCATGTTTCAGACCCAGCGCCACCAGCAGGTTCAGGCAGGCGATGGATGCCGCGCCCGCGCCGGACACCACCAGCCGGACGTCGGAAATCTGTTTTTCCACCACGCGCAGGCCGTTAAGCACCGCCGCGGTACAGATGATAGCTGTGCCGTGCTGATCGTCGTGGAATACCGGAATCTTCATGCGCTCACGCAGCTTCTGCTCGATGTAGAAGCACTCGGGCGCCTTGATATCTTCCAGGTTGATGCCGCCGAAAGTGGGCTCCAGCGCCGCGATCACGTCGATCAGCTTGTCCGGATCCTGCTCGTCCACTTCGATATCGAACACATCGACGCCGGAGAACTTCTTGAACAGCACCCCTTTGCCTTCCATCACCGGCTTGCCGGCCAGCGCGCCGATGTTGCCCAGCCCCAGCACCGCGGTACCGTTGGAGATCACCGCCACCAGATTGCCGCGCGCGGTATATTTGTAAGCCGCCAGCGGGTCTTCAGCTATTTCCAGACAAGGCGCAGCAACGCCCGGGGAATAGGCCAGCGCCAGGTCGCGCTGCGTGGCCAGCGGTTTGGTCGGGGAGACCTGGATTTTTCCCGGCACCGGATATTGATGGAAGTCCAGTGCGCTTTGCTTCAGTTGTTCATCCATAGTTTATTACCTTGTCTTATCGCTTTGTGGGTAGGGTGGCGAGTCGCTCAGTGTACCGTGTCTGTGATTTTCGAAACCATGAAGCATTACAAAATCCGCAACGGAATACCGCTTAATATAGTTAATTAATGAGATTGAAAATCACTCACCATAACGACTGTTTTCCTGGCCAAACATCACCAAATATCGATGATATCGCTCCCTGTGCTCTCCCCTGTCACCAGCCGAGCCCAACACAAATTGACTATGCTTAGCCTGTGTTACGGCATCGGAGATCACCCTGCTGATAACTGCAATCAGAAAAAACGCATGTCATTGCGCCACAGAATCCTGCAGGGTGGTTCCGCCAATTTTCTCTTCTGGGAGCCAAACCATGAACCAACTAGACGCATTGAAACAATTCACCGTGGTAGTGGCAGACAGCGGCGATATCGAATCTATTCGCCACTTTTCACCGCAGGACGCCACCACCAACCCATCCCTGATTCTAAAAGCCGCCAGCCTGCCGGTTTATCAGCCGCTGTTTGCCGATGCGCTGGCTTACGCCCACCAGCAGGGCGGGTCCAGAGAAACCCTGCTCATTAACGCCGGCGACCGTCTGGCGGTCAATATCGGCGCCGAAGTGCTGAAAAGTATTCCCGGACGGATTTCCACCGAAGTGGACGCCCGTTTGTCGTTCGATCGCGGAATGTGTGTGGCTAAAGCGCGCAAACTGGTGACGATGTACGAGGAAAAGGACGTACATCGCTCGCGAATTCTGATCAAGCTGGCGGCTACCTGGGAAGGGATCCGCGCCGCCGAAGAACTGGAAAAGGAAGGGATTAACTGCAACCTGACGCTGCTGTTTTCGTTTGCACAGGCCCGCGCCTGCGCCGAAGCCGGCGTCTATCTGATTTCGCCGTTTGTCGGCCGCATCTACGACTGGTATCAGGCCAGACAACCCTCCGCCGACTACGATGCCGAACAGGATCCGGGCGTGCTGTCGGTGCGGCGTATTTACGAGTACTACAAACAGCATCGCTATCGCACCATCGTGATGGGCGCCAGCTTCCGCAAGGTGGAACAGATTCTGGCGCTGGCCGGGTGCGATCGCCTGACTATTGCCCCGCCGTTACTGGAACAGTTGAAAAACAGCACCACGCCAGTGGAACGCATTCTCAGCCCGTCAACCGAAGGCTTCCATCAGCCGGCGCCGCTGTCGGAAACCGAATTCCGCTGGCAGCATAATCAGGATCCGATGGCGGTGGAGAAACTGTCCGAAGGCATCCGTCTGTTTGCCGCCGACCAGCAAAAACTGGAAGATCTGCTGGCCGCCCGGTTGTAAACACGGTTCCGCCACAAACAACAAGGGGCCAGCCGGCCCCTTGTTGTCTATCGTATTGATATTATAGTTTTTATATGTCGTTAGCGCACGTTGGCGAACCAGCCGTTAATTTGCGCATGCTGCAGCAGCATGATGGTTTTACCATCACGGATACGCCCGTCCTTGATCATCGCCAGCGCATTGTTAAACGGCAGTTCCAGCACTTCGATATCTTCATCGTCCACGCCGCCGCCGTTGGTTTTACGCTGTGAATCGTCATATTCCGCGGCAAAAAAGTGCACCAGCTCGGTGATACCGCCCGGCGACATGTAGGCTTCAAACAACTTCTCCACTTCGCCTATCTGGTAGCCGGTTTCTTCGATCGCCTCATTACGAATGCACTGTTCCGGCGACTGATCATCCAGCAAACCGGCGCACGCTTCCAGCAGCATCCCGCTTTCATTGCCATTCAGGTACGTCGGCATCCTGAACTGTCTTGTCAGTACAACGGTTCCCCGGACACGGTTGTAAAGCAGGATCGCGGCGCCGTTGCCACGGTCATACACTTCCCGCATCTGGCGCACGATGCCGCCATTCTTACGTTTCAAATCGAACACATATTTATGCAGCACGAACCAGTGATCGGATAACAATTGCTTATCAAGGATAGTAATGGGCGACGACATCATTGAATCTCTGTATCAAAAAAATCAGTCCCAGATAATAGGACGGAGCTTACCGGAATGCACGTGATCGTAAGACGAAACCAGAAAAGTCGGAACCGGAAAAGACAAACGCCCCCGACCATCACCGGCGGAGGCGTCGTAAACCACAAGCGAGCGAATTAACCCAGCAGCGTATCCAGCACCAGATACAGATTGAGCGCGATCACCATACAGACGATCACTTTACCAATATTCTGTACCCGGCGGCTGTTCACCAGGCACCCCATCAGTTCGCGGTTGCCGGTAAAAACCAGCAGCGGAATCAACGCCAGCGCAATACCGAAACTCAACAGCACCTGGCTTAACACCAACACCCGGGTGGGATTCATCCCGGACAGAATGACGATAAAAGACGGCAGCATGGTCACGACGCGGCGAACCCACAGCGGAATATGGAAGCGCACAAACCCTTGCATCACCACCTGGCCGGCCAGCGTCCCCACCACTGTGGAAGACAGCCCCGCCACCACCAGACTCAAACCGAAAATCGTCGCCGCCGCCTGACCCAGCAAGGGCTTCAGCGTCAGATACGCCTGATCCAGCTCGGCAATCGACGTGTTGCCGCTGAAGTGAAACGCCGCCGCCGCCGTCGCCATCATCGCCAGATTCACAAACCCGGCGATAGTCATCGCCACCGCGACATCCACCTTAGTGGCGGAATAGCGCTCGGCACGGGTGATGTTGCTTTGTTGCTGCGTCAGCGACGAATGCAGGTAAATCACGTGCGGCATAATAGTCGCACCCAGCACGCCGGCGGCCAGCAGCACCGCGTCGGAATTGGGCAGGCTCGGCACCACCATGCCTTTCGCCAGCGATGCCAGCTCCGGGCGAGAGAAAATCAGCTCGACGATATAGGCCGCCGCCACGAACAGCAACAACCCGCCGATCACCATCTCCAGCGGTTTTTGCCCGCGTTGTTGCAACGTCAGAATCAGAAAAGTGGCAATCCCGGTGAGAATCGCGCCTTCCAGCAACGACACGCCAAGCAATAACTTAAAGCCGATCGCCGCGCCGATGAACTCCGCCAGGTCGGTCGCCATAGCGATGATTTCGGCTTGCACCCAGTAGGCCCAGACCGCGGGTCTCGGAAAGCGATCGCGAATATGCTCCGCCAGATTCTTGCCGGTGGCGATCCCCAGTTTGGCGGAGAGTAATTGAATCAACATCGCCATCAGGTTGGCCCACACCACCACCCACAGCAACTGATATCCGTAGGCGGCGCCCGACTGAATATTGGTGGCGAAATTACCGGGATCGATATACCCGATCGCCGCGATAAAGGCCGGCCCCATCAGTGAAAGCTTGAGCTTCCTTGACGTACGGCTGACTGACTCCACTACACGACTCCCCGGCATATGAGTAACCCTTCTAACACTATTGTTTTATTACTCTCGCAAAGTTGATAATGATTATCAAGTGCATTTAGAATGGAAACGATGATTGCTCTGATAGGCTATGATAATGATGCATTCACCCGACAAACGACACACGTTTTAATACATAAAGATTAACAAAATACAAACAAAAAAACGACCGGCACGGCATTACGCGGATAAATAACGACCATGTGATGACGTCAGGAAAAAACGCATAAGTAACAGGAAAATGTTTTCGTGAAATCACCGGGAGAGAGCGGCGAGGGAAATACCAGGGGAAATAAAGGAAGAGAAAGACCGACCAGAGCCGATTCACTCAACACGCATCCGGGAAGAAGCCTGCTGGCCGCTTCCCGGAGAAAGCCGGAAAACGATTATTCCTTAGCTTTGGACACCGCAACCATCGCCGGGCGCAACAAACGACCATTCAGGGTATAACCCTTCTGCATCACCATCATGACATGGTTCGGCGCGTGATCGGCGGATTCAAGCAGGGTCATGGCCTGATGAATTTCCGGATTAAACGGCACGTTCACATCCGCCACTACCTCAATACCGAACTTGTTCACGGCGGAAAGCATCGCTTTCAGCGTCAGCTCGACCCCTTCAATCATGCCCGACAGTGCTTCATTGGATTTGTCCGCCATCTCCAGCGCACGCTCCAGATTGTCGATCACCGGCAACATTTCGCCCGCAAACTTCTCCAGGGCAAATTTATGTGCTTTTTCCACATCCAGCTCGGCACGGCGGCGAATGTTCTCCATTTCGGCGCGGGCGCGCAGCGCGCTTTCACGTTCACGCTGCTGAGCATCGTTCAGCTGAGCTTCCAATTCTGCGATACGCTCATCACGCGGGTCAGCGACATCTGTCGTCTCAGGCACGGCATCCGTTTGCTGACCTTCCGCTGCTCCCTTTTGATCCAAGACTTGCTCGTCAGGCGACTTCTGTTCTTTACTACTCATGAAATTCTCCGCGTTTTTCGCATTCATCTCGCTAGTTCGCTTATTATGGGGATCAAAACCGGGGTTTCAAGGGAACCACTCACATATTGTTGGTCCGGCTATCGGTCCAAAAACCGTGAGCCTCCGGTGCTCTCATGAGGATAAGGCACCCAAATGAACAGATCGTTTAACTGCATTGGCATTGTCGGTCACCCGCGTCATCCAAATGCCCTGACCACCCACGAAATGCTGTATCACTGGCTGCGCGCACAGGGTTACCGCGTGGTGATCGAGCAGCAGATCGCCCGCGAGTTGCAGCTAACGGACGCCGCCACCGGCAGCCTGTCGGAAATCGGTCAGCAGGCGGACCTGGCGGTGGTGGTCGGCGGCGACGGCAACATGCTGGGCGCGGCGCGGGTGCTGTCGCGCTACGATATCAACGTCATTGGCGTCAACCGCGGCAATCTCGGTTTCCTTACCGACCTCGATCCGGATCATACCCAGCAACAGCTAAGCGAAGTGCTGGCCGGGCGTTACATCCGCGAACAGCGTTTTATGCTGGAAGCACAGGTGTGCCGCGCTAATCACCCCAACAGCAGCAGCACCGCCATCAACGAGGTGGTGCTGCACCCGGGCAAAGTAGCGCACATGATTGAATTTGAAGTCTATATTGACGATAGATTCGCGTTCTCCCAGCGCTCCGACGGTCTGATCATCTCTACGCCTACCGGCTCCACCGCCTATTCGCTATCCGGCGGCGGTCCGATCCTAACCCCTTCGCTGGATGCGATCGCGCTGGTGCCGATGTTTCCGCACACCTTGTCGGCGCGGCCGCTGGTGATAAACAGCAGCAGTTCTATCCGGCTGAAGTTTTCCCACATCACCCAGGACCTGGAAATCAGCTGCGACAGCCAGATTTCGCTGCCGGTACAGGAGGGCGAAGAGGTGCTAATCCAGCGCAGCCAGTATCATCTGAACCTAATACATCCTGAAAATTACAGTTACTTCAATACATTAAGCAGCAAGCTCGGCTGGTCGAAAAAATTATTCTGAAAGTAGCGCTTGCTACTTTACTGTACAAAAAACCAGTCTATACTGTACGTAATAACAGTTGTTGTTACATACAGGAAACTATCATGCTGGCGCAACTCACAATCAGTAACTTCGCCATTGTGCGCGAACTGGAAATTGATTTTCAGGCAGGGATGAGCGTCATTACCGGCGAGACCGGGGCGGGAAAATCCATTGCTATTGACGCCCTTGGCCTCTGTCTCGGCAATCGCTCCGACGCCAGCATGGTTCGCCCCGGCGCCAGCCGCGCCGACATCTGCGCCCGCTTTTCGCTGGCGGACACCCCGGCCGCGTTGCGCTGGCTCGAACACAACCAGCTTGATGACAACAATGAATGCCTGCTGCGCCGGGTTATCAGCGCCGACGGCCGCTCCCGCGCCTTTATCAACGGCACGGCGGTGCCGCTGTCGCAACTGCGTGAACTGGGCCAGCATCTGATTCAGCTTCATGGGCAGCATGCCCACCAGTTGCTGCTCAAGCCGGAACATCAACGCCATCTGCTGGATGCCTATGCCGATGAATCGCAACTGCTCAGCGCCATGCGCCAGATCTGGCAGCAGTGGCATCAAAGCTGCCGCGAACTGGCGCAGCTCCAGCAAGCCACCATCGAGCGGGAAGCGCGCCGGGAATTGCTGCAATATCAGCTCAAAGAGCTGAACGAATTTGCGCCCCAGTCGGGCGAGTACGAGCAGATTGACGTCGAATACAAGCGGCTCGCCAACAGCGGACAACTGATGTCCCTCAGCCAGCAGACGTTGCAGATTCTCAGCGAAAGCGAAGATCAAAACCTGCTGAGCATGCTGCACAGCGCCAGACACCAACTTTCAGAACTGGTGAGCCTGGATGAAAAACTCTCCGGCGTGTTTTCCATGCTGGAAGAAGCCGGCATCCAGATCAGCGAGGCCAGCGACGAACTGCGCCATTACTGTGACAGTATGGATCTGGACCCAATCCGACTGTACGAACTGGAACAGCGCCTGTCGCGTCAGTTAACGCTGGCGCGTAAGCATCACGTGACGCCGGAAGAACTTCCCGCGTTTCATCAGCAGTTATTGCAGGAACAACAACAGCTGGAGCAGCAGGAAAGCGATCATGAAACGCTGAATCGCGCGGTGCAAGAGTTCCACCAGCAAGCCCTACATGTGGCCGAACAACTTCACGCCCGACGCAGTCAGCACGCCAATGAACTGGCGGAGTTAATCACCACCAATATGCATGAACTGGCGATGCCGCACGGCCATTTCACGATTGATGTGACCTTCACGCCGGATTCGCTGACCGCCAACGGCGCCGACCACATTGAGTTCTGCGTCACTACCAACCCCGGCCAGCCGCATCAGCCGCTGATCAAAGTGGCGTCGGGCGGTGAACTGTCTCGTATCGCGCTAATTATTCAGGTTATTACCGCCCGCAAGATGGACACCCCAGCCCTGATTTTCGACGAAGTGGATGTCGGTATCAGCGGCCCGACCGCGGCGATTGTCGGCAAGATGCTGCGTCAGCTTGGGCAATCCACTCAGGTGATGTGCGTCACCCATCTGCCGCAGGTAGCAGGATGCGGCCATCACCACTACTTTGTCAGCAAGCACACTGACGGCGCTGCGACCGAAACGCTGATGCAGCCATTGGGTAAACGCGAGCGTCTGCAGGAACTGGCGCGCCTGCTCGGCGGTTCGGCCGTCACCAAAAACACGCTGGCAAACGCCAGAGAATTGCTGGCGGCATAGTGAGGCTCAACTTTTTCGAATTCCCGCGGTCTTACAGACGTCTTGCAGGTTTTCAAGTCAGGCAAGGTCTATTATCATCTGCAACCTATGCCCTTAAGGAATGTAATCACTATGCGCTGTAAAACGCTGACTGTCGTCGCCGCGGTGGTTGTTGTTATGTTGACTGCCGGTTGTTCCACATTGGAACGTGTAGTCTATCGGCCTGACATCAATCAGGGGAACTATCTGGCACCCGCTGACGTTGCCAAGATCCGTAACGGAATGACCAAACAACAGGTTATCTACACGTTGGGCACTCCCATGCTGCAGGATCCGTTTGGATCAGACACCTGGTACTATGTCTTCCGTCAGCAACCGGGGCACGAAGCCGTGAAACAGCAAACACTGACTCTGACCTTCAACAGTCAGGGCGTGTTGGCTAATGTGGACAACAAGCCCACGTTGCAGACGCAGTAAGTGAACAGGCCCGGTGAGGTTAGCCTCGCTGGCTGACCCAGAAAAAATAAGGCACGTTACCGTGCCTTATTTTTTGAACGTTCCGCGCGCTGACGGCGTAACTCCTTGGGATCCGCCAGTAACGGCCGATAAATTTCCACCCGATCACCATCGCTGAGCACATCGGTCAGTTTCGCCGGGCGGCTAAAAATGCCGATTTTATTGATGCCAAGATCGATATCCGGGCGCAGGGCCAGCAAGCCGGAAGCCTGAATAGCCTGCTCCGCTGTACTCCCTTCTTCCAGCGTCAGCGATCGCAAGTACTGGCGCTCCGGCAACGCGTAGACCACTTCGACACGAATTTCAGGCACAATAAACCTCTTTGGCGCGCAGGGTGAACGCCTGCACCATATTATTGGCCAATTCTTTGAAAATTTTGCCAAATGCCATTTCAATCAACACATTCTTGAATTCAAAATCCAGATTCAGCTCGACCTTACAGGCGTCATCGCTCAGCGGTATAAAACGCCAGTCACCGGTCAACTGACGGAACGGACCGTCCACCAGTTGCATTAAAATACATTGATTATCAATAAGCGTATTGCGGGTGGTAAACGTCTTACTGATACCGGCTTTCGACACATCAACCGCCGCCGTCATTTCACTCCCGGAGGAAGACAGTACCCGGCTACCAGTGCATCCAGGCAGAAAAGCCGGGTAAGACGAGACATCATTCACTAATTTATACATCTGCTCGGCACTGAACGGGACCAGCGCAGACCGGCTGATTTTAGGCATACAATTTTCCGTGATTCATAAAACGCGCAAAATAATACCATCGATGAGCGGTCAGACAAAAATTCTGCGAGGGGCATCGCACCCGTTCACAAAGAACGGTATGAATCCCGGCGAGGGATTTCATTCACGACGACAACCAGTATAATGACGGCACTATGACAAAGAAAAAAGCACATAAACCCGGTTCTGCCACCATTGCGCTCAACAAGCGCGCCCGCCATGAATACTTCATAGAAGAAGAGATTGAAGCGGGATTGGCACTTCAGGGGTGGGAAGTCAAATCACTGCGCGCAGGCAAAGCCAATATTAGCGACAGCTATGTGTTGATGCGTGATGGCGAAGCTTACCTTTTCGGCGCCACATTCACACCGCTGCACGGCGCCTCCAGCCATGTGGTTTGCGATCCGACGCGTACCCGCAAACTGCTGCTGAACCAGCGCGAGTTGGATTCGCTGTACGGCCGTGTCAATCGTGAAGGCTATACGGTAGTGGCACTGTCGCTGTACTGGAAAAATGCCTGGTGCAAGGTCAAGGTTGGCGTCGCCAAGGGTAAAAAAGAGCACGACAAGCGTGACGACATCAAAGAGCGCGAATGGAAGCTGGATAAAGCGCGCATCATGAAAAATGCCGCCCGCTAACGGTCGCTAGCTTAGTACGCCATCTTTCTGTTATAATAAAAGAATATCTTGGGGCTGATTCTGGATTCGACGGGATTCGCGAAACCCAAGGTGCATGCCGAGGGGCGGTTGGCCTCGTAAAAAGCCGCAAAAAAATAGTCGCAAACGACGAAAACTTCGCACCTGCTGCTTTAGCAGCTTAATCAGCCTAAGAAACTGAAGGTGTCCTCTCTCCCTAGCCTCCGCTCTTAGGACGGGGATCAAGAGAGGTCAAACCTAAAAGAGATCGCGTGGATGCCCTGCCTGGGGTTGAAGCGTTAAATCCAATCAGGCTAGTTTGTTAGTGGCGTGTCTGTCCGCAGCTGGCAAGCGAATGTAAAGACCAGACTAAGCATGTAGTACCGACGGTGTAGGAATTTCGGACGCGGGTTCAACTCCCGCCAGCTCCACCACATTTGATAGGACAGCAGCAGGACAACGTCTTTAAATACAACCAATTAAAGACACAGGCCTGACAGTGACTGGACTATAAAAGGACTAGATTATGCACGTGAACTGCACGTGCATTTCACGTCTATCCCGACAACCCCTGAGTCGAAATCAGGGGTTTTCTGTTTGTAAGAAAATGAAATAAGAAATCCTGCACTGCTATCCTTACCCGAATCGAGTGCTGCTTTTTCCCATGCCGGAATACCTTTCTCTATCGATTGGCAGGATATATACGGTGTGACAATGTACTGCAAACACGCTGGAATCCTGATGTTCCTCTCTCTGTATTATCTCAATAGTGCGGATGGCGGATCTGAACGCCTTTCCTCAACAAACAGCAAAGCTTCACCAAAACCAGACAACCGCGAATAGAGTGAAGTAGATGTACTTGCTTCCTGTTTATCGCGCTTCCTGACGCACATTCCTCTGCCAGACTCCAGCGATCGCACAGAACACATTACGTGATATTTGTCACATAAAAACAGGTGTCAGATGCTCACAAAACAACCACCAACAGAACAAATGCAAAATCTGCGCAATTTCTTGCTCACTTTCCAGCATAAATCCCTGTTTGCGCAATGGATGCCGTTTTTTCGGGAAGTCTGCGCAATTTTTTGCTCAAATTTGACTTAGGGAAAATGGCGATATTATTTTTCTCTTTAAAAACAATAGAATAAAAACTGGCACAGTCATTGCTTTGTAAACGGTGAAGTCACACTAACCGTTCAACAACAAGGAGCAAGACTATGCCAACCCCATGCTATATCAGCATCGAAGGTAAAACGCAGGGCAACATCACCGCCGGTGCCTTCACCTCCGACTCCGTCGGCAACATCTACGTGCAGGGCCACGAAGACGAGATGCTGGTGCAGGAATTCAAACACATCGTCACCGTCCCGACCGACCCGCAGTCCGGCCAGCCTGCCGGTCAGCGCGTGCACAAACCGTTCAAGTTCACCGTCGCGCTGAACAAGGCCGTCCCGCTGCTGTATAACGCGCTGGCCTCCGGCGAAATGCTGCCGACCGTGACCCTGAAGTGGTACCGCACCTCCGTCGAAGGCAAGCAGGAGCATTTCTTCACCACCAAACTGACCGACGCCACCATTGTCGACATCAACAACCAGATGCCGCACTGCCAGGACCCGTCCAAGCAGGATTACACCCAGCTGATCGAAGTGTCGCTGGCGTACCGCAAAATCGACTGGGAACACACCGTGGCCGGGACTTCCGGCTCTGACGACTGGCGCGCGCCGATCGAAGCGTAATTGCCATCAACCCGGACTCCGGTCCGGGTTTTTCTGTTTTTGTCTGCGCTGAGCGATGGTGTGCCCATCTCTGAGTGCAGGCGCATTCATTGTGATAGTGCACTGACACACGGCACAGACCGGGTGTGCGGTAGCTATGGAGCCGGGGAAAGGAGGAAGCAGGGTGGCCAACAGTACAGGATTGCAGTTTACCGTGAAAATCGGCGCATTGGCGGACACCACCTTCGCGGTGGTGGATTTTGAGCTGAGCGAGGCGCTGAACCAGCCGTTTGCGCTGTCGCTGAGCCTTGCCAGCAGTCAGGCGGATATCGACTTCGGCGCGGTGCTGGACCAGCCATGCGAGCTGCTGGTGTGGTACGAAGGCGAACTGCAGCGCCGGGTCAGCGGTATCGTCAGCCGCTTTGCCCAGGGCGACACCGGTTTTCGCCGCACCCGCTACCAGGCCGAGGTACGCCCGGCGCTGTGGCGGCTCGGTCTGCGCACCAACGCCCGTATCTTCCAGACCAAAAAACCGGATGAGATCATCACCGAACTGTTGCAGGAAGCCGGTATCAGCGATTTTGCCTTTGCCCTGCGCCACGACCACGCGGTGCGCGAGTACTGCGTGCAGTACCGCGAAAGCGACCTGGCGTTCATCAACCGGCTGGCCGCAGAAGAAGGGCTGTTCTACTTCCACGAATTCGAAGCCGGCAAGCACCGGGTGGTGTTTGCCGATGACGCCGGTGCGCTGACCAAAGGCCCGGAGCTGTTCTTCAATCTCGCCACGCAGGGGCTGAGCGAAGGGGCGTATGTGCGCCGTTTCCGTTATGCCGAGGCGGTGAGTACCGCTGAGGTGGCGCTGAAGGATTACAGCTTCAAGACCCCTGCCTACGGGCTGCTGCACAACAGGATGAGCAGCGAGCTGGACCATCAGCGTGAATCCTACCAGCACTTTGATTACCCCGGCCGCTTCAAGCAGGACCCGAGCGGCAAGGCGTTTACCGGCTACCGGCTGGACGCGCTGCGTGCCGGGGCGATGACCGGGGCGGGTGAATCCAACGCCGCCGAACTGATGCCGGGTGGCACCTTTACCCTCACCGAGCACCCGAACCCGGCATTCAACCTGGCCTGGCAGGTGGTGGCGGTGACCCACAGCGGGCAGCAGCCGCAGGCGCTGGAAGAGGAAAGCGGTGGCGAGCCGACCACCATCAGCAACAGTTTCGAGGTGGTGAAAGCCACCACCACCTGGCGGGCGGCCATGCCGTACAAGCCGATGGTGGACGGCCCGCAGATTGCCACCGTGGTCGGCCCGGCGGGCGAAGAGATTTACTGCGACGAGTTTGGCCGGGTGAAACTGCAATTCCCGTGGGACCGCTACGGTGCCAGCGACGACCAGAGCTCCTGCTGGGTGCGGGTCAGTCAGGGCTGGGCCGGTGGTCAGTACGGCCTGATTGCCATTCCGCGCATCGGTCATGAAGTGGTGGTGAGCTTTCTGGAAGGGGACCCGGACCAGCCCATCGTCACCGGGCGCACCTTTCACGCCACCAACCCGTCTCCGTATACCCTGCCGGAACATAAAACCAAAACGGTTATTCGTTCAGACTCCCACCGTGGGAGCGGATACAACGAGCTCTCTTTTGAGGATGAGTCAGGACAGGAGAATATTCATATTCATGCCCAGAAGGATATGTCAGTGAAGATATTGCACGACATGACGACACGGGTGGATTCCAGCGCAGTGGAAAGCATTGGAGAAAACCGAAGTACAGAAATCGGTAAGCATCACCAGCACCGTGTTGGCGGTAATATGAATCTGACGGTAGGAGGACAAGGGCTCGGACTGTTAGGGGGATTGTTCAGCCTGATATCCAATAGCGGCAAGTTTATGAAGAAAGAATCGGCCAAGGTTGGTGAGCCGGGTGTGGAACAGTTTGCGGATGACATCAATAAAGTCGGTGCAGCCGCAGAAACCCTGTCATTAACAGCAGGAAAATCATTTACTGATGCAGGCGGCTTCAGGTCCAACGCTGGCGTGGATATGGTATCGAAAGGCACATCGCTGGCCGGGCTACTTTCCAGCCTGATGCCGGGCTCTGGTATTTTTAATACGGTAGTCGAAAAGTTTCGTTCGGATACAACAGGAATTGCCAGTACCGAACAGGTCGGGCTTTATAAAAATACGCTGGTGGGCCACACCCAGACACTGTCCGTCGGTCAGGTATTGAAACTGTTGGTTGGCGATAAATATGACATCGAAACCAAAGGCTCTATTTTCTCCCGCACATTGAAACATACGCTGTATGCCAAAGAGAAAGTCGTCATCGGTGGTCCAGGGGGCTCGATCACTATTGATGACAGCGGTATCACCATCAAGGCGAAGACAATCAAGATGAAAGCCTCATCAATTGATATGTCCGGTGGCGCGGCAGAACAGGCAGCAGCACTGAGCAGTGATAAACCATTCTCGGAAGAATGCCCGTACAAAAAGAAATAAGCAGGGAGCTAACCATGCTGGAAAATCCGTATGACGCGGTGAGTGATAGCCTGAAAACAACGGTATTCACGCCTGCAATGATCCATGAAGATGACCAGGAAAAAACGTTACACACCTTTCTGTTACTGAATGCAGCAGCCAGTCCAGACATTGCTGTCTGCCTGGAGGGTTTTGCACCGATCTACCGCTCGTTATTCGATGTGTCCGTTCTGGATAATCTCGGCCATGTCGCACCTTACCTAGTGCAGGTTGATGCGCACAGCGATGTGCTGGACTGGTGGCTGGCAGACGGCTATATGCGGCAGTGGGGAATCATCGTGCGCAGTTCCTTGTCACTGATACCACTGGTCAGGCATTTCAAAAAATTCACCAAAGTGACTAATGGTGGAAAAACCTACTTTTTCCGTTTCTATCAGCCGAAGACGTTTAACCAGTTTATTCCACGCCTGACGCAGGAACAGTTGGCGGCATTCTTTGCCCCGCTTTATGCGGTATATGCGGAAACCACGGATGAGCCAGAGCGATTGATGTATTACACCCATGACACGAATAAATTGCATGTGGCGCAACTGGTCTTGCCTATCACACCATCACATAAGGAGAGCCCAACGCATGTGGCACTTTGACGACCTGCAAATGGAATCGCATTTGATGAGCGATAAAGACTTCTCCCGATGGTTTGTCGACGAGGTGATGGAAGCATCGCTGCCGGAACACAAGCAAGGGCATACGCCGGAAACGCTGTATACGATGACGCTGAATGGCAGGGAAATCGCTAAAAAACTCAATATCCACAAGCCGACTAACCAGGCGAAATTCCTGTATTTCATGTGGGGTATCGGATCGAACTTCTTTGAATTTGATGGCTTTAAGCAAATCCTTACGGATACAGAGCGGAGTGAAGATGAGCGGCTGGAGGCACTCTTCACCGACGTCAGCGAAGATCAAGGTGCAGATGCCGTTATGAAGAGTCACCCGAATTACTGGTTTCCGGAGTGAACCGGTTAGACCATCAAAGGAGAAAGCCATGGCGAATATCAGATCGCGAAGCGAAAGCCCGGAGATCGAAGCCGATCGCAAAAAAGTGATGGATATGGAGTCACAATATAACGACCTGATCGTGGATAGCGGTCTGGCAGCGGCAGGGGCTGCGCCACCGCCGTTTGGTACGGCGGCGGACGTCGTATCGTTAGGACGTTCATTATTTAAAGGTGACTGGGGCGGAGCCGCCCTTGATGCTTTAGGGTTTATCCCGATACTGGGTGATGGGGCTAAAGCTGGAAAAATCGCGGCAAAAGTGGAAAAAGTCACCGCTGCGCTGTCGAAAGCCAAAGCAGCCCTGAATACAAAAGTATTTGCGACAACACGGGAAAACGCCAAGAAATACTGGAAAGAGCTAATAGCAAAAAGAAAGCAGGAAAAACTGGATAAAGAGCTGGGGAAATGTAAAACAGAAGAATGTAAAAAACTGGCCAAAGAAAAATTTGAGAAAGATAAATCAATGGATCCAGGACGCCTCCCCTCCTCCGAAAAAGGGAGTTGGGTGGGACCTGATGGTAAACCCTGCCCACCCGGTACGGGTATGTACAAGCCTGATCCAGAGAAGAATAAAAGTCTCTATGAAGTGGTTACACGCCATGGCAAAGAAGGTGTTCCTTTCAAAGACGGACACCCCGATTTTTCAGGTTTCCCACCATTAAAAGATGGCAAACCCATCGGTGATGGGGGCAAGCCCTATCAAGTAGAAATTGATATGAAAGGTAATGGAAGCGATTTCAGCTCAGCAAGAAATGCCTTTTCAGAAAAATACGGCAAAAAACTACCTAAAGACCAAGAGCGGCTTGGCACATGGCACCATGAACCGGATGGCGTTACAATGAGCTTAGTCGACAAAGATATACACACTGCATATAAAAATAGTGAAACAGGTAGTGTAAATAGTGGAACACCACATGTAGGCGGTGACTCAATGTGGCGCAGCGAGGATTTTTAGTATGGAAATACAGAAAGAAGATTTGGTTAAGTGGGAAACGGATGATCCTGATTTAGTTATTGAATCTGTAACGATCAACAAAAGAATCGGGGATATCGAAGAAAAACTTCAGGTTCACTTGCCAGATGAATATAAAGATTATATTCATCTGGTTGCCGATCAAGCTTGCGGTCCGCTAGAAGATATAGATCATTTTTTAGTGCGGTATGATGGAAGAGTGAGAAAAGCATTAATGGCTATCTTATTCCCCACAGAACAGGTAATCAGCTCGACTAATCTTTTAAAAGAATCAATATACGAAAACAGATCACTATTACCGACTGGTCTTATCGCAATTGGTTCAGACTATGACGATGATGGTGATGCATATATTATATACGACGTAAGACCCAACTCCCCAACATATAAAAGTGTATTTCACTGGCGATATTACATCGACAATCTATCGGTTGGTGATGGGTTAGGATTGTTAGCTCTATCGCTAAAAGAATTTCTATACACACCAACGTCAGAAGATAAGTTGTAATTTTGGTACGCAGGCGCAATAACATTATAACGTCAAGGCTGAGTTGGTATGTACACTGAGCACAAACAGACTTTTATCGAAAACTGGCCGGAAACGCTTTTGACGCTTTCTTTCCAGAGCGAAGGCATTGAGCTTCATGAACGGGACGTTATAGCGATCGGTGCTTGTACTAGCGAGTTCATGGATGCGAAACGATTACTGGAAAAGCCACTATTTTCTGAACAATTACGCGATGATATCGAGTATATATTGTCGAAATTTACTACGCCGGTTTTCGTGAGATTTGGTGGTGTCAGTTATCATGAAGCAACCATTCCGCGGGCCAACAGCGTGGATGACGTGATCAGGCAATTGTCTGTTTCCAGTCATCGAGTGGCATCCTATCTTTGGGATTGTCTGCAATCATCAACACCAGCCTGGCTATTTTTGCGGGGATGGCATGATATTCCACGATGGAGCGAATTCAGGTGCTTTATAAAGGATGGTAACGTCGTCGGTGTATCCCAATATCATTGTCTGGAATATTTTCCTTTCTTAACCGAACATGCCGATGAAATACGCCAACAAATCATTCAGTTTCTGCAAAAATTGATACCGTTACTACATATGGATAGTGTTGTTGCAGATATCGCAATTACCCATCAGAACGGACAATACGACACAATGTTGATCGAACTTAATCCGTTTATTCAGCGTACTGATGCCTGCCTGTTTTCCTGGCTGAATGGCGGGGATTTTAATGGCCGCATAAGAGTGAATCTTAGTCAGGCGGATGCGTTGGCAGAAAAGCGCAGAAGGCCTTATCTACTATAGGAGAAATATCCATGGGAAAACCCGTCGCAATACTCGGTCACATGCATGTCTGTCCAAAAGTCGAACCCGGCCCAGTACCGCATGTAGGTGGCCCAATTATTGATGCAGGACAGTCAGTTGTTACTATCAATGGAACCCCTGTTGCCGTTGTCGGGGGAAAAGCGTTGTGTACTGGTGTAGGCATGCAGGATGGACTGGTTTCGGGGTCATCTCTCTTTACTATTGAAGGCAAGCCAGTTGTAAGAATGGGCGATGGATGTGCTCACGGTGGAAAAATAGTACAAGGTTGGCCAACAATAACATCTGATTGAATAGATGTACTCCCTCTATATCTGCAGCACCAATACCATCGGCTCACTAAGCAGCCTTGATCTACCCAACGATAAAGAAATACAAAAACTCGTTGAGGCGAGTCTTTGCTGAAAGAATAAAAACCTTGTCGAGCGCCTCAGAGCGTGAAGCGGACATTTTAACATTCTAATCCAAAATAACTGTTAGGTACTAATGAAGACATTATTAATATCGGTTTTTCAATCAATGGATAGCGGGCAGTTTGTTTGAAAATTCTTTTAATTTTCATATATAAATAAGATAAATTTTACTATTGACTTAAATACTTGGGTGTTGCAAATAATGAGCTAACACTTTAGATGTCAGAAAATGCCTTCGCCTCAAAGATAACAAATTATTAGCAAGGAGTTGTTGTGGCAAAAGAAGATGAATCAGTTAGCATTTCAGAAAAAGGATTGGAAATCATTGAAAGAATATTTAATTCATTATGGTCTAATAATACATCTCAAGATATATGGCACTGGTTGATTTTGGCTTTATTTATTATTACAATAGGGGGATGTATAGTAATATTTTTATTAAAATCGTTTGGGGAAGTAATTGAGCTTCTCATAAAATTCATTGAGATATACAAAACCAGTGGCCTTCCTGTTTGGTTAAGCAAAGACAATGAAAAAAGAGTTAGAAGAAGAAAGCAATTTTGTGCAGTACTTGAAGCAGACCTTGCTTATTTGGCTAAAGCAGAAAACTGGAATGATCAATATTTTACTGACCTTGAAGCTGAGGTGGAATCTGAGGGAGGGTATTATGCTTCTGCCATAGACAAGTTGCGCAGAAAAAAATCTTTTGGATTACGTAAGGAACGCTCGCTTGTTCGAGCCATCACATCCAGTACTGAGCGTGCGATGCAACTGGTCGGTGAACCTGGGTCAGGGAAAAGTGTGGCATTACGGCATCTTGCAAAGCAGTTAGCTGAGCAAGGTAAAAAATCAAATGATAAAAATGCAACAGTCCCGCTTTATATCAACCTTCGTGAGATGGAATTCAGTAATGCTGATGCAGTAAACGTGGATACCGTGCGTGAATTCATACTCGATAATATTCGTCGAGGAGATGCTGATACTTCAGCATTTGTTAAAGAAAACTGGGACGACTACTGTAACAGAGGATTATGGCTATTCCTATTTGATTCATTTGATGAAATTCCCGCCGTTCTCCATTCGGTAAGTGGAGACAACATAATAAGAAGTTACTCTCAAGCACTCAGGCAGTTCTTGGAGGGCATGGGAGAATGCAAAGGGATATTAGCATCACGGGAATTTAAAGGCCCTGAAGCTCTCCCCTGGAAAAAACTGAGGATTCTACCACTGAGTGGGGATAAGCAAGATGAACTGATACGTAATTCTTTCCTTAAAGAAGAACATATGAATTTGGTTCGTCAACACCTTGCTGGCTCTCATAGCAGTATAGGTTCAACACCACTATTCTTAACACTACTGTGCCGATACGTCAGGGATGAGCAACATGCTCCTAGTAACGATCATGACATATTGCTGCAGCATATTGAAAGGCTGGCAAAACGTGAACCAGATTATTTGTTTCGTAAGTATACGTTAAATCCTGAAGAACTGATCATCGGGGCCGAGCGCTTAGCCAGGCTATTTGCAGAAGATGATACATTGAGTCTGGCACCTTCTCTCGACCAGATACGGGTGAAATTAAAAAATGAAGAGCTTCCTGGGAAATCTCTTGAGAATCTCATTTCTGCACTAGTTGATTCTAAAATTGGAAGGGCCGATGTTCCTAATGCAGCTCCGGGCGACCGTCGTTTTGCTTTTGCTCACCGTCGTTATCAGGAAGCTCTATTTGTCCGCTACCTTACAGGCCACCCGAATATTCTCTCAGCGACAGAGCTTCTTACACAGGACCGTTGGCGTGAATACACTGTTACGCTTTTGCAAACCTGTAGTTTTGAAGCAATAAACAGCATCTTAGTGCAAGCCAGTGTCATACTGGAAGAAAGTTGTACGGTAAATAAATATACTCACTGTGGGACTCCCCCTCTTCCAGAAGATTTGATCTATTTTGACTGGACCTCTGAAAAGGCAATTCCTCTTCTTAGTTTGCTACAGGAAGGACTAGCTCATCGCATTCATGACGTACCTGAATACCTCTCTCTGGCTGCGTCTAAGTTTCTAATGCCTCGTTGGGAAAAAGGCGATTCATGGGATCGATGCGAGGTACTTCGTTTAGGTGGGCTTTTGCCACAGGATACTTTAGTTGCCTGTCTTGTAGAGACGTTCAATCATGGTACAAAATCTGAGCGGCAAAATGCTTTCAGGCAAGCGGCATTTGCTTCTAAGCTTCCAGACGAGGCAAGAGCGGTTGTTTTGAGAATGCTCTCAGACCAAGTTATACTCGCTAAAAATAGAGAGGAATTACTAACTATTGAAGCTTTGGCGGCGAGGTTACCTTCAGATATGGGGGCAAATATTGTTGTCTCGCGAGGTAAGCGTTTGAGAAACAACCTTGAATTTTTCAAAAAATCTCTACCACGGTTCTTATTAATTAACCCCTTTTCTATTATTACCACTGTAGCAAACTCAATGCTTGTTGCAATGGATATGCTACCACGACACTCGTTAAGGCACATTAAAAATAATTACCAAAGCTCAAAAATTGAAATAGATTTCACGTTTTCTTTCGCGATTCTGCTGGCCTCTTGGATTATAATTACAGTAAATTTAGTAAACAAACCAACAAACTTAACAGTAATATCTTTTATTTTATTTTCACTTTTGATATTGCTAGTTATTATTATGTTTTCTCCTTTTTTGGTTCGCCATCAAGGCAAGAAGATTAAATTTCATGATGTTATGATCTGGATTATCAAACATCTAAATATCAAGGTTTTTTTGAAAGCTTCAACTATTTTAATTTTTTTTGGGGCTGTTTTTCTATCAATTTGCTTGGCGCTGGGGTATAGCTTGTGCTGGCTGGTCAAAAAGTTTATCCCTGCACATATTTTTGACTTGGGTGAGGTGACTTTAAATATCATCTTCTTGATAGGGTTAGTTAATGTCATTGGGATTTTTTACTTATATATTGTTTTTAATTTTTTGGCTAATTACAAACGAATTAGGGTGATGAATAAAGATTCAGCTTTTAAGTTGAGAGATGAAAAAAATAAGCAAATCTCTGATTTATCAATTCTCTACTCTGCCGAAAGTTATGAGCAACTGATTTTCTGGCTTCACCATGATGACGGTTTGATTAGTAATACGCATTCAATTCGTTCCTTTTCAAGTTTTATCATGAGTTTTTTACGACATGAAAATTATGCTGGTGAAAATCCAGATAAACTAAGACCTATGTGTTTGAAGGCAAGAAAACCTTCCCCAACACCTCAGGTTGTTGAATCAGTCAGGGAACTTAAAACTTTGCGCCAATCTTTAGAAGACAGATTCGCTAAGTGTAGTAAATAAAAATCGCCCCTGCTTTCCTTCTTTAATATAGCTGAGCAGGGGATAATTATTTATCACTCTTGGAAGACCAAAACCCGTTATAGCAAAGCGAGATATTTGTTGGCACTTGGACAGAGGAAATCGCCCTTACTGAAGCCATAAAAAGCTTGCTGAATACCTCAGGGCATGAAGCGAAAGTTCTCGCATAGGTATGAAGGTATGAAGGTATGAAGGTATGAAGGTATGAAGGTATGAAGGTATGAAGGTATGACTAGGCTGTGTCCCGTAACTATTTTTTGTACAGTTCAGCATTGCTATAACTGTGCAAAAAAACGCTTTTAAGCGATAAAGAATGACCAAAATAGACGGATATTTAACCAAAAATCAAATCTCGGAAATGATTCTTGCAGCACTTTTTAGCGTGTAGGGAGGTTAAGGGACAGACCCTAACATTGACGCGTGTTGCTCTACGGGGAACTGGTCAGCTACTCAGTGAAATGTTCCGGTCGCCTGTACTCAGCAATAAACCAGGTGGGTAAGGGATGTCGATGCAGGCGTGCTGACAGCGCGATCAGCACCTGCCAGCGACCTGACCATCTGAAGTCCGAGGGGGACGCCATACCGTCAAATGTTTTAATTGACGCCTCAGCCTCTTCCCTTGTTGAAGGCCTGAGTCCGGACAGCGCTCTGGATATACCGACACTCTGAACCCCCCGCAGTGATCCGCTGAGCGTTTCGAGTAACGAAGTGGGATACCAGCGCTCAAGCGTGACTCCTTTCATCAATGGCAGCACGTGACTGCGCAAGGCTTCAAGATTTTCTTCGTCATCGAGCACTGACGCCACAGTAGCCAGTGCCGGTACAAGCGTTGATGTCTGGAAGAAATCCCGGCTGGCGGCATGTCCTCTGTCGAGCGCGATGGCATCTTCCAGAGAGTCGGTGTCGACAGGCAGGTAGCAATCTGTTTTCAGTGCACAGAGGAGCCGGGCGACAACTTCACCAGCAAGAATCTGGGTGTTGCTCCAGTCCGACTCCCCCATCAGTGCACAGAAGATCAGGGTGAGGTCAATGGTATGTCCGTCATACAGAGGAAGCCGTACACCCGGATGCTGGTTCACCAGGTGAATGATGGCCGTCAGGATCCGTGTCCGAAACTCCTCCTGATCGGGTTTTCGCTGGAGTAGTAACAGAAGGGTGGCCAAGCGTCCCAGTTCCTCAAACATAAGCTCCAGATAGAAGATGCGTTCCGGACGATACGAGAGGACCGCACGCGGTATCTCTAGTGTGGGCATCACCTTCTCAAAGTAGTCCACCAGAGCCTGCGTCTGCATGTCCACCATGGTTTCAAATCGGTTGATAAACGCGCGGTCAGCATCTAGCTGAAGTTTTACCGCCTCGGCCCACATGCGCAGTAGCAAATACTCCCCAGTAACAACGCCAGGTTTTAGATTCCCCTCGCTTTTGCCCCAGACTAGTAGTACCGCCCAGCCCATAGCGGCTGCAGCGCAGCGTCTCAAAAACTTTTTCTTGCGCGTTGCTTTACTCTGCTTCATTTCCTCGGTAGGGCATTCAAAACAGGCATCAACAAAGCGAACGAAACGACCTATTGCTGCTCCCGACTCTTCAAGACCCGCAAGGGCTGCACGCAAATCGGATTTTCCTTGGGCCAACAGCAATGTTTCGTCGAACAGAAACCGCTCTATCAAGGGTGTGAGCTGATCGCTACCCCAGAATTCGAGTCTACAGAGCGGCCGTTCAGCGACGTCTTCCGTCAGGGCTGAAAAGCCAGCCTGAGCTTCCTGTAACAACACGCCATTCGACACTAGAATAATCTTTTTGCGCAAAGGCTTGAGGTGTTCCGGCAGGCGATTTCGGAGGAAGTCGGTGCATGCTTCTCGCACGGACGGATCGATGGACTGCTGACCGCCATAAAAGTCTGCACGTCCGAGATCGCCAAATTTAATGATGAAGGCGTACACTTCATCGACACCGTTCCCATCCGGTCTGGTCGATAACACATCAACGCCTGCCTGCCCTGGGCCAATCTGCGGGCGGCTGAGCACGGAGTGCCCCATGGCTTTAAGTAATTCAGGCAGCAGTGCATCGAGCTCGTTGCGCTCGCGCAGACCGGCCAGATAATGAGAAAGAACCAGTTGAATGCTCATTCCAACACTCCTTCCCACTGTCTGTTCATGGCAAGGTCTCCGGAAACCGGATCGGTAAGCCAGGTCGAAGGTAGCTCTGTCGCGATCTGAAATGGCATCATCTCCAGGGTGGTTTCCCTGACATCATCGCCGGTAAGAACCTCAATAGCTGTCTTACTGGCGTACTTGAAATGCTGCCTGGTGATGAACTGGTCAAAAATCGATTTTTCTTCTGACTGCCTTTGAATATCCCGGTTCTCGCTGCGCTTCAGACTGGCGTATATCAGGCGCATTTCAGGTGGCATCACAAGCTCGCGAAGTTTCGGCAGTGCGTTCAGATGGCTTCGTTGTTGTTCCAGTCGTTTGAGCACGGTTTGCGCCAGTAACAATGAAGAAAACGAGGAGTTCGGGCTGGAAAGAAGTCGTAGCGTGGTCGACGGATAATCCTTCATATGATGCTGCAGGAGCGCCTGAGCCGTGTTGAGTGTAGTTGCGCTTGCAGGGAAGGAGGTTGCCAGACTTAAGGTCCAGCCGAGGGATATCGCCGGAGAAACATGAAGTGCACAAAGCCGGCACGCTGCCAGTCTGGCGCGTGATTCTTCTGTGGAAGAAAGATCATACGCAACTGGGCTGTTTGCCTGTAAGTGGCTTACACTCGCTTCATGCGTAAGCACTTTTGCCAGGTCGATACATTTATCCTCGGTAAGCCAGCAGGCTAGGGCTACTGTGAAAAGCTGCTCTGACTGACCAATTTCACGGAAGCAGAGAGCTGCGACCGCTAGGCATTCTTGCAAGGAGGAGTTCCTAATTGTTTCGAGACACAGCCGGGTCAGCTCCTCAATAATGGGATGACAATCAGCGTTACTGGTTTGTAATGCAGCAAGCCGACTATAAAGTTCATAAAACTGATTATTAGTCATATTACTCTTTACGTTGAGTGAACACTATTATCGCTAGACAGAAGCCTCTCATTAATAATGGTCAGTTATCTGCTGAAAAGACTCATCCCGGTCATAAGAAATCGTGCGAGTCTGGCTTCCTCATTATTGGCCGCCATTTTTAGAATGCCCCATGTAGCGCTTATAATATTCTTCATCTGACGCGTACTTATTGCTGTTCAGAAACGGCATCCACATTGATGTTATGACATCTTTTTTAATGACATTATTGTGATCGAAAATTTTATTGGTGTGCTGCGTAAGAATACGACTCTGAGAGGTAAAGCCTTTTGCTCCTGCTTGGCCAAAGAGTGGATCGAGGCCAAGCCATTCTGATGGATTCCTCTGCATCAAGCTTACCCACTGGTCGTTGGGTGCTATTTCGTTTCTGACCCGCGCAACTTTATAGCCGATACAACTTTCCCAATCATAGCCTTCATTCAGAATGCTGCCGGTAAGAATAATTGTGTTGAAACGGACCGGAGAAACTTCATTGAAACCATCAAGGTAAGCACCTATCAGATAGGTTCCAAAGGAGTGTGCAATCACTGAAATCGCTTCACCGTTCCGGCAAAAATCCTGCTTAATCGAATAAATCCAGTCCCTAAAGGCGTCCACCGCTTCTTTTCGTTTCCCTTTATTCAAAAGGATGTCAGGAGTGGTATAACCGTAAATGTAAGGGGCGACGATCCACCCTTGACTGCTCGCAATAGGGATAATATTCGCATTCCATTCCGCATGCGTCATTATCCCGTGGATAGTAACCAGCACCCCCGATGCCTTGTTCAAGTCGACCAGATGTCGGTTGAAATAGGTTCTTTTGATGACTTCGTAGGTATTGTCATCTGGTTCATGATGAGTCGTCCACGGTTCATCTGTGTGGTCAAGATTGATTTGAATTACACCCACGCTACTGCCGTAGCGCTCGAAAGACAGCAGTTTTATAAATGACGCGGTAACGACGGGATCGTCAGCCGAGCAAAACATAATATCTGTACGCTTTCCATCAATAATCCATCGTTCAGATCTCGATGGGATGTGCTCTTTGTTCCGAAATACGATTACGACATCCAAATCGTTTGGATTTTGTTTCCTTGTAACATAAGAACCGCCGACGTAAACACATATTGCATTGCGCGTGTTTGCGAAATCCAGAATATCGATAAATGCTTGTTTTAGATCCGAGCGTTCTTCGCTGATCGTACAGAAGCGCTCAATAAATTGTTGCTCAGAACAACTGTGGGTGCCTTCTGGCAGATACCCTTTCTCATTAAAAGCAGGAATATTCGTCATAAAGTTATTATAAGTTTTAAGGAAACTCGCCGTATGGTTGGGAAAGTATGCCATTATTCGAAGGAATTTGATTAGCAACACCTGTACCCTTAACCCCTTATTTTAAAAACCTATGAAACTGCGATACTGCCAAAGCGCAAGCTCTGAAAAGGCTAATGCCATGCATCCATGTATAAGGGCTGGCTTTAGGGAAATTGACTGATACGTGTTTCGATGTCCACTAAGTCGATGTAGCTAAAAACGGCAATTCCGATTCCAATTAGACTGATATTGTATGCCCGCTCCTAGCACAAAGCAGCCTGTCAGATTAAGTTTAGTTCTGCGCAGTAAACAGTGCCAGTTCAGGTCTGAGCTAATATACATTATGTTAGATGCTAGCCTCTACAACAAAACCGCCACTGTATCCTGAGAGCAGCGTTACACGGTAAGCCGATTCTCCCCTTCAAAAAAGCAGCAAAAACTGACGAGATTGGATAAAATGACACCACAAGTGACAACACATGCAATCTATTGGAGGCTGTCATGGGGACAATACACTTCAGAATTGACGAGGAAACCAAACGTACTGGCTATGAAGGCTGCTGAGCGTCAGCAGGTCAGTCTTACCGAACTGATGCGCCAGCGTGCGGAAGAACTGGCCGAGGAAGAGCGGCAGTACCAGCGCCATACCGGTGATGAATGGCTGGAAGCGAAAATTCAGGAGGCTTTCGCCCGTTACGATGCTGGTGAGGTCCAGTTCATCAGCAATGATGAGGCCAGTCAACGTATGGCGGCGACTGAAAGCGCAAGCCGCCCGGGGGGAACTGTGACGGCAACGGTTCGCTGGGAAAGGCAAGCTATCGCTGACCGCGAAGACATTTACCGTTACCTGTACCAGAACGCGGGACTGGAGGTCGCCAATGCCACCGATGACAAATTCGCCGCCGCAGTGGCGTTGCTGGAAACCACCCCGGAAGCGGGCGTCAGCATAGGGAAATCGGGAGAACGGCGTAAACTGGTGCTGGCCCGGCTGCCGTTTATTTTGGTCTATGCGCTGAAACGCCACAGCGGCGACGTACATATCTTACGGCTATTGCATACCGCCCGGGATGTGTCGGCACGCTACCGTTCCAGATAAACGCCCATTCAGGGCCCCTGCTTCGTTCCTTCTCGTCCATACCCCATTCAACGTGCACTCCCCTGATTAAAAAACAGTGGTTGATACGGCCTTAACACCAAATCCCTGTTGACGATGATACGAACCGGCAGACCTGGCCGTTCGGTCAGTGTCGGCTGAATATCGAGGTTACGCCGGGTGAGCTCTTGTCCCACCTGACTGACCGAATCCTGCAAACTGTCACGTCCGGCAAGGATAATACGATCGCCATGCTGTCGGTTCTCCGGGGCAGCGAGTTCGGCTCCCACCCCCAGTAGTGTGGTCATTGCTGCACCGGCAATCACACGATCCCAATGCCAGTCCACCTGATCTTCCAGCCCGACGTAACCGGCCGGGTCGGCACCGGCCAGATTATCCAGCGTCAGCGATGACGTATCCGGCAGGATAATGCGGTTCCAGACCACCTGAACCCGGCTTTGCCCATAGCTGACCTGGCTATTGTATTTCCCCAGCAAGCGCGAGCCTTGCGGGATTAGCAGATAATGTCCGGTCGCGCTGTCGTAGACCGGTTCGGTGACGGTGGCGATCACCGGCCCCGGCAGGTCGGAACGAATACCGGTCACCAGCGCCCCGGCAATCACCGTTCCCGCCATCACCTGATAAGGCGAAGCCGGTAGCCGCAGATCGCCGTGATTTCGGGTATCGGTCATGTCACCGAGCAGGAACGCCTCTTTCTGATCCTGCCGGATACCGGAAACCGCCCCCTGCTCGGCCATAGGGTCAGTCGCAATCGGGGCCGGAGATGGGCTGGTGGACGCCGGTGGTGGTGCCGGCTGGCTGCCACGACGAAAGAACACCGGCGAGGCGGCGGCGTCTTCGGCTTCTTTCAGGCGTGCCTGACTCGCCGACTCATAAGCATCTGGCCCGGATGGTGTGACCGCCTTAGCGGCACGGATCATGGGCGGCCCCATATCCCCCGGCAGCGGCGGCCCCAACACAGGCGTCACCTCCGCAGGTTTCGTCGGCAACCGGGTGTAATCCGCCGGCAACCGGTTCAGTGCTTCGGTTTTCGCCACCCGCTCGACGTTATAGCGTTCAGCCAGTTCACCGTTATCATGCGGCCTGGGGCGCTGTAACGCCCACAGCGTCGCCGCCAGCACCGCCAGCGCCAAACCGCCGGTCAGGATGAACAGCGAGCGCCGGTTCAGCCGGGTCACCGGGCGTGGCCTGCTGCGCAGCACCAGTGTCTCGGAGGCCACCTTCTCTGACGGTGCTGGCGTGCTATCCGCCTGTGATTCCGGTTGCATATTCACGGGCTCCGTCCGTCGGTACGCGTAATGCGCACCACCTCGGCGCTGTCATTGCCCAGCCGCAGCTCGGCCGCCCCGAACAACCGGTCCACCACGTAGTACGGCGGCTGGAACCGGTAATTCACCAGTTGTCCGTCCCCCTGTGGGCCGATGACGAACAGCGGTGGCAGTTCACCCTGCGCGATACCGGCCGGAAACCGGATATAGACCTTTTCCCCGTCATCAAACACCTGTCGGGGGCACCACGGCGGGCGATCACCGCTGATAGCGTAACGAAAGTGGAGTCTGTCCGGTGCCAGAGTGCTTTCCGGTGACCGGGGCGATGTGGCTGGTGAGGGTATCGACGCCGGGTCGGCCGGGTACTGCCACGACACCGTCGCCATCCAGCGCGTGCCGCCGGAGGTCATCAGCAACAGATAAACCCGCCGACTGGTGGTGATCACCAGGTTGGTTTTCAGCCCGGCCCGCACCGGCTTGACCATGATATTGACGCGCTGTTCGCTGCCCGAGCCGCTGGTGGTATCGCCGACAATCCAGCGCGCCGTATCACCGGCCGCCACATTTGTCAGTGTTTCCCCCGGTTGCAGGGCAATCACGGTGACGCGCTCCGGTGCCGTATAAAGCCGATACATCGTCCCCTCAGCGTAGCGCCAGGACGACAGGTCGCTGTTATCCGCGGCGCGCCCGGTATTACCACCCGACAGTTCGCTCCCCATTCGTCCGCCCCCTCCGTTCTCCCCCTTCCCCACCACTATGGAAGCTGGTGGCACCGGGAACCGGGGCTGTGGGAGCCGGTTCGTCCAGATCGACGACCGGTGGCCGGTTTCCCATACCACGACACCCGGTCAGTGCCAGTATCAGGTAACAGACCAGGACCGTAATGCCGCCACGTTGTCATGGCTGGCCGCCTTCCGGCATCGCCAGTTCCCGGCTCCACGACAGGCCGTTGATATAGATGCCCAACGGGTTCAGCCGTAACTGCTGCTCGGTACGCGGCGTGTGCTGCACAACGGTCAGCATGGCAGTCCAGCGTTCGGTCTCCGACGGAGTGCCTTGGGCAAAGTGTTGTTCGCTCCAGCGCACTTCAAACGATCGATCGCTGGAGCGCACCACACTGGCAATCTGCACCGTGACGGACTCGTTACCAATACGGCCAAAGGGATCTTGGGCGCGGGCATAGGCGTTGAGCACCGCTGCACCCTGATCGGTGGTATAGGCATAGGCCTCCAGCCAGTTCTGCCGCACCACAACCGGGTCAAGCGAGAGTGAACGCACCAGCGTGATAAAACGCGCCAGATGGTAGGCGATTTGCGCCTCGCTGGGCTGGTACGTCGTCACCGCCGGGGCCACCGCCCGCACCTCGCCGGATTTCTCCACCTCCACCACATAGGGAACGAGAGCCGATTGCGTCGCCCGCCAGACCAGACCGGCCGCCATCAGCAACGCCAGCAGCAGGCAGCCAAAGGCCATCAATCGCCAGTTCCTGGCTTGCACCCGGGCGGTGCCGATACGGGTATCCCACACCTCGGCGGCCGCCTGATACGGCGTGGCGGGGGATGGCGTTTCGCCGTAGTGCACCTGCGGTCGCCGAAAACGCATGGTCAGCCCCCTTCCCGGTCGGATTCACGCAGAGTCGGGCCGCTGCTGCCGCCACCGTGCTCGGCACTGCGCAGCGTATGCGCCACCGTGCCCGCCGCCTGCGCCAGTTGCTGACGGCGATATAGCCGCTTCGCCCAGTCCGGCTGTGCCGTGGCTGACGAACCGGATGAACCGGCCTCCCGCCCCGGTTGTCCGGTAGCCGACGGGGTCGTATTGGCTTGCGGCCCGCGTAACGCCGTCGGCAGCAGACGCGCCCCGGCCCCCACCGCACTGCCTATCCGCCCCGCCAGCACGCCGGTTCCCGCCGCGACGCCGGCCACTCCCAGCGCCGTTCCGGCCAGCGTTCCGGCTCCCAGTTGCGGCGCGCCACTGACCAGCCCGGTGGCAATCCCCGGTCCGAAAATCCCCAGGGCCAGCAGCGCAAGCGACGCCAGCATGGCGACCAGCGCCTGATCCATCGACGGGTCATCCGGGTTCAGGGTCAGCGAACCGAACAGACCGGTGCCGATCCCCACGATCACCGCCAGTACCAGCACCTTCACGCCGGAGGCCACCACATTACCCAGCACTTTTTCTGCCAGAAACGCCGTCTTGTTCCACAGTGCGAACGGCACCAGCACAAACCCCGCCAGTGTGGTCAGCCTGAACTCCACCAACGTGACGAACAGCTGTATCGCCAGTGCGAAGAAACTCAGGACCACCACCAACCAGGCCAGCAGCATGACGGTGACGGGCACAATATTGATGAACACATCTGGGAAGCCACTCAAGCGGTCGATTTGATGCAGCAGAGGGGCAGCCGTCTCTATACCGGTTTTGGCTAACCGCCCGGGTTGTAAAAACGTCGCCAGAGTCAACGCCGCGCCACCGGCCTGCAGGCCCAGCCCGGCAAATGAGCGAAACACTATTCCCGACAGCCCGTTGAAGTTGTTGAGTATGTAAGCAAACGCGCCGACATAGAGCACCTTGCGGATCAGCCGTGCCATCACATCCTCTCCCTGCCCGCCCGCCTGCGACAGCGCCCAGTACAACCCCGCCAGCGTCATGTCGATCGCCACCAGCGTGGCGGTCAGAAAGGAGACTTCACCGCGAACCAACCCAAACCCAGAGTCGATGTAGGTCGAAAAGGTATCGAGGAAGCGGTCAATCACCGACACATCGTCCATCACTCACCGCCGTCCTTACCGTAAAAGTTCACCGGCTGCGGCGTGTAAGGGGTTCCCGTACCCAGAAAACGTCGCGTGATTTCCCGGCCGCGTTCAACCGCCGCTGCCTGTCGCGCCAACTCCAGCGCAACCGCCCGGTCCTGCGTCAATTGGAGCTGCTGGCCTTGCATCGTTTGTTTCGCCTGCAACGCCAGCAACTGGTTTGTCGCCTGCATGGCCTGCAGGGCACCGGTGGCCGCCTGACTTTGCCCGACCAGCGCGGACAGCGTGCTTTCGTCCGCCGACAGGCTCTGCACCATCTGTGCCTGCATCTGCAAAGCGGTATGCAAGCCTGCCAGCGTGTTGACCCAGCGCGCGCGGGCATCCTGATACAGGCGATCGTGGCCCACCGTGGCGGCATACTGTTCGGGGTAGAGCCGCGCAAAATCCGAGTCCATGCGCTGCACCTCATAGGCCAGTCCACGCGCCTGGGCGATCAACCGGTCCGTGCCCGCCAGCGTGGTACGCAGTTGATCGGTTACCGTGAACGGCAGACTAGTCAAGTTGCGGGCCTGATAAATCAGCATCTGCGCCTCGTTCTGCAACTGGATGACCTGATTGTTGATCTGATCCAATGCCCGGGCGGCGCTCAGCGTGTTCTGCGCATAGTTGGCAGGATCAAATACCGTCAGTGCCTGCGCTGGACGCAGCGGCAGCAACGCCAGCAGGATGACAAGCCACACAGTTTTCATCACGGTGTCCCCCTGCACGGTGGAGAGGAAATCGGCTGCGCTGCTGGAGTAAACCCCGGCAGCAGGTCGGCCGCCCACGCCAGCCCCCGGTGACGCAACCAGGCGCTGGCGAAATCCGGACGAGGGTCCTGTGCCAGCAGGCGGTCTATATCACGCTGACTCTGTGGTGAGGCCGCCGCGGCAAACGCCAGCGCCACCGGCCCCAAATCGAGATCGAACCGGCGGTTGCCCTGTCGGGACTGGTAGTAGTAATCCCGTTTGGGCTCTGCGGCAGCCAGCATGGCTATCTGCCGGGCGTTAAGACCAAACCCCTCATAGATGACCCGGATCTGGGGTTCGCTGGCCTGTGGATTGGGCAGGAAAATCCGGCTGAGGCAACTTTCGATGATGGCCGGTGCCAGGGCAGAGCGTTGGATATCCGCCAACGACTGGGTGGCGAATATCACACTGACGTTTTTCTTGCGCAGTGTCTTGAGCCACTGCCGGATACGCGCCGCAAACACCGGTTCATCAAGAAACAGCCAGGATTCATCCAAGAGCAACAGCGTCGGCGCGCCGTCAAAACGGTTTTCCAGCCGGGCGAACAGGTATTCCAGCACCGCCAGTACCGCGGCCTTGCTGGGCATCAGCGCCTCCATTTCAAAGCACTGCACATCAGCGTCGCCCAGCCGTTCCCGATCGGCATCCAGCAGGTTGCCGTACGCCCCGCCCAGCACATACGGCGCCAGTGCCTGACGCAACGTCAGCGACTGCAACAGGACCGACAGGCCGGTCAGGGTACGCTGTTCAACCGGCGCACCCGCCAGGCTCTCCAGCGCCGACCAAATGGCAGCCTTCTCTTCCGGCCCCACGGTCACCCCCTCCTG
>NZ_CM001976.1:446929-567159 GCF_000406145.1 Dickeya dadantii NCPPB 898 | reverse complement strand
CGCGCCCTTTTTTGATAATTCTGATGATATTAATGTCAAATTGATAACCCCCCCACCAAATCCCCCAGCGTCACCATCAGCATCATCGGATCTATCGGTGAAGGCTCAAACCCCACACGTAGGTAAAATTCCCGCGCTTCATCAGACAGCGCATGAACCAACATCCCGCGAATGCCGATAGTATCCGCCACCTGAATCACCCGTAGCCCAGCATCTCGTACCAGCGCCCGGCCAACACCCTGACCATGTAATGATTTATCTACCGCCAGACGACCCAGCACCACGACCGGGATTGGATCGGGCATATTGCGGCGAAAACGTCCAGGAGCGGCATTCGTTGCTACAGCGCTGGAGGCCAATGAATAATACGCCAACACTTTTGAATCATCGCAACTGACGAAAGTTCGTGATGCACCAGTGACCTGATTTTTCATCGCCCGTTGCTTCAGCCAGTTGTCCATAGACTCCACGCCGCAACAGAATGAAGATAGTACATGTTCGGCGCGGAGTGGCTCAGGGGCGGAAATCATTTTTTCTGTTCCCACGGTGCAGGAGTTTGCATGGTTTTTCGCAGCGCGGCATTTGGTGAAGTAGTCTGATCCAGACGAGCAAGGAATTCCTGATAAGCATCAGGATCTGCCATGATGATGCGCTGATCGATCAACGCTTCCTCTGCGGCGGCACGCGCAGCCTCAAGGACAAAATCAGTACGATTTTTTCCTCTGGCCTTCGCAGCACGATCAATCAGATCGCGTTCGGCAGGCTTGATGCGTAAATTCAATGTTTCGCGTTTAACAGAAACGCTGTTCGTAACTGGCATGATGTTATCCTCCGGACTACTCTCTGGATATTAATCATACAGCAACCGTAACGCTAATGTCATTACGATTTATCGGCGTCATAGGGAATCGAACCAAAGGAACGAACCGGACATTTCTTTATCGTATGCATCCCATGATTCTGATCTATCTATGAAAATACGGGTCAACCTACGGGTCTTGACAACAACCTCGATTAAAATTTATGCTGTATTTCAACTTAATAGAAAGCTGAATGATTCCGAGTCCGGCACCACTTAATTTAAAGAACCCGCTCACAAGGCGGGTTTTTGCTTTTCAAATCACGGACTCTCCATCGAACTACGTTCGATGACTCGCTTCTGCGAAGCTCGCCCTACGGGCCAGCGCGAGCATCGCGCTGTTCAACGCCTGCGGCGTTAGTCCGAGTCCGGGCACCACTTATTTAAAGAACCCGCTCACAAGGCGGGTTTTTGCTTTTCAGCGCAGTAATTATCTCCGCGACATGCCAACCGCATTGATTTACCCCTTCGTACCCAGGAAGTTTGGGGCAAATTTCAGTTCAGCGTACGGGGTAACGCTTATACGTAAACTGACAGCAAAACCTCTCGCAAAATCTTACAAGCTTACCGACTCACAAGGCCCGTATCTGACGGTATCCAGCAGTGGCGCTAAGTTATGGTATTTCCGCTATCGCTTCGGCGGTAAAGATAGCTTGCACAGCTTCTTACTGGTTGGTGCAGGTTTTTCCCTGTGAATTATCTCAGATTATAATTTATTTACTAATTAATCGCATATTAACCATTACCGAAGAAGACTATTAAACCCCCGACAAAATAATTTTCTTTTTCTGGTTGATTTTCTCTTATCTGCGATTAAATTAATATATATTGATTTCAAACAAGCACTCTCCAATATTCAATATTCATTGAAAATTAGCTTTAATATCAATCAATAACCAACCACTCCTTATATTTCATGTATTTATGCGATTTGAAGTTTTATTAATAGTTCGAACATTAATTATGATGTGAACTAATAAAAAAACATCATACATTAACGACAAATTAATCAACCGCATTAATAATATTAAAAAACCATAAGCAAGCAGCAAAGAGAAACTCTTATCCAGAGTTTTAACACATATAAATGAAGGAAACTAAAATGTCTGATAATACCTCGCAGTTTGAACAAAGCTTACCTAAAGATTTCACACTCTTCGAGCAAGATGGCATCCTAATCACCTTGAAATTACCCAAGGCATTGCAGATCAATCAGAACCGTCAGGAGTCATACACCACCGCTCCAATTCTTCACAACAACTCTTCGTTTCACATTAAATCGGCGACTTTCACTGTCGAACTTCAAGACGTGCTCGATGCGTCGAGCAACGCGATCGCGAGCGTGCGTTGGTGGGACGCTGATACGTTCAATGGGGTAAAAAGCATAACGTTCTTCTGTGAAGACATTAAGCCTGGCGGAACGAGCGTGTGCCAACCTGATAATTCTGCCTACACTCAAGTCAGGTGGAACGCAACAGTCTCAAGTGGTCGCGGCGCAGGAAAATTCACTAGCACTGTGAGCCTTGTCGAGCTCGACTATGGGCCTCTTAAGCCAAATAATAGCAACGATGGGCCGACTGTTCAGATTGGATAATAGCGACTCGACGTTCTAAATAGCTGCGCAGAATAGTGCTCCACTTTTGGCTAGCCCTTGCAGGGCGAGGAGCTTAGGCACTTTTTCCGCAAAGTCGCGTTACATCTGGCTAGTGATGTGTTGCTCTTTCGCGACTGTCACACGTCAATAAATGACAGATGTAGCGGTATTAGGCGCAGCTATTTAGTCATCAGGTATTCAGATGCTCTTATTCTCATCTGGGCCATCAGTGAGTTCTGCTTTCCAGATAAGACGGTTGACCGATATTTCTACAGCACAACCGTCTTTCAACATATCAGTCCATTTTCCATGCTCATAATTAAAAACCCGGATCACTTGATGACCGGGTTTCCATTAGATCTGGGAAATTCTATTTGGATAAATATCTTTTATTCCGACGGGCATTACCATCTGGTAACAGCCCTATTAATATCAAGCCCGCCAAACTGCTGACTAATCGCTCCCCCCCTTAAAAGGCTGAAGACTGGAAGAAGGAAAACCGTGAAGGAATAGAAGAAGTCGCCAGATTTATCGCCCAGAATGGCTCCTTCTCTGATGAAAACAGGAACTGGTGAACGTGTAATTCATTGCTTCTCACTATAAACGAGCCAGCCATTACAAAACGTTTGTCGATGTACAAAGTGATATTGTCGAGACGCCAAAGTGACGCATGGTCATTCCGCTTATCAAAGCGCATCACCTGTCTGAGAAAATGAATAAAACGCTGTTCCCTCAGATCCTCATCAACGGCGAGAATTACCGACTAATGACGACTGAACTATCGAGCGTTCCCGTTGAGGTCATTGGTGAGGCTATCGCAGATCCACTCAATTCAATTCCCTGGCCCCATACCCCACGACTACCTTTCCCGCAGCAAGGCTTTTTGTTACCACGGTTCCGGCGCCGACTTTTACGTTATCGCCTAATGTAATGTCGCCGAGCAAAATGGCATTGGCGCCAAGCTCCACCTGATTTCCCAGCACCGGGCTTTTGGTGGTATGGCCTTCACGGTTTACCACGCTGCCAATGGTGACCCCCTGCCGTAATGTGCAGTTCGCCCCGATGATTACGTCGGAATTCACCACGATACAGTGCGGGTGATATATTTTCAGCCCAAAACCGATTTGGGTTCTGTGTGGAATTTCCACACAGAACAGCCACTCATTAATCACTTTATTCAGGACAACAAAAGGAATGCTGATAATTTTCAGCAGCGCATTTGATGACTGGTAAATGGTTGAAAGGCGAAACAGCAGTATGACCAGTTTAGCTTTAATACTGCCGGCCGCCTTTACTTCACGCCATACATGGCCGATATTTTTCAGCATATGAATATCTATTCTTAATTCCGTGCTCAGTGCACCGTTACCGTGGAAATTCGATACCAACCGTCGGCCTGCTTGCCCTCGTTGGCGAGATTAATTCGCGATACTCCCTTTGCGTCCAGCATCGCCATTTCAATATTATACCGCCCGGCTGGCAGTGCTTCCGGCATCGCCAATTGGTAGACGGAGGTATGCTGCCCCGGCAACCAGGTGCGGATGTCATCAGCCGTTTTTCCCATACTCATTATGGTATTGGCATCATTCACCACCCGATAGGCCACATCATATTTCAGATAAATGGGCGCTACGCCGTCGTTAAACCACTGCTGGTTTAGCGTCAGGCTCTGCCCTTGTGCCAGTTCAGACTCATGAGTTAAAGAGGCCAGGCGGAAACGGTAACCGAGTTTGGTCAGCGCGTTATCAACAATGTCCCGATATTCCGTCGGCACGCTGCGCGATTTCAGATTAATGGTGCTGGCGTGCTGTGCCAGCGCCCAGTCAAAGGTCGCCTGCACTTGCGCACGAGTATAGTGCTGCACGCTCTGCCACTCCGACATATAACCACAGATTTCCAGACTCACCGGCGCACGTTGCCACGCAGAGCTAAAATTTGGATAAAGAGCCTCCGCGTTTTGCAGCCGCTGCGGATAATCATCTTGCATGTGACTCCATGTGGTCGAAAAATTATGCCAGTCTCCCCAGCAGTCCGCGCGCCATCCCGCACCTTGCTTCACTGCGCTGACCAACGTGTCGCCGCCGCTGATGAGCATAATTTTTGGGCTGTTGGGAAACGCGGCAAAATACATTTTCACGTACTGATCCAACTGGGCTGATGTGTAGCGCTCCAGCAGCGGCTTAATGGTGGGGAAATTGGTGTTATGCCACTCGCCCCATGACCCCACCAACCCAATATCGATATAAGCCAAATTCGAATTACCGTCATAGCGCTGCCCAAAAGCATTAAGCAAACGCTGGCTGTATTCGATAAACACCGGGTCGTCCAGATCCGGTACAAAGGTTTTTTTGTCCGGCGTCCACTCGCCCTTGATACCTTTTTGGATCAGCCAGTCAGGAATCTTCGAACCACTGGCAGGCTCATCAAGCGTCATAAAGCGTAACCCCACGTTCATCGGCGGTTGATGCTGGCTAGCCAGTTCGAAAATAGCGTCCACAGCTTGAAAATTATATTGTCCTTCTACCGGTTCGAGTTCATTCCAGTACAAGCGATCATATTCAATGCCAGTGTCGGGATAATCAGCCAGCGACAACGTTGCGTTATTACCCTTGTTAAAGCTGGCGACGCCATTGCCCGGATTCGTTAGCGGGCCGGTTAATCCTCTGGGGGTGATGGTCGTCATAGCGCCCTCGGCCACACCCAATACAGAAAATAGCAAACCTCCTACAGCGATAATTTTAAAATGCATGTATGACTCCTTATTTCCACATCAGCAGAAACCGGAGGTCAGTGATCCTTCAGGCTGAGCCACCAATCCCAAATTCCTAAGTGGAAATGTGGGAAAATATCAATACCCAAGGCAGACTTAATCATGTATAGCGTCAATAGCGCCGCAAGCGTGCAGGACAAGCCGGTAAACAGGATCAACGCGGTCAGCAGTATGCGAAATAGCGTTGACTCTTTGCGTGGACGCTTGCGGTGATCCAGACCGAACAAAAAAACGAAGTAATAGCGCCTGTTCAAAAAAGGGAAACTCTTACGCACGTCGACCCAATGCATTGAAGATGCCGTAATCGACAGCACCGCCTGCTCAACGGCCAGCCGCTGTTCCGAGGTAAGTTCTGTATCGGTTTTTCCATCAAGGGCTTCATAGAAGCGCTCAATGACTAACGGGCGTTTATTCGATTCGTTCACTATTAACCTATTGATTTATTGACTCATTGATTTATTTACTGCGGTGTAAACGGCCATCGTTTGTTGCGCGATTTGTTGCCAATTATACCGTTGTAAATATTCAGAGTAATCAACAGATAACGATTTAGAGCGCAATGTGATTTTTTCGGATAAATCCGCCACGTCTCCTACATTGAAATAAGTTTCCGGCGCTAATTTCACCTCCAGATTGGCGGGAATATTGCTGACCACGACAGGCAATGAGAATGACATGGCCTCCAGCAACGCAATGGGTAACCCTTCATGATACGAAGACATCACAAAGAGTTTAGCCTGTGAGAAAACAGTTTGTAGTTCCTGGCCGGTTAAAAATCCGGTCAGTATCACATTCGGGGTTTCATGGGCTAACTGTTTTAATCGCATGCTATACGCGGTGGGGTGATCGGCATCGCCAACCAAAACCAGTGGCATCGTGACGCCCGATTGCCGATAGGCCGCGATAAGATCGTGCAGGCCTTTTTCTTCCACGAAGCGGCCAACCGCAACCAAATAGTTTTGTGGCTGAAGAGAAAAACGCGCCAATGTTTGATTGATAACGTCCGCGGTTAGTTGCTGGGATAGATTCACACCGTTATAGATAAGATGGGCATCATCGCGGCCATATTTCTGCTTGATCATATTATTAATAACTTCGGAGATCACAATCACTTCATTGGCATATTTCACTGCGACTTTTTCACCCAGCAATAAAACTCTCTTTGCCAAAAATCCCCATTTCTGGCGGTCATAGTCCGGGCCATGATGGGTAAAAACCACTTTTTTACCCAGCAAACGCAGCAGCGGCACCACCAGACCCGGACCAATAGCGTGAACATGCACCACCGTGGACTGATCAAAGCAGGTGGTGAATGCCGCCAGCACCGAATGAACTATCGCCTCTAATGAACGTTTTTTCGGCGCCAGTAAAGCGCGAGTCATCACGCCTCGATATTGTGATTCTTTATAATTAACATAAGGTGAACGTGCGATAACGCAAATATCCACGTCGAATTGCTGTTTAATAGTCGGATATAAATTTTGGCAATGTGTTTCCACACCGCCCAACACGTTTGGAATACCACGTGTTCCCAAAACGGTAATTTTCGTAGTCATATTATTTTTCGGTTAATATTTCCTGATAAAGCGCCAATAGCGATTCTGTGTGTTTACGTAATGAATATTTTTCTCGAAGACGTTGACGCGCATTTAATCCCATTTCTCTGGCTTTTTGCGGATTCAACGCCAGATCGTCCAACACATCGGCTAATGCCTGCACATTACCGGGTTCGAATAAAATGCCGTCTACCTTATCGCGAATTTGTTCAGGTATGCCGCCAATACGCCCGCCCACCACCGGTTTAGCGAATGCCATCGACTCCAGTACCGACATTGAACAGTTTTCATAGTATTCGGAGGGAACCACCACCGCGCGCGCGTATTTAATCAGCCGATTAAGTTCTTCGCCCTGCTGCTTATAACCCAGGAATTCCGCATGCGGAAATTGCGCGACCAAATCGTTATACAGCGGCCCGCTGCCCGCAATTTTTAACGGAATTTTATTCCGCATTTGCTGATGCGCCCTGGCCAGCGTAGCAACGCCTTTCTCCCGACTCAGGCGACCAATAAACAGCAAATAACCGTCGTCTTTAACCTCCTCCACCGGCAGGCTGTCATTAATGCCGTTCACAATCACATCAATACGAACATTCGGCAACTTGCGCATTAATTGGTTACGCAGAAATTCGCTGGGCGAAACGATCACATCCAGCGCCTGATAGTTTTTGGCAATATTCTGCCAGGCGCCTTCTAACGAAAGCAGCAGGCTTTTCGATGCAGAACCTTGCTGGCACCGATATTTAAAAGCGTTAAATACCGAACCGGTTAAACAGGCGTCACAGACTTTACCATCGCGCAGCATGGTGTACGAAGGGCAGATAATCTTGTAGTCATGGGCCGTTAACACGGTTTTGCACCCAAACTGACGGGCAATTTTAATCAACGACGGCGTGAGCTGGTGGTAGATATTGTGAAAATGAACAATATCCGGCTTTTCTTTACGTAATAACGCCAGCAATTTCTTACATGCCTCAGCATTATGAATAAAGTTAACCGCGGTTTTAATTGCCCCCATCGCGCTGCTGTTTTGATGATAATCCACATTACCGACAAAATAGGGTGCGTAGTCTGACGGGAAGTTATTTTCATGCTGCATAGAGAAAGCGATAACGTCAACGCCAGCCTTTTTCAGCATATCAATCTCTTGAAAATAAACCGTTTCTGCGCCGCCCTTGATATAGAAAAATTTATTGACCAATAAGACTTTCATCATACCTGCCTATTCATGAATAACCTTGCTATCTGGTGGTGTCATCGGGTCGCGCACGGGTCTGGTTAACCCTTTTATCAATCCCGCAGAAAATACGGCCAGGTTCATCACACTCTGTAACCCGTTCAGCAATGAACGGTTCTTAATGGTTTTTAATGCCACAAAAGCGAGTAACGGCAGCAACGCGGCGCCAATAACGACGGCATTAAACGTCAATAAACTCATCACCAGCGCCAGCAGATAAACCGCAAACACCGCCTCGTTTTTAACAATGTGCAATGCCTCGCGGAAATAAGGCATCCCCCATGCACTGCGTAAAAGTTCGCCCGGCGCCCAGAGAAAACCGTTCCGCCAACGATATTGCAGCATTTTATATGTTGGCATGGTGTATGACGTGTGGCGGAAATAAGGCACGTTAAGGCGATGTAATTTATATTGGGCATGACGCAGGCGAATGCCTAATTCAGCCTCTTCATAACCATGCAAGCTGCGGTTGGTGAGATAACCTATTTTTTCAATTGCCGAGCGGCGGTATAAGCCCCCACCGCCTAAATGACCACAGTCGCCCAACGGATAGATTTTATGAAGGCGCTGTTTACGCGATGTAAACTCATAGTTCGCCGCGCCATCCATCTCTACCGTTCCAGCCACGCCGGCGTAATCAGGGTGTGCGGTTAAAAATGCGATGCCCTGCTCAATAAAGCCATCTTCCAGCTCCATATCGCCGTCCATCAGCAGCAGATAATCCCCCTGGCTGTACAGATAGCCAAGCTGATGCCCCACGCCGCAGCAGCGTTCGGACGGTTCAGTCAGCGACACCACGGTAACGCCTTTGGCGCTGGCGAGCTGCTGAGTGTTGTCGGTTGATAAGCTATCGGCAACAATGATTTTATGGGGGTAATCGGCAATATGGCGACGAATACTGTCGATGGTTTTCTCGATGCACTCCGCCTCATTGAATGTCTTAATACTCACTGAAATAAAAGGTTTATCACTCATACGGTTTTCCGATATAACGGCGGACAGAATGGCGAATCACCAGACTTGAGCCCAGAGATAAATAAAACAGGAATTGCAGCATGGGAATAATCATCAGGATCTGGCTATAAGGCAGACTCAACAGGCACCCAACCGCAAAAACGTTAAAAGCCGGAGAAAAACTCAGCAGCTGCAGGTCCTGTTGGTCTATTTTATTACGCTCCAGCACCGGCTTTGGCTGCGTAATGATTAAGATATAAATAATTAATCCGATAAAAAATAGCGATCCAACCACACCGACTTCCCATAGCAGCACACTTAATGAGGTTGAATCGATGATCAGGTTATAGATGATATTCAAAAAGCCGGGAGAGACAGCGCTACCGCTATTTGTCGCATTTAATCCATAGCCAAACAACGTGCCGGACATCCCCCACATATCGTGATTTTTCAGCCAGAAAAATATCGTAGTAAGGCGCCCAAGCTCACCGGAATCCATAATATAGTTGGTATCGAAAATATAGTTTAATGAATCCAGAAATACGCTCATCGCACTTTTCGTCGGGTCGCTGCCAAACGCCGAGGAGTAACCCGAGGCCAAAATAGTAATCGCCACGGTAATCAGCAACGCCATGCCGATGAAAATCAGCAAAATTGCTTTCAGGTTTACGTTATTCATACCTTTGATGTAGCTCGGCATTAACCAAACCCAGGCCAGTAATAACGGTGAAACCAGGATAACAAATTTCACTTCACCCAGGATACACAGGCCAAACCCCAAAACGATATGCAACGCCGTGGATTTAAACGACGTCAAACCATGTTTAAATTCCGAGACTTTCAGCAGCATAATCAGCAGGCAGAACAACCCCATCGCCGCGGTATTTCCCCCACCCATCGGGTCGCCGCCGAACGTGCCGACCACCGAGTCCCATTTTTCGTCTTCTCCCCGCAATGCCACCCGCCGCGGCAAAACGAACAACACCTGATAAATCACCACCGGGAACTGCGCGTAGAACACCCAATACAAACTGCGGGTCACGCGGTAAATTTGTGATTCGCGACAAAAACCCAGCAACAGGCACAGCATCATCAACGACAAGGCAATTTCGTTTTTAAACCCAACGATAGTGACGGTTATTCCGCCCTGTAACAGCGTAGATACTCCCGCCATCGCCAGAAAAGAGAGATAAAGCGTGAGAACCATCAACTCCTGCGTATCCAAATGCAACGTATCGTAGCGAGTCTGCATAATCAGCAACCCCACCATGATCAGCGCTAAAATAAATGGCAACCACAGCACCGCCAGCAAGCCGGTGAAATATTGCGTCAGTCCGCAGAATACCAGCGTGATAACAACATAAACCTGCAGGTAAAATCCGGTATTCAAGATCATGATTCTGTCATCATGTTTTTTAGCCCGTTAGCACGCTTGTTTACTTTGAGATAAATAAACGCGTAGCGTACGAACGTCAGTACAGAAAAAAGAATCATCGATGTGGCATAGTGATTATAAAAATAAGGCACGATCACAAATGCAATTAATACCACGCTCAACTGCTCTAACTGAATACGCAGAAAATAACGATGGGAGCCAAATATTAGCTCAATCACCGTCAGCGGACACACCGCCAGCGCCGGGAATAAATAAGGCAGCATATAGCGAGAAGTTGGAATGGAGTTAATCCACTCTTCACTAAAAAACAGATGCATCACTAACGGATAGAAAATAAATACCCCTAGCGTGCAGACCACCCCCGCCATCAACAATACCAGGCGAACTTTTTTAAATTCTTCGTAGTTGAAGCGTTTATTTCTGAAATCGGCGGACCAGGTTGAAAAAATAGAGTTACGCACTGCATTACCGATGATCACCACCGGAGACAAACAAAAGCGGCTCACCACCGAGAAATACCCCGCCGTCAATGCGGAAAACCAAAAATTAATCAGCATAACCGGCAAATTACTATTAACCATCGCCAGCACTTCGGCGCTGCCAACACGGGTGAGATGATGAGCATGCTGATGAAAGAAAGCCATATTACGTTGCAGACTAAAATGTCCAAACGTCATGGTGCGAATATTGAACGAGTGCAGAATACAGCCGCTAATCAGCACCATCATGGCGCAGGCCCAGGACCAATAAAACGCGGTGGTCTGTGAAGTGAACACCAGCGAAAGCACGACCACCACCGAGACGGCGAGCCGCTGAAAGGCCAAAAAACGGTAGTTACCCTCGCGCAGCGACAAATTCTCCGAGATCAACACCAGCGCATAGGACAGCGTGAGCAGATAGAGAAAGAACACATTTCGCTGGAACAGCCATGCGGTCAACATCGCATAGGGCACCGCGGTAAGCAGACTTTGCAGTGTGCTGAACACCACACTCTGCGCCAGTTCACTGTCTTGCTGTTTCGGAATCAGCAGTTGCGATGCAAAGGTACAGACCTGCGCCCCCACCAACACGATGCTGTAACTCAGCGCGTAGATCCCCACCTCGGCCATGTTGTATTTGTGCGAAATCAGCCAGATAGACAGTGCGCCAATCAGTTGTGAAACCACCGATGAACCCGCAATGGTAGAAACGCTTTTTAGTAAACTCATCTTTTCAATAAACTCACAGGTGACCGGTACTGTTGATTAGCGCATTCATGCGATGGTTCAGGGAACGTATCCCCTCTTTGGTTTCGAGGTTTTTATCCACAACCTGATTCATTACCGCGCCAATCAGCACCGCGCGGTGGTGTTTTACTTTCTCAATGGCATTAAGCACATCGCCCGCACGCCACTCGCCGGCTTTCAGCACAAAAACCACCCCGTCTATTACCCGGCTAATGAGTTGACTATCCTGCGTTTGATTCACCGCGGCCACGTCAACGATAATTCGCTGATAGCGTGTTCTCAGCTCGGCCATCAACGTCACGACATGTTCGGATGACAACATCAGTAAAGAAGACATCAAGGCATTGCCACGCGGCAGGAAGCTTAAATTGTCACTGATAGTCACCAGTGCGGCATCCAGCGATGATTGCCCTTGCAGCAGTTCCGCCACACCAATAGCGGAAGGGTACGCCAGGTCTTGCGTCAGCCCGTCGTCGTTAAAGAAATCCAGGTCGATAAGCAGCGTTTTTTGGTCAGCGCTGAAGGATGTCGCCAGCAAATGCGCCAGCAACGATCGCCCTTCGCCATGCTCTGCCGAGCTGATGGCAATGGCCTGGCAGGATGGATGCGATAACAAAATGTGGGTTCGCATGCTGTGGACAATGTCGACATCCAGCGGCGTTTTGGTTATCAAACGCACAACCTGCGAGCGCTTCGCGCCGCTGGCGAAGGTGCGAATTTCTCCTACCGGCGCCACATTCAGGCGCTTTTTCATCTGGCTAAGACTGTTGATTGAATTATCCAGCGCGGCTTTCACGATGAAGTAAACCACGGAGAAAATCAGGGTTAGCATGACAACCATCACCAGCAGCATCGCTTTATTGGGTTTCGACGGGTGGTCAGCCGGCACGGCGGGGTCGTAAAGTATCGCGTCCGGCTCTAAATAGTTACCCGCCAGCGTCTGCTCTTTGGTGCGCTGATAGAGCGCCTTATACAGCTCTTTTGTTTTATCCAGCGCGGTGGTCAGGTTGTTGTATTCATCACGTTTAGACGCCAGCGTTTGGAAATCCGCTTTCTGCTGTTCCAGCAGTTGCTGATAATATTTTTCATCCCTCAACGCCGCCTGATACTGCTTATTCAGCCCCGCTTCCAGTTCGAGTAGCACGGTGTGGGTCTGCTCCTCAATTGCCTGAACCTGGGCTTCGGCCTCTAAAATTTTGGTATGTTTCAGCCCGTAGCGTTTCCGTAAATCGTATAAAGAACGCCGGGCCTGAATCAGCGCGATGCGCAAATCCTGAATTTGGGCATGATTAGAAATATCAGGCAGAGAAATGATGTTTTCCAGCGACGTACCCGCGTTCAAACGCACGCTGTTGTAGTTCGTTTCCGCCCTGATGCGACGCTGGGTAGCATCCGCTAACTTGGTGGTGACGATCCCCAACTGTTCCGTTTCAAAGCCACCCACGCCGCGGAAAGTCAGCAGCCCTTCTTTCTTCAGAAACTGGTCGATGGCGGCCTGTTGCTCGACGACTTGCTGCCACACCTCTTCCATCTGTTTTTGGTTCAACGCTTTGGCTTTCAGCGTCTTGAGGTGCTTTTGCCTGGCCGTATAGTCAATAAACGCCTGCGCCGCGCCGTTAGCGATGTCGGCCGCCAGCTCAGGCGACGCCGATTCGTATGAGATAGTGGCGAGGTGCGTGGTGCGAACGCCGGTGATAGTGAGGTTTTTCACTATCGTATCCAGCGCGCGATCGACCCGCTGTTGCTCATCGCCACGGTTATCCGCGTTTTTATCCGTATCGCCGTTAAACGCCGGGTTTTGGTCCAGTTTGATGTCCCGCACGGCTTGTTCCAGCACAATACGCGACTGCATCAACGCATACTGAGTTTCGTAATAGCCGCTGCGGGTGGAATCATAACCATCGACCTGCGGCAAAGGCGAAACGTTATCCTGTTGCGCTTTAAGCAGTACCGTTGCGGTCGACACATATTTGGGCGTGATCATGCTAATCAGCGGGTAAGCCACCACCGCCACAATCAGGCCGGCCAGCATGATCTTCCAGCCGTTCTGTTTGATCTCTTGGGCAAATCTGGAGAAATCGATGGTGCTTTCCAGTTTTCTGCCATTTTCCACAATAGATAGACTCATGGTCAGAAAAAGCTCATACCGACAATCACGGTGTCGCCAGGATGAACGACGCGTCTTACATCAACATTTTCAATCAGTTGATTGCTATTCGACAGACGAATACCCACATCCTTGCGGTCTGCGCGATCGGTAAATCCGCCGGCCAGCGCCAGCGCTTTTTCAACGGTTAAGCCCGGCTCGTAGGCATACCCGTTCGGTTTCTCGACTTCACCAGTAATATAGAATTTCCGGAACTCGGCGATGCTGACCGTCACCATCGGATTTTGCAGATAGTCGCCGCGCAGGCGATTAGCCAACTCCTCGCCCACCTGCCCTGGCGTTTTTCCTTTCAGCACCAGTTGACCAATATAGGGGAAGGTAATCGCGCCGCTTTTATCCAGCATGAACTTCATCGTCATCTCCGGCTCGCCGTATACCAGAATATTTACGGCATCGCCTTCATCTAACTGATAACCGGTGGTTTCGCTTTCAGGTTTGTCCATTTGCCGCGGGCTCGACAGGGTGCATCCCGCCAGCCAGACGCTGAGGCACAGAAAAATGCACAGTTTTATTATTTTCACGTTAGATCTGTACCTTAGCCGTAAACATAATCAGAGAGTTATCACGGCCCAGCATTCTGACGACCTGGCGATCGACGTTAGGGCCAATAAAGAAAGAATCGCTATCTTGATTGGAACGTAGCGTGTTCAGTTGATACTTTAATTCAACGTTAATAGAAGGCCTGAAGTTATAACTCATGGCAAAGGTGAACGCCCTGTTTCTGTCTTTACGATCTCGCGGGTAATTCTTGTAAACGTCCGTCAGGTATGAATAGTCAAACGTGGTGGAGAAACGATCGACGAGCCAAAAATGCTGATAAGAAATACCGTATTTAGAAACCAGGATATAGCCGCCGATTTCTGACGGGTCTTTGATATTCTGCGACGTGTGCACGGTAAAAACGGATTGTGTAAGCGGTTTCCACTCAGCCTGAATATCCCAGTTTACCCCGCTAAAATTCCTGGAGTTCGGGTTATTATCGAATGTCTTGTATAGCCAGGACACATTGGCATCAATACCGGTTTTTCCCGTAAGCTGCGATTTAATGCCGTATTCCAGATAATATTCATCATTATCTTTTTGCGAATCGATTTCATAACGTCGCTGATTACCAATAAACCGGTAGCGAAAGCGCGTTGCCGGCGAGTATTGGTCAGATAATTCGGTGATCAAACCGTTCTCGTGCCATTCCTGCCCAAGAACATAGTTATAAAAATCAATATCGGTATTTTTAATATCCTCCGTGCGGCCTAACCGCAGTTTTCTAAACAGCAGCGCGACGTCGGCTTTACCGCGCCCTTTCAGCGCGCCATAGCTATAACGTAATTCACTGTTGAAAAGCGCGGTACTCAGCGGCGAATGAATACCGAAATCGCTGAACTGTTGTGGTCGAAAGCCTTCGGTAATACCGCGCCCGCGCACTTCGTGCCCAAGCGTCTCCTCAAGACTGAGCGTTAACCCATGCCTCAGCCCGTAGCGCCATGCGCCATTAAAGCGAAAGAAATGGTCGGTGTAATTATCCGCCGAATCGCTGTCGTAACGACGATAATCACCGGAATACATCAACAGATATTGGTCCTGGTAACGCGCGCCAATAGCCTTAATCATTGGCCTGACGCTCTGAAAATCAGAACTCACCGCGTCCTTATCATCAGCCTGATAGGTCACGTTATTCTCATGCCCATAGTCCAGACCAACCTGGCTTTGAAAATCAATACCGGCGATGCCGATATGCGATTTCGGCATCAGGTCGGCCCAGGAGGGATGGGGTATTATCATTCCAGCTGCGATGATTAATTTAGTACGCATTTTCACCGATGAAGCCTTTGAAAATGGTCCTAAAGATAATCTTGATATCCAACCACAGCGACCAGCCCTGAATATAGGCAATATCGTAGTGAACCCGCTTTTCCATTTTATCGAGGGTATCCACTTCGCCGCGATAACCATTAACCTGCGCCAGGCCTGAAATTCCGGGCTTCACTTTATGGCGAATCATGTAGTTTTCGACTAGCTGGCGATACTGCTCGTTATGCACGACGGCATGGGGACGCGGGCCAATAATCGACATCGTCCCTTGCAATACATTGAAAAATTGCGGCAGTTCATCCAGCGAAGTGCGGCGTAAAAATGCGCCAAAACGCGTAACGCGCGGATCGTTTTTAGTCGCCTGCGTCACGACGCCGGCGTTTTCCATCACGTGCATCGAGCGGAATTTCCACACTTTGATTTTGTTGCCGCTCAGGCCGTAGCGATCCTGCTTGAATAACACCGGCCCCCGTGACGTCAGTTTGATACCAATAGCAATCACCAGCAGCAACGGCGAAATCATCAGCGTAATCACACCGCCAATCACTAAATCTTCCACGCGCTTAATCACCGAACCAATCCCATCAAACGGCGATCTGAAAATACTGATGGTCTGAATGTTATTGATGGAACGGAACTGCGATACGTATGAACTGTAGGAATAAAGATCGGGAATGATGTAAGTATCCACCGTCGTATCGGACATCATCGACAGAAAATAACGAATGCGTTTTAGCGCAACCATCGGCAGCGCAATATAAATCTCATCCACTCTGCCCGCTTTGGCTTCCTCGATCAGCTCGCTCACCTTACCTTTAAATTGGCTCTTAAACAGATAGCCACAACGGGATGGACTACGATCGTCGTAGAAAGCCAATTCTAACTGCATGTTGGCATGCTCTTTAAGCAATGCTTTTTCCGCCGCTAACCCACCGGGCGTTAATCCCACAATAGCAATTCGCATCCGCTTTTTAGTCGTAAACTTAAACGTAATTAAACGCGTGATATAGAGGCTGCATAGCGAAAGAATATACCAGTACAGCGTTGCGGAAAAATAGATATTATCGAGTTGATGCAATAGACCCAGCGAGTACAGCGTACCGGCATAATTCCTGACCACCTCCACAAAGATGACCGACAATAATGCGGAACCCCACAGTCTTCTCTTCCCACCAGGTTGCATATTTTTAAGACTGTGGTGATATAAGCCGGTATATTCTCCAATAAGTAGAAAAGAGGTTGAGAATAGCAGGCTAATCATAATGACATCATCGAAAGCGCCCATCAGAAATAGCCTGGCGCTGACTATTAATGTTAAATTGATTGATAAAAAGTCCATCAATTTAATAACAAAAAAATCATTCCCATAGGAAATCTTTATCTGATTAGTAGACACTTTTTAATCATAATCCATTAAGTTTTTATTATTGACGCTTCTCCGTGCCGGATAATATATCACATAAACAAAATTTAAAATAACAATCGGAGAAATCTTAAAATTTTTTTTAGCAAAGCGCACAAACTGCTCGTGTCCACAACCATAATCATTAACTTATAAAATATAAATTTTCACGTCAGTAATTTGTTCGTTAATATTTATTTTATTATTATTTAATTTTAAATATTTATATATAGAAATTATTTCAACGTAGTGGATAAAGAATAAAATTTCGCCATTCAGGCAAGTCTGCCGCCCCGGTTGCTATGTGCCATGACCGGCGGCGGCGGCATATCAAACGTCACGGATAACACAAACGTCACTGACTGCGGCAAACGTCATGACAACAGCGTCAGACGCTACCCGGCGTATTTGCCAAACTCACAGCTCAGTTGCGTCCACTTACGGGCCTGCTCGCTCAGGGTAAAACCCAGGCCATGACGATCCGACACCCACATGCGCCCGTCGCGCAGTTCGAGCTGCTCGTTAAACAGCGGGTTGAGCCATTCAAAATGCTCCAGCCACGGCTCCAGCGGGTAGGCGGCGGCCAGATGCAAATGCACCTCCATGGCAAAATGCGGGGCCAGTTTGCGGCCGTGTTTGGCGGCCAAATCCATAATTTTCAGGAACGGGGAAATCCCACCCACGCGCGGCGCATCCGGCTGAACAAAATCACTGGCGTTGCCCAGAATCAACTGTTCATGCTCCCGGAAACTGGTGAGCATTTCACCGGTGGCAATCGGCGTGTCGAGGGCGGCGGCTAATTGCGCATGACCTTCCACGTCGTAGGCATCCAGCGGCTCTTCGATCCAGATCAGATTGAAGGCCTCCATTTTGCGCCCCATGCGGATCGCGGTTTCCCGATCCCACTGCTGGTTGGCGTCCACCATTAACGGGAAATCTTCGCCCAGCGCCTCGCGGACCGCGGTCAAGCGGCGAATATCCTCCGCGGTGTTGGGCTGCCCAACTTTCAGTTTGATGCCGCCAATGCCGCTTTCCCGCGAGAGAGCGACGTTCTTCAGCACCTGATCCAGCGGGGTATGCAGAAAGCCGCCGGAGGTGTTGTAGCATTGAACCGAATCCCGGTGCGCGCCCAGTAATTTCGCCAGCGGCAATCCTGCGCGCCTGGCTTTCATATCCCAGAGCGCGATGTCGATAGGAGAGATGGCCTGCACGGCCATGCCGCTGCGCCCCACCGAGGCACCGGCCCACAGCAGCTTGCTGTAGATTTTATCGATATCGTTCGGGTCTTCCCCCAGCAGATTATCGGCGATCTCTTTCGCATGTGCATAAATCCCCTGGCCGCCGGCACGCTTGGAATAGCTGAACCCTACCCCTTCAAACCCGTCACGGGAGCGAATCTCCGCAATAATAATCGCCACTTCGGTCAGCGGTTTCTGGCGCCCGGTCAGCACCTTGGCGTCGCTCACCGGCGTTGCCAGCGGCAGAAACGCCAGCGACAATTTAACCCACTCAATACGGTCACCGGTTTCCGCCGCAGTTTTGACGCCGGTAACGCTGGCATAGGAAACGGCATCTGAATTTGCACTTAACGACATGGCATGGCCCTCATCTGATAAAATGTTTGCGCTAACATAAATAACCAAGATGCAGATGAAGCACCACTGCGTTGAATCTATTTTGTACAAATGATCACAATCCGGATGTTTCTGGCGAATTGCACAATGAAATGATAGCGCCAACATGATCCCTTCCCGCGTAATATCAGGCACGGGGTTCACTATGCGCGGGCCGCAGCGCCGCGCTGGCAAAAAGACCCGGCTTCACCAATAATCCACGAAACGGACGCCACCAGATGACACAAGGGCCAGTCTCACTGTGAGTACCAAAAAAACAACGCGACATGCCGCCGCAGTACGCGCGCCAACGCTGGATGACGTCGCCCGGGCGGCGGGCCTCTCTTCCATGACGGTCAGCCGCGCGCTTAACACCCCCGCGCTGGTGCGCGCCAAAACCATTGAAAAGGTGCAGGAAGCGGTGCGCGCCACCGGGTATATTCCGAACGCGCTGGCGGGCGGGCTGGCCTCCCGACGCAGCAAGCTGATTGCCGTTGTGGTGCCGCAAATCAATAACAACATGTTTGTCGATACCATTCAGGCCCTCAGCGATGAACTGGCGCGACGCGGGTATCACATGCTGCTTTGTGTGGCGGGATACACGCAGCAGGCCGAGGAGGAACTGGTGGCGACGCTGCTGTCGCGCCGCCCAGACGGCGTGGTGCTCACCGGCATCCATCACTCGCCCGCGCTTAAAAAAATCATTCTCAACGCCGCGGTTCCCGTGGTGGAAATCTGGGATCTCACGCCAACGCCGCTGGATATGCTGGTGGGGTTCTCGCATGAAAAGGTCGGGATGACGATCGCAGAGTATATCCGCCGTAAAGGATATCAGCGCCCGGGCCTGATCTGGACGGCGGACCCGCGCGCCGCGAGGCGCAAAACCGGTTTGTGCAACGCGCTGTCCGGCCACGGCGTTCCCCTGCCGGCCTGCATCGACGCGCCTCTGCCGGCCACGCTGGCATTTGGCCGTCACGGGCTAAGTCAGTTGCTTGAGCAGAACCAACCCGATGTTGTCGTCTGCAGTTCGGACACACTGGCGCAGGGCGCGATCATGGAAGCGGAAAGTCGTGGCCTGCGTGTTCCGCAGGATCTGGCGGTGATGGGGTTCGGCGATCTGGATTTTGCCGCCAGCAACCGGCCCGCCCTCACCACGGTCGGTATCGACAGGCAGGAGATGGGGCGCCGGGCGGCCACTTTACTGGCAGACAGCATCGCCGGCGATACGCACAGCGACGCCATTGTCGACATCGGCTTTCAGCTTATCGAGCGGGAATCGGCATAATCAGGCGAGTACGCGCTCACCCCAAATGCGTATGACCGGTGCCGCTTTCTTCGGGTTCCAGCGCAGACAAACCGTGCAGGATGCCGCAACCGTCCACCGTCTGCGTCACCTGACAGCGCTGGCTGATGTGCATCAGTTGCGCTTTCAGTTGCTGCAGCTCGGCGATGCGCGCTTCCACGTGCCCCAGATGTTCATTCAGCAACACGTTCACCCCCTCGCAGCTGGCGGCCGGCTGCTCGCTCAGCGTAATCAGAGCGCGGATTTCATCATGGTTCATGTCCAGCGAACGGCAGTTACGGATAAACCGCAGCCGATCAACATGAAACTGATAATAGTGACGGTAGTTCCCTTCGGTGCGTTCCGGTTCGGGCAATAGCCCTTTCTTCTCATAAAAACGAATGGTTTCCGGTGTGGTGTTGGTCGCTTTCGCCAGATCGCCGATTTTCATGTGATTCCCCTTGACCCTGTAGTTGCTACAGGGTTTTTACTACAGCAAAATCCCGAACAGGAATCAACCATGTCAGAGAAACATTCACCCACTTCTCGCCGTCAGTTCCAGCCCGTTGCGCTGGAAAAACCGGGCAAGGCCCTGTTCCGGCCGCACCAGCAGGCACATGTCGGGGTGGTCCAGGCGGCACCCAGCTCCGCTCACGCTCAGCACAGCGAGCAATCGTGCGCCAGTCATTGCTGCGACCATTCGGCGCCGCCCCAGCCGACCTCAGAGCTGACGAGTGCGGAACGCACCGGCGACCAGCAGCGCACGCCGATCCGCATCATGCAGATGGACTGCCCGACCGAAGAGGTGATGCTGCGCAAAAAACTCGACGCCCTGCCGGAAGTGAGCGAACTGGAGTTTAACCTGATGCAACGGGTGATGACCGTCACCCACCGCTACGACGCGCTGGACAAGGTGCTGACCGCGATCCGTTCGTTAGGTTTTGAACCCGAAGTCCGCACCGAAAACGACCGTACGCCTCTGCCGCCGGAGCAGAAAAAAGCCTGGTGGCCGCTGGGGCTGGCGGTAGTGGCCGCCGCCGCCGCGGAAGCGGTTGAGTGGACCGGTCTGCCCGAGTGGTGGGCCGCGGTGCTGGCGATTCTCGCCGTGGCGGCCAGCGGGCTGACCACCTACCGCAAAGGCTGGATTGCCCTTCGTACCGGCAACCTGAACATCAACGCGCTGATGAGCATCGCGGTAACCGGCGCGCTTTTCCTGCAACAGTGGCCGGAAGCGGCAATGGTGATGGTGCTGTTTACCCTCGCCGAGCACATTGAGGCGCGTTCGCTGGACAGAGCCCGCAACGCCATCGCCGGGCTGATGAATCTGGCGCCGGACACCGCCACCGTACAACAGCCGGATGGCGACTGGCGCGAAGTAGAAGCCAAAACCGTCACGCCGGGCAGCATCGTGCGGGTGCGCCCCGGCGAACGTATCGCGCTGGATGGTGAAATCACCAGCGGCCACTCCGCCGTCAATCAGGCGCCGATTACCGGGGAAAGCCTGCCGGTGGATAAACGTGTCGGCGACAGCGTGTTTGCCGGCACCATCAATGAAAGCGGCTCGTTTGAATATCGGGTGACGGCGGCGGCGGCCAACACTACGCTGGCGCGCATTATTCACGCGGTGGAACAGGCGCAGGGAACCAAAGCGCCGACGCAGCGGTTTGTCGACCAGTTTGCCCGCGTCTACACCCCACTGGTATTTCTGGGGGCGCTGCTGGTGGCAGTGCTGCCGCCGCTGTTTGCCGATGGCGACTGGCTGGACTGGACCTACAAAGCGTTGGTGCTGTTGGTGATCGCCTGTCCGTGCGCGCTGGTGATTTCCACCCCGGTGACCATCGTCAGCGGGCTGGCGGCGGCGGCGCGGCGCGGCATTCTGATCAAAGGCGGGGTCTTTCTGGAAAAAGGCCATGCCCTCGCCTGGCTGGCGCTGGACAAAACCGGCACCCTGACCCACGGCAAACCGGTACAGACCGGCTTTGAGTCAGTCGCCGGCGTTGACGACGCCCGCTGCCGACAACTGGCCGCCAGCCTGGCCAGCCGTTCCGACCACCCGGTATCGCAGGCGGTGGCGAGAGCGGCGCAACAAGCCGGCACGCCGTTGATCGACGTCGACGATTTCAGCGCCGTCGCCGGACAGGGCGTCATCGGCACCTTACAGGGACAGCGCTATTTCCTCGGCAACCAGCGGCTGGCCAGACTGTGGCTGGGCGACGCGGCCGACGGCATTACCGAGCGGCTGAGCGCACTGGAGCAGGCGGGCAACACTGCGATCATTCTGGGCGACGGGCGACAGATTCTGGCGCTGATGGCGGTGGCAGACACGGTGAAACCCTCCAGTCAGGAAGCGATCAACGAGCTGCATCAGGCCGGCATTAAAACCCTGATGCTCACCGGCGACAATCAGCACGTGGCGCAGGCCATCGCCCGTGATGTGGGGATTGATGAAGCGCGCGGCAACCTGTTGCCGGAAGACAAGCTGTCGCAGATTGAACGGCTGTCGGCGCAGGGCGTGACCGGCATGGTGGGCGACGGCATCAACGATACCCCGGCGCTGGCGCGCGCGGATATCGGTTTCGCCATGGGAACGATGGGCACCGACAGCGCGATTGAAACCGCCGATGTGGCGCTGATGAACGACGACTTGCGCAAAATCCCGGAATTTGTGCTCATTTCCAAAGCCACCCGCGCCATCCTGATCCAGAACATCGTGCTGGCGCTCGGCATCAAGGCGCTGTTCCTGACGCTCACGCTGCTGGGTATGGGCACCATGTGGATGGCGGTGTTCGCCGATGTCGGCGCCAGCCTGCTGGTGGTGGGCAACGGCCTGCGGCTGCTGCGTCAGGCGCCGGTTAGCACACGCCAACATCAGCAGCCTCAACCGGCGTAACCACGCAGTGGGCAGGCAGGAGACACATCGCCGGGGCCTCTGTTAGCGGGCTATTTGCCAGCGCAGTGTCTGCAACAGGCTATTTACCACAAAGTAAATAAGCACTCACCAACTTTCAGTGTCTCATTCCATCAGGCGGGCTGCTGATAGCCCGCCGCTCAGTCAGCAGTGCCGCTAGCTATAAAGCGCCCCATCAAATTAGTGATTACTCACTTCAAAAACAGAGCAACAACCGGCGGCCGACAACGCCGACAGAAGCCTTCAGCCCCCACAACCGAGTCATACGGTAACGAATGACACCAGACACACTGCACCATGATTGCACCATGCCCCCGACCGCACCACTACAGTGCAGTGCGTTGCGCTACCGTGAGCCGATTGTATGCAGCGGGCTACAACGGTTTCCAACCTGCCGGTCAGGTTATAGCTGGCACGCTAGTTGCAATGACAAAATCCTATCCTACGAAACCGGCGTGACAACAGGGAATTCACGTCGTATTGCGTCAAGACAACCGAACAAGGAGCGACGATGATCACGTTAGAACAGTTTAATCTGCTCAATGTCAGCGAAGCGGTGGCGCTGCTAACACCGTGCGTGGCCCTGCCCGGCTGGGCCAAACAGGTCACCGCCGGCCGGCCCTACGGCAACCGTGCGGCGTTGCTGGCGGCCGGATTACAGGCGACTAAAGGCTGGCAGGAAGAAGAACTGGCTCAGGCGTTGCGCACGCACCCGCGCATCGGCGAGCCGGCGCACAGTGCGACGCCGGAAGCCGGTTTGTCCCGTCAGGAACAGGCGGTGGTGCGCACCAACGATAACACGCTGACCAACGCATTACGGACGGGCAACGCCCGTTACGAATCTCAGTTTGGCCGGGTGTTTCTGATTCGCGCCAAAGGCCGCAGCGGCGAAGAAATCCTGCAAATTCTGCATCGCCGGCTGCAAAACACGCCTCAGCAGGAAACGGCGGAAGCGCTGGAACAGTTGCGCCAGATTACCCTGCTCAGACTGGAAGGAACGATCGGCGAATGAGTACGCTTAGCACCCACATTCTGGATACGGCGCTGGGCCAGCCGGCGGCGGGCGTCCTTGTGCTGCTGGAGCGGCGAGTGCACGACAGCTGGCAACCGGTGGCGCGGCATCATACCGACGATGACGGCCGCATCGCCAGCTTCACGCCCGACCCGCTGCCCGCCGGTCACTACCGCCTGACGGCAGATATCGGCCGCTGGTTTGCCGCCGGCAACCGGGAAGCGTTGTACGTGAGCGCGCAGATTGACGTGCGCCTCGGCGACGCCGGGCATTACCACCTGCCGTTTCTGATTTCGCCCTGGTCGTGGTCTACCTACCGCGGCAGTTGATCAGATTGAATCGGGAGCGACGGGTCGCGATAGAAATAGTCGACAAACGCGGTCACATCCTGCTGGAACAGGTGGAGATGATCGCGGATCTTCTCGTCCGGCCAGTCCCACCAGCTCAGTTGCTCCAGCTTTTCCGCTACCGCCGGGTCTTCAAAGCGCGGACGCAGCACCCGCGCCGGGTTGCCGACCACCACCGTCCAGGCCGGTACCGATTTGGTCACGATGCTGCCCGCTCCGACAATGGCGCCGTTGCCGATGGTCACGCCCGGCAGCACGATCGCGCCATGACCGATCCAGACATCATGGCCGATCACCACGTTATCCTGCTGGCGCCAGGTGAAAATTTCCTCGTCCACCGTCGCCGGGTTATCGCTCAGGCGGTATTTACCGGGGCGATAGGTGAAATGATGCAGCGTCGGCCGCCACCACGGGTGGTTGCTGGGATTGATGCGCACATGCGAGGCGATCGAGGTAAATTTGCCGATGCGGGTAAACATCAGGTCGCAATCGTTCATGATGTAGCTGTAATCACCCAGCGAAACATGGTTGAGTACGGTACGTTCAGCCACTTCGGTCCAACGTCCCAATTCGATATGGTGAGCTTTTACATCACTGGCAAGGCGGGGTTCCGGGCTGAGCACCGGCGATGGCGGTTGAGGGCACATAATCGGTTTTCCTGGTGCGGTGAAGTCAATGGAAAAACTGGCGTCAACAAGCGTGACGAAGCCAAAATGTCACTCTGTCACTGGTCGATGACAGCAACATGTCAGGTCCGGCGCGATTAAGATCCGCTTACAACTTCATGGTTGCGTGAAATTTACCCGTCACCAAAGTGCGCCTAACCTAGGCGGACAGCACATCTATCCATATCTATCCATCGTCAACCACAGGGAGGAGCTATGAACCCGTTACGCCGCCGCTTCGTCTTACAATTGCCGTTGCTGGCTTACGGTATGTCGTTGTTCGCCAACGCCAGAGCCGACGACACGTTCAGAACCATGCGCCCATCCGGTTCTCTGGTGCCCACGCCGCGCGACATCGGCGGCAAATTCAATCCCGACGGCAGCGTCAGGCGCTTCCCCGGCAACACCATTATTTCCCACATCCCACTGGGTTCTAGCGCGTCGAATGCCTTTACCGCGGTGCGCGATACGCTCAGACAGCAGGATTTCAGCCCCAGCCTGGCCTTCACCCCGCCCTCCAGTTACCACATGACGGTGTTTGAAGGCGTGACCGAATCCAAACGCAAATTACCGTTCTGGCCGGCCGACCTGCCGACCGACGCGCCCATGCAAAGCTGTACCGACCATCTGGCGCGTAAGCTGGTGGGATTCGATCTGCAAGCCACGCTGCCGTTTAAACTGCGTATCACCGACTTCAACGCCCGGCAGGACTCCGGCGCCACGCTGCGCCTGACGCCGGCGGATGACAATGAAGAACGCAAGTTGCGCACCCTGCGGGATCGGCTGTCCGAACGGCTGGCGATCCGCGCGCCGGACCACGATACCTATCGCTTTCACGTTACGTTGGGATATCTGGTGCGCTGGATGACGGAAGAGGAATCGGAAGCGTATCTGAAAGTTCAGCAGGCGTGCCTGCGCTATCTGCAACAGCAGGTGCCGGTGCTGGAAGTGGGCGTGCCGGAGTTCTGCGTCTTCAACGATATGTTCGCGTTCGATACCCAGTTTAACGTCGGCCAGCCGGTCATCACTGTGCCGCTGACCGCCTGATGGGCTATCCGTAAAAAAAACCCTTCAGACCAGCTGAAGGGGGTCGGGTCGCCTGAAAGATCAGGTTAACGCATGAGGGTAACAGCCCGAAAGTGGCCGGTCAGGCCACAGGATGGAACAGGGTTCGGACCCGCGCAAATCACGCCTGGGTTCTGATCAGATAATCAAACGCGCTCAGGGAAGCCTTGGCGCCTTCGCCGGTGGCGATAATGATCTGCTTGTAAGGCACGGTGGTGCAGTCGCCCGCCGCAAATACGCCTTTCACGCTGGTTTCGCAGCGGGCATCGATCTCGATTTCACCAATACGGTTGCGGTCAACCGCGCCTTCCAGCCAGCCGGTGTTTGGCAGCAGGCCGATCTGCACGAAAATCCCTTCCAGCGCCAGCTTGTGAACGCTGTCAGTAACGCGATCCTTGTACTGCAGGCCGGTGACTTTCTGGCCGTCGCCCAGCACTTCGCTGGTCTGGGCGTTCACGATAACGTCCACGTTCGGCAGGCTGCGCAGTTTGTTCTGCAACACCGAATCCGCTTTCAGCTCCGGCGCGAACTCCAGCAGGGTCACATGTTTCACCACACCCGCCAGGTCGATGGCCGCTTCCACGCCAGAGTTGCCGCCGCCGATCACCGCCACGTGCTTACCTTTAAACAGCGGGCCGTCGCAGTGCGGGCAATAGGTCACGCCGCGGGTGCGGTACTGATCTTCGCCCGGCACGTTCATGTTGCGCCAGCGCGCGCCGGTGGCAATGATGATGCTGCGGGATTTCAGCACCGCGCCGGAGACGGTTTCAATCTGGTGCGGCTGACCCGGTTCGGAAGCCGGAATCAGTTTCTGCGCGCTCTGCAGATCGATAACATCGACATCGTAGTCGTCCACGTGGGTTTTCAGCGCGGTCGCCAGTTTGGCGCCTTCGGTCTTCGGCACCGAAATGTAGTTTTCGATATCGACGGTATCCAGAATCTGGCCGCCGAAACGCTCGCCCATCAGACCGGTGCGGATCCCCTTACGGGCCGCGTATACGGCCGCTGCCGCGCCCGCCGGGCCACTGCCGACGATCAGCACGTCATACACCGGGCGGCTGTTCAGCTTGTCGACCACGCGGGCGTTGGCGCCGGTGTCGATCTTACCGACGATTTCCCCCAGGCTCATGCGGCCCTGGCTGAAATGTTCGCCGTTGAGGAATACCGTGGGCACCCCCATGATATTGCGGTCTTTGATCTCATCCTGAAACACGCCGCCGTCAATCGCGGTGTGGGTGACGTTCGGGTTCAGAACGGACATTAAATTCAGCGCCTGCACCACATCCGGGCAGTTGTGGCAGGTCAGCGAGTAATAGGTTTCAAAGTGGAACTTACCGTCCAGATCGCGGATTTGATCGAGTAATTCTTTCGCTTCTTTCGACGGGTGACCACCGGTTTGCAGCAACGCCAGCACCAGCGAGGTAAATTCATGTCCCATCGGCGCACCGGCAAAACGCGGCCCGTTGGCCGACCCCGGATTGGTTATCAGGAACGAAGGCTTACGCACCGGCAGATCGTTATTTTCAAAGAAACTGACTTTATCGGACAACCCGGCGATTTCGGTCAGCAGTTCCCGAACTTCAGCGGATTTGGCTGAGTCGTCCAGCGTCGCCACTAACTCAACAGGTTTGGTTAATTTTTCCAGATAGGCTTTCAACTGGAGCTGCATATTATTGTCGAGCATAGATTATCCTTGGCGTTGGCGTAAAAAATCGGGTGCAACGCACCCGATAAAAGCATCAGAGAGAGAGTCGGACTTAGATTTTGCCAACCAGGTCCAGAGACGGCGCCAGCGTAGCATCGCCTTCTTTCCATTTAGCCGGGCACACTTCACCTGGGTGAGACGCCACGTACTGAGCGGCTTTCACTTTGCGCAGCAGGTCGGACGCGTCGCGGCCGATGCCTTCCGCCGTGATTTCCACCGCCTGGATGATGCCTTCCGGGTCAACGATGAAGGTGCCGCGGTCAGCCAGACCCTGGTCTTCACGCAGGTTTTCGAAGTTGCGGGTCAGCTGGCAGGTCGGGTCGCCGATCATCGCGTATTTGATTTTGGCGATGGTGTCGGAGCTGCCGTGCCAGGCTTTGTGAGTAAAGTGGGTGTCGGTGGACACAGAGTAGATATCTACGCCGATTTTCTGGAACTCGTCGTAATAATCCGCTACGTCGCCCAATTCGGTCGGGCAGACAAACGTAAAGTCAGCCGGATAGAAGAAGAACACGCTCCATTTGCCTTCGATGCTTTTCTCGGTCACTTCGATGAACTGACCATCTTTAAAGGCCTGGTTTTTAAACGGTTTAACTTTAGTATTGATAACGGACATCTCAGTTTCCTCATGTGTTCGAATGTGTTTGGCTTGAGATGTAAGATACAAAAATGTGACGTATGTCGCTAATGCGTTGTCTTTATCAAATCGATAAGCAATACCTAACGTTTTGCCAGCAGAACAATCACGAAAACGCCTCCCAACCCGGCGGTAACAATCCCCACCGGCAGTTCCTGCGACGGCAGCAACACCCGGCTGAGGGTATCGCCGCCGCACAGCAGCGCCGCCCCCAGCAAGCCACACAGCGGGATCAGCCGCCGATGGCGCGCCCCGGCCAGCGGGCGGCACAGATGCGGCACCATCAGCCCGACAAACCCGATCACGCCGGTCAGCGACACCAGCAATGCCGTCGCCAGCGCGCAACACAGAAACACGTCGATCCGCAACCGGTTGACGTGAACCCCCAGCGACGCCGCCGTCTGCTCCCCGGCCAGCAGGCTATCCAGCGCCCGCCAGCGCGCCAGCACTAACCCAACCAGCAACGCCAGGCTACTTAACGCCACTGGCAGATTTTCCCAGCGCGCCAGCCCCAGCCCGCCCAGCGACCAGAACAGCACCGAACTGGCGGCACGCTGGTCGCCGGAGAACGCCAGATAACTGGTGAGCGCGCCAAACAAAAACGAAATAGCCAGCCCGCAGATCACCAGATGCTCGGCCTGCCGTCCCTGTCGTAGGAAAAACAGCAGCATCACCGCCAGCGCCGAGCAAATGCCGCCGCCAAACGCCGCGACCGGCAGCGTGAACGCGCCGAACCATTCGCCAAAACGGGTGATCACCAGCACCGCGCCCGCCGACGCGCCGGAGGACAAGCCGAACAGAAACGGATCCGCCAGATCGTTGCGGGTGGTGGTTTGCAGCAGTGCGCCGACCATCGCCAGCCCGGCGCCGGTGATCGCCGCCAGCAGGGTGCGCGGCAGGCGCAGTTCCAGCACGATGCGGCGCACGCTGTCCGGCGCGTCGCCGTGATCCGGCGTCAGCGCCGCCAGCACCTGCGCCAGCGGAATACGGATAGCGCCCACCGCGGTGCTGAACAGCATCATCGCCAGAAGCAGGGTTACTATCAGCAGGCAGATCAGCGTGTAATGACGGCGCGCCCTCATCGGGCCGCAGCCGGATAGAGCGCGTGAGCGAGCTTTTCAATCGCGTCGATATTGGCCGGCCCCGGCGTCAGCTCGGCGTATTGCAGCTTCAGATAGCGCTGATGCGCCACCGCCGGGGTGTGTTTCATCAGCGGGTGAGCCTCCAGAAAATGCTGCAACGCCGCCGCGCCGCCGCCGTTCTGGTAATCCAGCAGAATGATCAGATCCGGCTCCGCCGCTGCCACCGTTTCCCAGGAGGTGGTGGCCCAGCTTGCCGCCATACCGTCCATTACATTGCGGCCGCCCGCGGCGTCGATAATGGCGGTCGGCATGGCGTAAACGCCGCTGGTAAAGGGTTTATCCTCGCCGGAGTCATAGACGAATACCTTGAGCGGCGCCTGACCCGACGGCGGTGTAGGCAAGGCCGCCAGCCGTGCCTTCCACTGTTCCACCAGCGCCTGCGCCTGTTCCTCGCGGCCGAAAATTTTCCCCAGCGTCAGTTCGTCGCCGTACAGCAAATCCATGCTGGCGCGCGGACGATGCTGGTCTTCAAAAATACAGCTTTCACTCAGCACCAGCGTTTTGACGCCGTATTTCGCCAGCGTGTCCGGCGTGACGTCGCCGCCCACTTTCATGCCGTAGTTCCAGCCGGCGAAGAAGAAATCCGGACTGGCAGCCAGCAAGGTTTCCAGCGACGGGTATTTCGGCGACAACTCCGGAATCGTCCCCATTTGCCGGCGGAATTCCGGCGTCATCTTGTACCAGCCGCTGATGCCGGTCAGGCCGACAATCTGCGGTTGCAGATGCAGCGCAAACGCCATTTCGGACATGTTGAGATCGTTGATGATGGCGCGCTGCGGCGCCTGGGTGAAGGTCAGCGGCTTACCGCAACTCTGTACCGTCACCGGGAACCCCGACGCCTGCGCCGTGACGGCGCTCAATCCCAACAACAGCCCCATCAACGCGGCCGAACCGTTAACTAGCGACGCACCGCCGCATGATATTTTCATAGACTTCCTCTGGTAATGAATCCACACGCGCCTGCGGGCGCGTCAAACAAGCGAAACGGCAGGCCGGTTTCCGGATGCGGAACCGTGAAGCTGCGAATGCCGAACACCGGGTAGATACAATCGCTGGCGAGCGCCCGCGACGGCACATCCCAACATGCCTGTCGGCCCTGACACAGCACCAGCACCCGATCGGCGAACGGCTCCACCAGCGACAAATCGTGTAATACCGCCACCACGGCGATGCCGCGCTGCCGCACCAGCGCCAGCAGCGCCGCTCGACCAGGCGGGTCGAGATGGTTGGTCGGTTCGTCCAGCAGCAGCAGATCCGGGCGCTGCGCCAGCGCGCGCGCCAGAAACGCCCGCTGACGCTCCCCGCCGGACAGCGCCGCCAGGCTGCGCTGCCGTAGTGGCGACAAGCCGGTTTCATCCAGCACCTGCGCCACCGTGGCTTGTTGCGCCGACAGCGACAGCGCATTCGCATGCGGCAAACAGCCAAGCGACACGTACTCCTCCACCGTTAACGCGAGACTGGGGGAGTCATGCTGGCTCATCAGCGCGATACGTCGCGCCCGTTGCGCCCGGGACAGCTGCGCCAGCGGTTTATCGCCCAGCCAGACACAGCCGCTTGCCGGCGGCGGGTCGTGCAGCAACGCACGCAACAGCGTGGATTTGCCGCTGCCGTTAGGGCCGACAATCGCCAGGCACTCCCCGCTCCCGACCGTAAAATGAATATCGGTAAGCAAAGGCTGGCCGGCGTAATGCGCCACGTTCAAATGTTCTACCCGCAGTAAAGGCGGCATGGCCTGCCACATTCGAGAACGCCTCCTGACACTTTATTTTGTTATGTTATAACATAACAAAATAAAGACCACAAAACGCGGTCAACCCTGTCGGCGGATACGGCCGCGTGGCCGTCATGAACGCTTACAAACTGTACGATTGGGGGATGAAGACGAGGGATGCGCAGCAGAAAAGGTTATGTTATAACAAACCGTCATTATTCCTTCGCACCATGATTTACTTTGCAACCCACAGGCGGTCTGTCATGAAACTCAGGATGTCGCTGGTTTTTCTCTCATTTGCGGCGGCCAACGCTTCGGCGTTTCAGGCCAAACTGGCGCCGATCAACCCGAATGACGCCATGAAGCTGGCGCAGGTGGAAACGGCATTCAGCAACGGTCATGTCGCTACCGGCCAGCAAGCCGGTCAATTGGGTATCTGCGATGCCACATCGGTCAGCGGCTGCACCTGCCCGTTTTGCGCCCAGTTGAGAAGTATCGGTCGTTAAGCATCAGAGCCGGTTGTATCGTCGTTATCAACCGGCCTCGCTTGCACGCAACGACCGCTCCACCAGCGCCACCCACACCCGAACACCGCTGGCGATAATCTCATCGTTAAAATCGTATTCCGCATTGTGCAGCGAAGCCGATGGCGATGCGCCGTCCGCGCCCAGCCAGAAATAAGCGCCGGGGCAGGCCTGTAGCAGGTAAGAGAAATCTTCCGCCGCCATTGAAGGGGGCTGATTCCAGTGCACCCGCGTTGTGCCCAACGCCGCGATCGCCGCCTCGCGCACCGTCTCGGCCGCATCGGGCTGGTTCTGCGTTACCGGATAACCATTCCGCCAGCGCAACTCGCTTTGTACCCCCATCGGCTGCGGCACCGCCTGCACATACTCGCCAATCAGTTGCCGCGCCCGCTCGCGCGTGTGCGGCGTCAGACAACGCAGCGTGCCCGCCAGCGTGACCTGGCCCGGAATGGCGTTGACGGCCTCTCCGCCTTCGATGCGGGTGATGCTGATCACCGCCTGTTCCAGCGGCGACAACCGACGGGCGGTAATAGTCTGTAACGCCAGAATCAGCTGGGCGGCGGCCACGATCGGATCGGCGCCGCGCTCCGGCATCGCCGCATGGCATCCCACGCCGCTCAGAACAATGCGAAAACTGTCCTGCGAGGCCATCATCGGACCGGGGTTGACCGCCACCTCGCCCGCCGCCAGGCCCGGCCAGTTGTGCAGCGCATAGATCGCCTGCATCGGGAAACGCTCGAACAACCCTTCCTGCATCATCATTTTTCCGCCGCCGGCGTTCTCCTCTGCCGGCTGAAACACAAAATGCACCGTACCGCGAAAACCACGGGTCGCGCTCAGATGGCGCGCCGCCGCCAGCAGCATCGCGGTATGGCCATCGTGTCCGCAGGCGTGCATACAGCCTTCGGCACGGGAACGGTGGGGGAAGTGGTTCAGTTCATGAATCGGCAGCGCGTCCATGTCCGCCCGCAGGCCGATGGCCGGTCCGTCGCCACAGCGCAGCGTCCCGACGACGCCGGTCTGCGCCATTCCCTGATGCACCTCCAGCCCGAAGGACGCCAGCAGTTCGGCCACCCGCGCCGAAGTGCGGTGCTCGTGCAGGCCGATTTCCGGATGGGCATGAAAGTCACGCCGCCATTCGACAGCCTGCTCAATAATGTGCCGCGGGATCTCCGTCATCAGGCGTTCCTCACCTCATGTCCGTATCACAACGGCAACCGCACATCGCCCCGCCGTCAGGCGCGACAGCCCCGACAGTCAACCGTTCTGCCCCATGACATAACCCCATATTTCCTCCCGGCCGTCGACAATAAATGGAACAGATTGCGTCCATTCATCATAGGAGGCGGGAAAGGCGACAGCGAATCACATTTCATCATGAGTTATAGTGAAATTAATATAAGGCGGCGGACAATTAATTCTTTCAAAGAATAAAAATGACGCCTTGAAAAATGACCTCTGGCGTTATTTCCACCCGCTTTCGGGTATATTCCGACAAATGTTAATCGGTAAAAAGCAGGAATAGTCTGCTGATCAATGAGGTCATGGCAACGCAACAGGCCGTGATTTCTGAATGGCTGCCAGAGTTTGACTATGACGGGTATGGGAATGAGTCAGCGGTAAATACCCCAGACGCTATCCGCACGTTCACGCCAGCGCCTGCGCTCGCGCCAGCACTACGCTCAGCGGCAGGTGGGCTTCATATTGCTGCCATAGCTGCTGATACCAGCCTTCGTCGCCCAGCGTACGATGAATAGCAAGAATATTATGCTCGCACTGACGGGTAGCAACGGCATACAACCCTGGATCTCCCTGCGTCAGCACCGCTAACAAGCGGCGCATCTCCACCATGTACGGGCGGGCAAACACCGGGTCGTGCTCCAGTATATTGCGGCTGTTATCAATCAGGTCGCACAGCTTGATGCTCTGCGCCTCCGGGCAGGCGACGGCGCTGTGAAGCAAATTGGCGTTTTTGCGGTGAATGCGCTCGCCGCCGGTTTGCCGGGTGCGCACATCGGTCAGCATTTCCACATAACGCGCGACCTGAGTGCCAAACAATTCGGTCACCAGTTCCAGCGTCACGCCGGTATCTTCCACCGTATCGTGCAGCCAGGCGGCGGCAATCATTTCCGGCGATGGGTCAATCTGCATTAACAGGGCGACCACCGCCGCCGGATGAACAATATAGGGCTCGCCGGTATATTTCCGTTTCTGCTCACAGGCGGCATGCGCCGCGGTGGCGAATATCCTGGCTCGTTCAGTAAGTGTCATTTTCTGCTCCTTAAATGGAGTCAATGGCTATGCATTCGCGACGTCATCACAACACCGTGTCGCCGCCCCTGATACACAGGGCACAGCGATCATGATGCTGGAAAACGCCATCAGGCTATGGTTGGCTTATTATTTAAGAATAAACTATTTTTTATCGAAGAATAAACTCCGTGTGCAAGCACGGCGAATAGGCGACGCCGCATTCCCTGCTCGTTACGCTAAAGCACGATTGATAACCAGGCATTCATCTCCAGACGGCGCCTCCGCGACAATACGAGCGGTGGCTCAGACGCCACCGACATGTCGCCATTTATTCCCGTATTCCCGCGTTTCTCGCTTTCCACCCCAGCGGTCAGGTTTGCTGCGGCTTTATTCACCGGCATCGCTCAGATGATTTTTTCATCTTATTTACCCATCATCGAAAATAAATATCAGCAAAACTATTTCGCCTTTTTTATCCCCATATATAAAACAGGATTAGTAAATATAAAATTGACATCAACAGCTAATTATTAGAACGTAGCGGCTGCCATTCCTGTTCTCACCTCTGGGGAGTGGTTTTCGTCGACAGAAAATAACCATCTATTATCAGCAGGTATTATTTACACTGCCGAAAAAACGCTCGGCCATGGTCTGGTTGAGCCATAAAATAACCAGCATGGACAGGCACTACCTATTTTCTGTCGGTCAATTCATCTCATATTGAGAGTTATTTATATGAAACGGAAATCAGTTTTCACACGCCTCGCTCTGGGCGGCGCACTTTTGGCAGCCTCACTTTCTCAGGCGGCCATCGCGGCAGGCAGCTACACATCCAGCGTGGTACTGCCCAGCGTGTACGCCCGTAATTTCCTCGAAACCGCTGATGTCCCGGTTAAGGGCAATCCGCCGGCCACCGGTGCGATTACTTACGTCAGCTGGACATGGAATGTAGTGGGATATCCGCAAGGCCTGAGTGTTTATCTGTGTCAGGGCAGCACCAGCAATTGTGTTGATGTCTCCCGCACAAGAAGAATGTCAACCGAAGTATTTAAAGGCAAAAGCCCGGCACAGCCGTTCTTCTTTGCCATGCGCGTAGCCAGTGGCGGAACGGTACCGGTTTCCGGCCAGCAGGCGCAAGTCATCGTAAACTGGCAATAAATATTCAAACCGCAGGGAAGTATTTTGCTTCCCTGCTTTATTCTTAATCAAATCAAAGTAAATAATAAAATAGAAAATAAATAACAGCCTATATTAATGACATTTCAAAAAAATAAATTATTCGGCGGGAGCCGCCAGAGAACACCCCCCAAATATCTTCAACCGACATGAACGCAGAAACCCGCCCCACAAAACCTGATATCAACAATCTCTTCCACGCGGTTAAGCAAAGGTAAATACTGTTTTACGCGCTCGTATCAAAAAAAGGTCTGGTAATAAGTTATAAATAAAGCATCTTGTTTTTTAACCCTGCAAAGTGAAAGGTTAACGCCATACCCCCTTTTGTTGAGAGTAACGACCATGACCGCACTGGTTCGATAGCGGCGAGTTTCCCGATTTCACCGCCATTCGCATTTTTACCAATCCGTCCGGCTGGGTCGGGCATTTCACCGGCCGCCCGACGTTTTACTAACCGCCAGGCATAAAAAACGGGCTGCCGACAGGCTACCCGTTTGCTTTACCCGTTCACGTATTCCCCGTTCACTGACGAGCGTTATTTATTAGTCAGTTGCCAGACTCAAAAGGTTTCCCAGCCGTCGTTGCTGCTTTTGGCCTTTTTTGCGCCGGGGAGCGCCTTGGGCAACGCCGCCTGCGCAGAAGCCGGACGGGCCGCGATGTTGATAGCCGGGCGGCGTTCCGCGCCGTCGATACGAAACGCCGACACCGCTTCATTCAGCCCGGCGGCCTGTTCGGCCAGCGACGCGGCGGCGGCGGTAGCCTGCTCCACCAGCGCGGCGTTCTGCTGGGTAACATTATCGATAGAGTTAATCGCCTGCCCGACCTGATCGATGCCTTTGCTCTGTTCCTGCGACGCCACCGAAATTTCCGCCATAATATCCGTCACGCTGGTCACGGCGTTGACGATATCCTGCATGGTTTCCCCGGCGCGGCTGACCTGACCGGAGCCGGTTTCCACCAGCGACACGGATTCGGTAATCAACCCTTCGATCTCTTTGGCCGCCTGAGCGCTGCGCTGCGCCAGCGAGCGCACCTCACCCGCCACTACCGCAAAACCACGCCCCTGTTCGCCGGCGCGCGCGGCTTCTACCGCGGCGTTGAGCGCCAGGATGTTGGTCTGGAAGGCGATACCGTTGATGATGTTGGTGATTTCGGAAATCTTCTTCGAACTCTGATGGATATTGCCCATGGTTTTCACCACGCTGTCCACCAGTTCGCCGCCCTGCCGCGCTTTACCGGAGGCATTGCCGGCCAGTTGGCTGGCATGGTTGGCGTTGTCGGCGTTATGGCGCACGGTGGAAGTCAGCTCTTCCATGCTGGAGGCGGTCTGTTCCAGCGCGGATGCCTGTTCCTCCGTGCGGGAAGAAAGGTCGCTGTTGCCGGCGGAAATTTCGGTAATGCCCTGATAAATGGCTTCCACCCCGTGGCGCACGTTGCTGACGGTGCGCGCCAGCGACTGCTGCATGTTCTGCAAATACTGCCCCAGTTGACCGACTTCGCCGCGCCCCCACTGTGCCAGCGGCATGGTGAGATCGCCGGAGGCGATGTGTTCGATACGTTCAACCAGCGAGCGCATCGGTTTGATAATCACCCGGCGCAGGCACAGGTAGGTAAACAACGACACCAGCACCGCCACCACAAAGCTGGCGGCCATCACGCTGTAACCCAACACTGACTCTTGCTGCGCCTCGCTGTTGAGCGCTTCCGCCCGCTGGGTGCGGATCGCCACCACTTTCAGCAACACCTCGTTGTAGGCCAGGTCAAGCTTACGGGTCTGTTTCCATTCGGTGGTGACCACATCGTCGTAGCGGCCGGTTTTCACCGCATCCAGCATTGGCCTGACGCCATTGTTGACGTAGTCGTTGTAGCGCTGCTGTAGCGCGTCATCCAGCGCCAGATCGGCCGGGGTTTTTACTTCACGACTCTGGTAGGTGGCAAAGCTGTCAGCCGACTGTTTCAGACGGCCTTCCGCCTGCTGGATACTGCTGCTGGCGGTGTCTTTATCGCCATCCTTGGCGGCGGCGGCGGCCTGAATCAACATCAGCCGGGCGGTACGTAAGTGGTTGGAACTGTTGGAAACCCCCAGACGGACCTGAATTTCCGCCGTCACGTCATTGAGAGAACTGTTGCTGCGCATCAAAAAATGGACCGAGAACCCTATCGCCAACGCGAACAGGATCAGAATGACGCCGATGATCGAACTGAACATCGGCATCAGCCGCCAGTGGTGCCAGAAACTCACACCGGGCGACGAAGGAGACTGAGCGGTTGTATTCATCATTTTTTCCTTTAAGAGGGTACGTTTATGCTGATTTTATACAAAACATTACATTAGTTATCGGCATGTTAACGCGGGGGATTAATGAATACAGCGGGAACGGCGTCGAAAAAAACGCATTTCAACAAAAAACCAAGAGGAAAGCACCGAACTTAATCAATTGATTTAAAATGATAAAATAAAATCCATTATAAAAACATGGGGAAATAACCCGCACCGGCAGGTTAAAATTGAGGCGGTTGCACAAACCAAAACACATCAGCCAACATGAAATATTACATCCGGATACAGTTTTGCATCCGGATAACAAGCCAGAAAATACGTCGCCAGGACGGAGAAACCAAAACCGGGTACGTTTTTAGTTACCGATTTCCGTTTCCGGGTCAACGTTGAACGCCCGAAAACGCTCGGCGTAAGCCCCTTCTCGCTCGGCAAATCGCAACGCGCGGGCGCGCTCCACCACAATCTCGTCGGCCACCGGCTGTTGCGACAGCAAAGCCAGCGTTTCATCAATAAAGTCCGGCAACGGCATGGCGCGCGGGTCATAACCCCAGTCGCCCTGCAATCCGGTCTGCACCCAGGGCGGAATAATCTCGATGACCTGCACCGTCGTCTGGCGCAACTGGCAGCGCAGCGCGTCGGTGTAGGCATGCAGCGCCGCTTTGCTGGCGCAATAGGTTGGGGTAATCGCCTGCGGCAGAAACGCCAGCTCCGACGTCACGTTCAGCACCGCCGCGTGCGGCTGCCGCAGCAAATGCGGAATCAGTGCACCGGTTAGCCACAGCGGCCCCAGCAGGTTGGTCGACACCGTGTCGTCGATCAGCTGCGGGTCCGGCCGGGTCAGGTCTTCGCGTCGCTGAATACCGGCGTTATTGATCAGCACATTGAGCGCCGGATAATCCTGCGTCAGTTGCCCGACAAAAGCGCTGATGGCCGCGGGATCGCGCTGATCCAGCACCCGCCAGGCCATGCCGGGAAAATCGGCCGCCGCCTGTCGCAACGCCGCCTCGCGCCGTCCGGCGATGATCACCTGGTTGCCCCGCTGGTGAAACGCCGCCGCCAGCCCCAGCCCGATACCCGAGCCGCCGCCGGTAATCAGTATCGTGTTGCCGGTCATCTTCATGTTCGTCGCTCCCTGTTGTCGTGACGTCAATGGCATCCTGTTCAACCAAACAGAAACGTGGTGATATCGTTTTCCCGCAATTGGTAGGTTCCCGAGAAACGACGCCCCGCCAGATAAGCCGGCGACAGGTCGGTCAGCAATTGCAGCGTGAAGGTCTGCTGTGCGGTATCCAGCCCGACCATGCGGACATCCAGAAAATCGAAATAACGTTTTACCTGTGGATACAATGCCTTGTACAGGCTCTCTTTGGCGGAAAAACTCAGCGTCAGCATACTGGCGAAACTGATGGGGTTGTGGGAATGCAGCCAGTCATACTCAATCTCATCGGCGATGCCGGGCCACAGATTATTGGCGCGTTCGACATCCATCCGGGTTTCAATATCCAGCCCAACGCAGGACCCGTCATGGCGGCATTGATGCGCGGCGCACAGCACGCTATCGACGTTGTGGCTGAGCGAACCGGCGATACGCTCCGGCCATTGCGGCGAGCGATCGGCCGCGCTGGTCAGCACATAGTCATTCACCCCCAGCCGGGATAACACCGCCTTTGCCAGATAACGCCCCGCCAGATACTCCGCCCGGCGTTTCGGCACCGAGCGCGCGATTTCCGTCGGGATGGGAATACCGGCCCGAAAAAACAGCTCATCGCGGTACGCCGACAGGTCGAAATGACAGCGTGCGCAATGCCCAGGGTAAGTGGTTTCATTGCCGGCCTGGCGAACGGTCAACCACTCGATATTATTGATAAATGAAGAAAGCATGTCACTGCACTCTGCAACCGGGTGTGAGCCGTCCACTATCAGGCTCTCCGGTAAATAAGACGATGTATCGCCGACTGAACGTAAGCGCATCCGGCGAAACACCGACCGCCGTTACGCCAGCGCCGACGAAAAGAAACCGGCGATGCTGGCGCTCATCAGGTTGGACAACGTCTGCGCCGATGCCGTCAAGGATACCGTAAAGTAAAGCAATTGATGCAATAAACGCCAGTATTATGGCGTCGGCGTTCAGCGTCAACGGCGAGCCTAAGACCACGACGGCGGCATCAGGCGGGTTGGTGAGGCTCCAGCGACTGCAACCCCGGAAATAACCGCAGGGTGTTGGCGAGAATAGCGCCTGCAATGACCTGCGGCCACTCCGGACGTAATTCGCACAGCGTTTCGAACACCGAAGTAATACGCTCCGGGCGATTCGGTTGCCCCTGAAACCCGCACACCGGCATATCCGGCGCATCCGTCTCCAACAGCAGCCGGTCGAGCGGCAGGCGCGCAATCGCCTGACGGGTCTTGTTGGCGCGCGGATACGTGATGGTGCCGCCCACGCCGATGTAGTAACCAAGGCGGATAAAGGTCATCGCCTGATCGTAGCTGCCGGCAAAACCGTGTACCACGCCGGTACAGGGAACCGGGTAGCGGCGCAGTATTTGCGCCAGTTGATCGTGACTGCGGCGGGAATGGAGGATAACCGGCAGATCGCGCTGGGCCGCCAGCTTAAGTTGCGCGCCCAAAAACGCTTTCTGCCGTTCGAATTGCGGTTCCGGCATGTAAAGATCCAGGCCGATCTCCCCCACCGCTACCAAACGGGGATGCGGCTGCGCCAGCAGGGACGCCAGTTCGGCCAGATGGGCTTCCTGATGCCCGGCGATATACAGCGGATGCAGCCCCAGCGCGGCATACAGTGCAGGCCAACGCTGACTGAGTTCCAGCACCCGCTCAAAATGTTCGGCGGCCACGGCCGGCACAATCAGGCGGTGGACGCCCGCCTGCGCCGCCTGCGCCAGACTACCGGCGTCATTTTCAGCGAACAGGGGAAAATCAAAGTGGCAATGGGTATCGATAAACCCGACGTTGTTCGCCGCCTGCGCGCGGTCGGGTTCCCCGGCCGTCATCGCGTCACCGGATAACGCGTCATCGGATAATGCGTCATCGGATAAATAGTAGGTGGGCAACGGTTATCCCTCAGTGCAGACTGTCATGCTCCGAGGATACCTCGTCCTGCTCTTTTCCGTAATATTCCTGCATCACACCGGCCAGAAAACCGTGATTTCCCGACACCCAGGCGCCGTCGCTGTCAAAGCACTCGGCCCACAGCTCCCACAAACACCCTTTCCATTGCTTCCATCTGCCGATGGCGACATCCAGATTCATCATGATGACCCCCAGAACAGGACAAAAATCGGACAAAAAACGGCATGGAAAGTGTGGCGGAAAAATATGACAACCGTATGGCTTCGTCTTCAGACAAGCTATGGCCGGCGTCGGCCCATCAACAAACTGAGCAGAAACAGGATAATCCCCACCACAAACACGATTTTGGCCGCCATCGCAGCCGTACCGGCCAGGCTGCCAAACCCGAGCGCAGCGGCGATCACTGCGATAATGAGAAAAATAATGCCCCAGCGAAACATCAGACCTCCTTGCGTGCGAAAAGGCGAGGGTTGCCGTCGCCAGTACGCCCCGAATTTGGGCAGCATACGTCGGGCGACGGTCCGCGGTCAGTCAGAAAGGGATAACGGCGGCGCACATTACGCCGCCGCGCTGTCGCCGGTGCTCCGGCGGCGAGACGCGTCAGGATTTCACCGTCAGCTCATTCTTAACGCTTTTGACGCCGCTGACGGCTTTGGCGATGGCTTCCGCCCGATCGGCCTGCGCCCGGCTCGTCACCTGACCGGTCAACAACACGATACCGTCGTGGGTTTCTACCTTAACGTGGCGGGAAGGGACAATGTCATCCGCCAGCAGTTTGGCCTTGATGGTGCTGGTGGTGAGGGTATCGTCTGCATAGCTGCCGACCGACTGTACGCCGCTGTCATCCTTCACCTGTAATTTGTCACTGACCGACTTGACGCCTTCGGTCTGGGCGGCGATTTTCACCGCGCCGGTCGCCATCTGCTGGCTGCTGATAAAGCCGCTAAGCGTCACCACGCCATCGCGGGTGGAAACGGAAATGTCATTGCCGTCGAGCGTTTCATCTTTCAGCAACGCGCTTTTCACTCTGGCGGTGAGAGTGCTGTCATCCACATAGCCTACGGCCTGCTGTACGGAACTATCGATTTTTTTACCGGCGGTATCCGCGATACGCTGCGCCTGCTGCGCCAACGTTTCCTGTTCAGCCAATGCCTGACCGCCCGCCAGTACCGTACCCAGAACCACCGTCGCCAGCGAAAATGCAAATTTGGTTGGAAATGCAAATTTGGTCGAAAGTGCAATCTTGGTCTTTTTCATCGATACCTTCCTTATCGTTATTGCCTGTTTCACAACAGGTTTACCCATCAACCCGGAGCGATCTGTCATGATCAGTCAGATTATCGCGTTAATTAAACGAATAAAAACAACATAACAAACCGACGCATAAGCCAATGGTAGTTAAATGAACCAAAAACGTAACACAGCGTTAACTATAGCTAATGCGAGTGAAAAGCCCAGCGCGGAGCGGCCGACAAGCGGTGATTTCAGATTTGTCCGTGGCGGAAAAACCGACCGGAAAGCAACGGCAAGATATTGATCGTTAAGGAATGATAGAAAATTTGCCCACTCCGGACGGAGTGGGCGGTAAACCGGCGATTAATGCTCGCGGGTTTTATGGAACTTCACGTCAGGATAACGTTCCTGCGCCAGGTTGAGGTTAACCATGGTCGGCGCCACATATGCCAGATTGTCGCCGCCATCAAGCGCCAGATACTGTTCATTCTTGCGCTTGAACTCTTCGAATTTCTTCACGTCGCCGCACTCGACCCAACGGGCCGTGGAGACGTTCACCGACTCGTATATCGCTTCCACGTTGTATTCGGTTTTCAGGCGCGCCACCACCACGTCAAACTGCAGCACCCCAACCGCACCCACGATCAGATCGTTGTTGATCAGCGGACGGAACACCTGCACCGCGCCCTCTTCGGACAGCTGCACCAACCCTTTCAGCAGCTGTTTCTGCTTGAGCGGGTCACGCAGGCGGATACGACGAAACAGTTCCGGTGCAAAGTTGGGAATACCGGTGAATTTCAGATCTTCACCCTGGGTAAAGGTATCGCCGATCTGAATGGTGCCGTGGTTGTGCAAACCGATGATATCGCCCGGATAGGCTTCTTCCACGTGGGAACGGTCGCCCGCCATGAAGGTCAGCGCGTCGGAGATCACCACGTCTTTGCCGGTGCGCACCTGACGCAGTTTCATGCCTTTCTCGTACCGGCCGGACACCACACGCATGAACGCTACGCGGTCGCGGTGTTTCGGGTCCATATTGGCCTGAATCTTGAACACAAAGCCGCTGAACTTCTCTTCGTCGGCGCTGACCACGCGCGCGTCGGTCTTACGCGGCATCGGCGTGGGCGCCCATGCCACCAGCCCATCCAGCATATGGTCTACGCCAAAGTTGCCCAGCGCGGTGCCGAAGAACACCGGCGTCAATTCGCCGTTCAGGAACGCGTCCTGCTCAAATTCGTGGGACGCGCCTTTTACCAGTTCCAGCTCATCGCGCAACTGCGCGGCCAGATCCTCGCCCACCGCCTGATCCAGTTCCGGATTATCCAGCCCTTTAACGATGCGCACGGCCTGAATGGTGTGGCCCATACCGCTCTGATAAAGATAGGTTTCATCCTTATAGAGGTGGTAAACGCCCTTGAACAGCTTACCGCAGCCGATCGGCCAGGTAATCGGCGCACAGGCGATGTTCAGCTCGCTTTCCACTTCGTCCAACACTTCCATCGGGTCGCGGATATCGCGGTCGAGCTTGTTCATAAAGGTCAGGATCGGCGTGTCGCGCAGACGGGTGACTTCCATCAGTTTGCGGGTCCGATCCTCAACGCCCTTGGCGGCGTCGATCACCATCAGGCAGCAGTCGACGGCGGTCAGCGTACGGTAGGTATCTTCGGAAAAGTCTTCGTGCCCCGGCGTATCCAGCAGGTTGACCAGGCATTCGCGGTAAGGGAACTGCATCACCGAGGTGGTGATCGAGATACCGCGCTGCTTTTCCATCTCCATCCAGTCGGATTTGGCGTGCTGGCTGGAGCCGCGTCCTTTCACCGTACCGGCGACCTGAATCGCCTGTCCGAACAGCAACACCTTTTCCGTAATGGTGGTTTTACCGGCGTCGGGGTGAGAGATAATGGCGAATGTCCGACGTTTCGAGACTTCGCGTGCGTATTCACTTGGAGACATGTTATTCAGGCTTCTTTAATAGTTAGCCGCCCGACACGCGCATCGCACGCCGTATCAGGCAAGGCGGAAAATACAGACACAAGCTGTCTAATGCCAATCAGTTAAGCCATCAGCGCACGCAGTAAGCGCAGCCGCATGACCGAAGGATTCCATTAAGCACTTTTACACGCGTTTTCCCCCACACAGGCTTAAGTGACAGGCATAAGTAGCGACAGACATAAATAAGTCGTCCATTTTCCCCGATTTGCCAGCCCGGCACAATCAATCATAACGTAAACACCATCGACCATAACGCCAACGTAATCGACCATAACGTAAACACAATCGGTGATAACGCAAACAGCGCATTAGGCACGCCGTCTGATAATAACATTCAGAAACATTTGTAAAGATCTCTTTTACACTTACCGATAACAAACGGGCTAACGCTTACCATCGTTAAGGAGAGAGCATGAGTCTGTCTGTTACCAATGCGGGTTATAGCAGTTCTCAAACCCAAAACGCCACGTCATCCGCCGCCGCGCAAAGCGCCGACACGGCGAAAGTCGATCCCCTGACCGGAAAAACCATTCAATTACCCACCAGCATCAAGGTGTCTGAAGAAACGCTGGCGCGCTGGCGCAGCGCCACGCCGCTGAACGGCTCGCTGAGCAAGGAAGAACAGGAAAAACTGGCGCTCAGCATTCGCGATCTGCGCAACGATGTGATTACGCGCACCTCCTCCGGCGTCAGTCTGAACAACCCGCTGTTTAACGACCCCGTCACGTCCAGCGACGGTCTGACGTTCAGCAGTTGGGCCAATAATCTTAAAACCGATAGCGGCATCAGCAAGGAAGACCTCCTGACGCTGGTCCACGATGTGCTGGCCTACGGCTTCGCCGAGCAACAGAGCAATATCACCAGCGCCATGCAGTTGAGCGTGAAAAAAGCCGAACTGACCGCGATCAAAGACAAGTATCTGAGCAGCAGCTACCAGCAGCAGGCGGAAACGGCCATCAACAGCTACATCAATCAGAAAATCACCGATGAAGACACCATCGGCAAGGCGCTGATGGAAGGGGAATACCGCATTGGCATCGAAGTAGGCGATACCGCTCGCGCGGTGTGGGCGCAAAGCCAGCTACAAAAATACAGCACCGGCGCCAGCGATTTGCAGGTCAAACGCCAGCAAATCTTCGCGCTAGCGAGCGGCGGCAACGTTGACGACTGGTTCGATAGTTTCAGTCATTACCTGCAGGCCTCGTCCTACGGCAGCGACTGGGAACAACAGAACATTGATGGGTTGCAAAACCAGTGGCAACAGTTCCGCCAGCGTCTGGGCTAATGCACACCACGCTATTATGATCCACACCGATAATAACATTTAGAAACATATGTAAAGATCTAATTTACACTTACCGATAACAGACAGGCTAACGCTTAATTGCTTTTAAGGAGAGAGTATGAGCTTGTCTGTTATCAATACGGGTTATAGCAATTCTCAAACCCAGAGCCCCACTACGTCAGCCGCTAACACGTCAATCGGCAATCCGGTCAAGATTGTCGATCGGAATGGAACAACGGTTGACTCCGCCACCACCGAATTATCCGCAGAAGCACAGGCTCGCCTGGATAACTTCATTAACATGTTAAAAAGCAAGAGTACGCAGCAAGGCGGCACGCTTGAAGAGGAACTGGCAAAACAGCTGCGCGATCTCAGAGAGGCCCGCGCGATCCCTACCGGCAACACCGGTGATCCGGCCCAGGCGATCGACATAGTCGGGACGCCCATCGTGATGATCCCGGGCGTCAATATGAACCACCCGCTGTTCACCGACCGTTTTCTGACCGATGAATCGGCGGTATTCGGCGTCTGGGCCAATAATCTCAAGCCCGACAGCGGCATTAGCAAAGATGACTTTCTCGATCTCGTTCACAGCGCCTTGTCTAATACCCCACTGCCCACCTGGAGCAGCGTCACCGACAACCTGGAGTTGCCGATCAAACAGGCCAAGCTGGAAGCGCTGAAAAACCGCTACATCGACGGCAATTACCAGCAGCAGGCCAGCTAGGATATTGCGCAGTACGTCAGTGACCGGGTCGCCGCTTTCGACAGGATGGAGAAAGGCACGCTGGAGAGTGTATATCAATACAGTACCTCCACCGGCGATACCCAACGGGCAGAGGCGGCACAGCGCGAGCTGCAGAAAAACAGTGAGGGTATCTCGACCAGTCAACTGGAACGCAAGACGGTGTTTGCGCTGACCGAATCCGGCAGCGTCGATAGCTGGTTCGATCAATTCCGCGGTTATGTGTCGAAAACCTTCGCCGATCCTTACACCAAAAGCGACTATCTATCGGCCATCGGCCAGTTCCAGGCGCAATGGCAACAGTTTCAGCAACGGCTGGGGTAACCGGCGTCTCGCGGCACGGTCAGGGACCGATTGTGCTGCCTTTCCCGATATTGTGCTGTTTTTACCGATATTGTGCTGTTTTTCCCAATAATTGTGCTGCTTTTCCCGATGACGGGTGGCAAAAACCGCCCCAACTTCTTATGCTGCTTATCCCCGGTTTGACTCACCATAACCCTCAAAGGATACGGCTATGCAAGACTGGAACCCCGAGCTTTACCTGCGCTTTGCCGGCGAACGTACCCGCCCCGCCCTTGAACTGTTATCCCGCATTTCCCACCCGGCTCCCCTTGCCATCACCGATCTGGGCTGCGGCCCCGGCAACAGCACCGAGCTGCTGCATCAGGCCTGGCCGCAGGCGCGGGTCACCGGCGTGGACAACTCAAGCGCCATGCTGCAACAGGCGCGGCAACGCCTGCCGGGCTGCACGTTTCAGGAGGCGGACATCGCCAGCTGGCGGCCGGATACGCCGCAGGACATCATCTACGCCAACGCGTCGCTGCAATGGCTGGCGGATCATGACCAACTGCTGCCTACGCTGATCGACAACCTGGCGCCGGGCGGCGTGCTGGCGGTGCAAATGCCGGATACCCTCAGCCAGCCCACCCATCAGCTGATGCGCAAGATCGCCGCCGAAGGGCCGTGGTGGGAACGATTCGGTGATGTGGATCAGGTCAGGCAGGCGCTGCCCAGTGCCGGGCAATACTACGATCTGCTGGTCAGTCACGGTTGCGACGTGGATATCTGGCACACCACCTACCATCACGTGATGGGCGGGCCGCAGGCGATCATCGAATGGTTGAAAGGCACCGGTCTGCGTCCGTTTCTGGCGGAGCTGAACGCGCAGGAACAGCAAGATTTTCTGCAACAGTACCAGTTGTGCCTGCAAACAGCTTACCCGGCTCAGGCGGACGGCAACAGCCTGTTGACCTATCCGCGCCTGTTCATGGTAGCGACCAAACGCCAGTGATGCGGCAACCCGGTTCAGTGCTTGCGGGTCTGATCGTCATCCTGCGCGGAGGGTTCATCGTCGTTGGCCGGTTCATCATCCTGTACCGGCGCGTTGGCGGTAAGCAAATAAGGAGATTGCTGCCAGCGGGAACGGCGATGCTGCAGCAGGGTGCGGGCCAGAATAATGCCGATAGCCAGCGCCATCAGCACCATCAGCCGCAGGATGTTGGTGGTGTTGTCCACCTGGCGGGCTTCGGTCGCCAGCACGTGGGTATCCAGCGTAATGCGCAGAAAACCGATCGGCCCGTCCTTACTGTTGACCGGCTCCACCAGTTGGTGGTTGAAGTAGCTACCGGCGCGGCTGCCGTCCAACGCCAGCCGGTCGCGCACCTCAATCTGTTCGCCGGAGCGCGCCACCAGCGTGCCATCCTGCTGGTATAAGGCGGCATCCAAAATACGGCTATGATCGGTAAGCTGCCGCAGCGTTTCCTCGATTCTGCCGCTGTTATCGCTGTTGCTTTCCATCAGCGGCGTCAGGCCAAACGCCACCTGCCGCACCAGCGTACGCGCCAGCTCTTCCACCTGCTCGGAACGGGCCATTTGATGGCTGAGGCTGAAATAGGACGCGCCCTGCAGCAACACCACCAGCAGAGCCAGGCAGATCAGCACAATGGCCGTACGATGTAAGCGAAATTTTATCCGGGCCCGAACCATGGGAATACCTGCGCGATTTGGATACTTTCATGTTGCCAGAAGCGTTGGCGATAGGATAGCTTGTTGCGTTGATTTGTGACCGTCCACCCCGTCAATTCATCACTACCCGCAGGAAAGGATATTTAACCCATGTCGAACCGTTTGACCTATAGCGATCTGCCCGATGAGATCAACTGCTGGCCAAATTTGCCGCTGTCGCTGAGTGACGACGAAGTTATGCCGCTCGACTACCGCGCCGGCAATACCGGTTGGCTGATGTACGGCGACGTGCTCGACAAATATCTGTTATCCCGCATTCAGCGCCGTCTGGATGAACCGCTGGTGATCGTCAGCGCCTGGAGCGTGGACGACTATCAGGTAGTTAGACTGGCCGGTATCCTGACGCCGCGTATCACCAAGGTCGCCCACGAACTGGGGCTGGACGTGACGCCGATGTACAATACCCCGAGCCTGCGTTCGCCCGGCCTGCTGGTGATGGACATGGATTCCACCGCGATCCAGATCGAATGTATCGATGAAATCGCCAAACTGGCGGGCACCGGCGAACAGGTAGCGGAAGTCACTGAGCGCGCCATGCGCGGCGAGCTGGATTTCTCCGCCAGCCTGCGTCAGCGCGTCGGCACCCTGAAAGGCGCGGACGCCAACATTCTGCGTCAGGTGCGGGACGCCCTGCCGCTGATGCCGGGCCTGAAAAACATGGTCAAACAGTTGCAGGACACGGGCTGGCATCTGGCCATAGCCTCCGGCGGCTTCACCTATTTCGCCGATTACCTGCGTGATGAACTCGGGTTGGTGGCGGCGGTCGCCAACGAAATGGGCATGCGCGACGGCAAACTGACCGGCGACGTGGTTGGCCCGATCGTCGATGCGAAATATAAAGCGGATACGCTGCGTCAGTTGGCGGAAAAGCTGGAAATCCCGCCGCACCAGACGGTCGCCATCGGCGACGGCGCCAACGACCTGCTGATGATCAAGGCGGCCGGGCTGGGCATCGCCTATCACGCCAAACCTAAAGTCAACGAGAAGAGCGCGGTCAGCATCCGCCATGCCGATCTGACCGGCGTGCTGTGCATTCTCAGCGGCAGCCTGAGGCATGAAAAAAGCTGAGCCTCGCCGTACAGAGATGCAGTAAAGAACAGACGTAGTAAAAAGCAGATGCAGTAAAGAGCAGATGCGGTAAAGAGCAGTAAAAAGGAGGTAATTCATGGCCAAAGCCGTCAAACGCGCCTTTGTCTGTAATGAATGCGGGGCCGACTATCCGCGCTGGCAGGGGCAGTGCAGCGCCTGTCACGCCTGGAACACCATCACCGAGGTGCGTCTGGCCGCCGCGTCCTCCTCGTCACGCAGCGACCGTTTCTCCGGCTACGCCGGGGACGGCGGCAACGTCAGCCGGGTACAGAAACTATCGGAAATCAGTCTGGAAGCGCTGCCGCGTTTCTCCACCGGTTTTCAGGAATTCGACCGGGTGCTGGGCGGCGGCGTGGTGCCCGGCAGCGCCATTCTGATCGGCGGCAACCCCGGCGCCGGTAAAAGTACCCTGTTGCTGCAAACCCTGTGCAAACTGGCCGAACAGATGAAAACCCTGTATGTCACCGGCGAGGAATCCCTGCAACAGGTGGCGATGCGCGCCCACCGTCTCGGTTTGCCCGCTCAGCACATCAACATGCTGTCGGAAACCAGCATTGAGCAGATTTGCCTGATTGCCGAGCAGGAACAGCCGAAACTGATGGTGATCGACTCCATTCAGGTGATGCATCTGGCGGACATTCAGTCGTCTCCCGGCAGCGTGGCGCAGGTGCGGGAAACCGCCGCCTACCTGACACGCTTCGCCAAAACCCGCGGCGTCGCCATCATCATGGTCGGCCACGTCACCAAAGACGGCTCGCTGGCCGGCCCGAAAGTGCTGGAGCACTGTATCGACTGTTCGGTGCTGCTGGACGGCGACGCCGACTCCCGTTTTCGTACCCTGCGTAGCCACAAGAACCGCTTCGGCGCCGTCAATGAGCTGGGCGTATTCGCCATGACCGAACAGGGACTGCGGGAAATCAGCAATCCGTCCGCCATCTTCCTGAGCCGGGGCGATGAAATCACCTCCGGCAGTTCGGTGATGGTAGTGTGGGAAGGCACCCGGCCGTTGCTGGTGGAAATTCAGGCGTTGGTGGACCAGTCGATGATGGCGAATCCACGTCGGGTTGCGGTCGGGTTGGAACAGAACCGGCTGGCGATCTTGCTGGCGGTGCTGCACCGTCACGGCGGGCTGCAAATGTCGGATCAGGACGTGTTCGTCAACGTGGTGGGCGGCGTCAAGGTAACCGAAACCAGCGCCGATCTGGCGCTGCTGCTGTCGCTGGTGTCCAGCTTCCGCGATCGACCGCTGCCGCAGGATCTGGTGGTATTCGGCGAAGTCGGGCTGGCCGGGGAAATCCGCCCGGTGCCGAGCGGTCAGGAACGTATTACCGAAGCCGCCAAACACGGCTTTAAGCGCGCCATCGTGCCGTTTGCCAATATGCCGAAAAAACCGCCCGCCAACATGCAGGTAATGGGCGTGAAAAAATTGTCGGACGCGCTGGCGATCCTTGATGATCTGTAATTTTCATTAGGTTTTGCCGGCCAGCGCTTTACCATAAGCACATCATCCGCCACACCGGAGTGTCAGACCATGTCTCCCTACGATTACCTGAAAACAGCCATCAGACAAAAAGGCTGTACCCTGCAACAGGTCGCCGATGCCGCGGGTATGACCAAAGGCTACCTGAGCCAGTTGCTCAACGCCAAAATCAAAAGCCCCAGCGCCCAGAAGCTGGAGTCGCTGCACCGCTTTCTGGGGCTGGAATTTCCTTATCAGCAAAAAAGCATCGGCGTGGTATTCGGCAAGTTTTATCCGCTGCACACCGGCCACATTTATCTGATTCAGCGCGCCTGTAGCCAGATAGACGAACTACACGTGATTCTGGGCTACGACGAACCGCGCGACCGCCTGCTGTTCGAGCACAGCTCCATGTCGCAACAGCCAACCGTCAGCGACCGCCTGCGCTGGCTGCTGCAAACTTTCAAGTATCAGAAAAATATCCACATTCACGCCTTCAACGAACAGGGGATGGAACCCTACCCGCACGGCTGGGACGTGTGGAGCCGCGGCATTAAACAGTTCATGTCGGAAAAAGGCATCGACCCCCGCTACGTCTACACCAGCGAAGAGCAGGACGCGTCGCAGTACAAAGAACATCTCGGCATCGAAACCGTGCTGATCGACCCCAAACGCTCCTTCATGAGCATCAGCGGCGCGCAGATCCGTCAGGATCCGTTCCGCTACTGGGAATATATCCCCACCGAGGTGAAACCGTTCTTCGTGCGCACCGTGGCGATTCTGGGCGGCGAATCCAGCGGCAAGTCCACGCTGGTCAACAAGCTGGCCAACATTTTCAATACCACTAGCGCCTGGGAATACGGCCGCGACTACGTGTTTTCCCACCTGGGCGGCGACGAAATGGCGCTACAGTATTCGGATTACGACAAAATCGCGCTCGGCCAGGCCCAGTACATTGATTTCGCGGTGAAATACGCCAATAAAGTGGCGTTTATCGACACCGACTTCATCACCACGCAGGCGTTTTGCAAAAAATACGAAGGCCGCGAACACCCGTTCGTGCAAGCGCTGGTTGAAGAGTACCGCTTTGATCTGGTGATTCTGCTGGAGAACAACACCCCCTGGGTGGCGGACGGCCTGCGCAGTCTGGGCAGCGCGGCGGATCGCCAGGCGTTTCAGGATGTGCTCAAGAGTATGCTGGCGGAAAATAACGTGCCGTACGTTCACGTCACCGAATCAGACTACGACAGCCGCTTTCTGCGCTGCGTGGAGCTGGTGCAGCAAATGCTCGGGCACGACCGGCAAACGCCGATGCCGGCGGCGAGTTAAGCCCGCTGCGTTCTCACCAGCGCCAATGGCGGGACGGGGTGATAATTTCCGGCAACGGCACGTCCCAGCTTTCTACCGGCAACGCATCCACCTGCTGGCAGTCGTGCGCCAGCCCGATGGGATACGGACCGCGCGATTGCCAGTGCTGCAACGTGCGGTCATAAAATCCGCCGCCCATGCCAAGCCGCTGTCCGGCGGCGTCGAACGCCACCAACGGCGTCAACAGCACGTCCAGTCGCTCCACCGGCAGCACCTGGCGCACATCCAGCCGCGGCTCCTGAATCTTCAGCCGGTTCCACACCAGTTCGCTGTCCGGCGCATAACGCAAAAACAGCAGATGCCCGTTGCAGAACGGGTGCAACACCGGCAGGTAAACCTGTTTTTGCCGCTGCCATAGCGCTTCGATCAGCGGTTGGGTATCCAGCTCGCCGTCAAACGACAGAAACAGCGCCACCCGTCTGGCGTCGCCAAGACGCGGGTGCGCCATTGCCCGTTCAGCGGCCTGACCGGCAAAAATAGCTTGCTGCTCGCGGCTTAACGCACGACGACGCTGACGAACCTGCTGACGGATTTGCTGGCGTAATGCCGTAATGGAAGAAAGGTCGGAAGCAGCACTGGCTGGATTCATGCGCAGTCACTTTCATGTAATGAACATGCAATCAAAGGGGAATAAATACGAGAGGGAATCTCCGAGATGCCGCCGCAGGCTGTAACCCTTGAACCCTTGGTTCAAGGTGAACGCAACGTCGCAATCTTAAGGCTTCTCGGCCGAACCGAGCGTGCTCACCAACTACGGATCGTTACATTCTGTTGGTTGAAATATCGGCTCAGGGGACTTGCCCGCTGACGAACATCTCAGAGAAATTTTGTTCTTTCACCGCTACCTTATCATGTCTGGCAGCGATGTGTTACCCCAAAAAACCGTACTTTTGTCAAAACGAGACGCGCTACTCAAATTGCGCGCCCTGACGCTCGGTAATACGGCCTTGCTCCAGCAACGCTTGTTCAATCGTCTGCTGCAGCATACGAATACGCTGTTCCATATTGGCGGCATAATCGCGGGTTTTCAACCGCTCCTGCGCCAGCTCGTGGCACACGTTGAGCGCCGCGATGAACACCAACTGCTCCGTGTTCGTCACCCGGGTACGAACCTTAAGGTCCTGCAACCGCTGGTTAAGATCCTCCGCAGCCTGATTCAGCGCATCCTGCTGTTCTGGCGGGCAATTGACTCTTAACGAACGGCCAAAAATCTGAATATCTACCGGTTGTGCAGACATGTCACCTTCCTGCCTTATTTCGTTTCACGCCCGCATGAGGGACATCCGCTGCGCGGCCCGTGACGGAGCCGGGAAAAAGCGGGCGCTACTATATATATCCACAATAGAAGATACAAGCCCTTTATACCCGCCATATTTCAAGTTGCAGGTGCGTTGGCTGCCCTCGCTCACCCCAGTCACTTACTGATGTAAGCTCCTGGGGATTCGCACGGTTGCCGCCTTTCTGCCGCTTGAAATCTATTGGGTATGGTCTGGCGACGGAGCTTGCTGGTATAGCAACGGAGCTTGGTGGTAGCATAACACGAACGACCCGCCAACGACGATGAATGCTCATGTCCATACAGAATACACTCCCCGGTTACGACGCTATCGATCAGCTACTGCGACAGCATCAGGTAGCGCTAACCGCCGCCGAAATGCACGGCCTGATAAGCGGCATGCTGTGCGGCGGCAACCACGACGACAGTTGGAAAACGCTGACGTTCGAACTGACCAACGACGGCATGGCCTTCCCGCAGACGCTGGCCCAGCCGTTGCAGCACCTGTATCAGGCTACCCGCGACGCGCTGGAAGATGACGGCTTCCTGTTCCAGCTGTTCCTGCCGGACGACACGCAGGAGCACGTCAGCGTATTCGACCGCGCCGACGCGCTGGCCGGCTGGGTCAACCATTTCCTGCTCGGTCTCGGCGTCGTCCAGCCCCGCCTTGGCAAAACGCAGGGCGAGCTGAAAGAGGCGATCGACGATCTGCGCAACATCGCTCAGCTTGGTTACGACGAAGATGAAGACAAAGATGAACTGGAACAGTCGCTGGAAGAAGTGATCGAATATGTACGGGTGGCGGCCATCATGTGCCATAACGAATTTACCCGCCCGGTGATAACCGCACCGGAGAAGAAAAAACCGACACTGCATTAACACGCATTCTGCATTGATGCCCTTTTCAGGAGCAGGTAATGAATCAACAAGAGTACCTCCGCCGCCGTCTGGCCCTTCTGGACAAGATGGCGCCCGGCAGCGCGGCGATCCTGTTCGCCGCGCCGGAAGCGCAACGTAACGCGGACAGCGACTATCCTTACCGCCAGAGCAGCGATTTCTGGTATTTCACTGGTTTCAATGAGCCGGAAGCGGCATTGCTGCTGATCAAAAGCGACGAGAATCACCATCACAGCGTGCTGTTTAACCGGGTGCGCGACGTCACCGCCGAAATCTGGTTCGGCCGTCGTCTCGGTCAGGAAGCAGCGCCATCCAGACTGGGCGTGGACCGCGCGCTGCCGTTCAGTGAGATCGGCGAGCAGTTGCATTTGCTGCTCAACGGCCTGGATGTGGTCTACCACGCGCAGGGCGAATACGCCTACGCCGATAAGCTGGTGTTCGCCGCGCTGGAAACCCTGCGCACCGGCGGCACGCGCAAAGGCTTCCACGCACCGGCGACGCTGACCGACTGGCGGCCGTGGGTACACGATATGCGCCTGTTTAAATCGCCGGCGGAAATCGACATCCTGCGCCGCGCCGGTGAAATCAGCGCGCTGGCCCACACCCGCGCCATGGAGAAATGCCGCCCCGGCATGTTCGAATATCAGTTGGAAGGGGAAATCCACCACGAATTCACCCGCCACGGCGCACGCTACCCATCCTATAACACCATTGTCGGCAGCGGCGAAAACGCCTGCATTCTGCACTACACCGAAAACGAATGTCAGATGCGCGACGGCGATCTGGTGCTGATCGACGCTGGTTGCGAGTATCAGGGCTACGCCGGCGACATCACCCGCACCTTCCCGGTCAACGGCAAATTCACCCCGGCGCAGCGCGCCATTTACGACATCGTGCTGGAATCGGAAGTACGCGCTATCGAGATGTTCGCGCCGGGCCGCAGCATCCGCGAAGTGAATGAAGAAGTGGTGCGCATTATGCTGCGCGGCCTGATCAAACTCGGCATCCTGCAAGGCGATGTCGACACCCTGTTCGCCGAGCAGGCGCACCGTCAGTTCTTCATGCACGGCCTGAGCCACTGGCTGGGCATGGATGTGCATGACGTCGGCGATTACGGCACCGCCGATCGCGGTCGTACGCTGGAGCCGGGCATGGTGCTGACGGTCGAGCCGGGTCTGTATATCGCGCCGGACGCCGATGTGCCGCCGGAATACCGCGGCATCGGTATTCGTATCGAAGACGATATCGTCATCACCGAGAGCGGCAATGACGTGCTGACCGGCGACGTGGTGAAAGATCCGGAAGAGATTGAAGCACTGATGGCAAGGGCGGCAGGACAAGCCTCATGACCGTCATGATTGTCGGCGGCGGAATGGCGGGCGCAACGCTGGCGCTGGCGATCTCCCGCCTGTCTGGCGGCCGGATCCCGGTGGATCTGATCGAAGCCCGCTCGCCGCAGGAAAACCAGCACCCCGGCTTTGACGCTCGCGCCATCGCGCTGGCGCAGGGCACCTGTATGCAGTTGGACGCCATCGGCGTCTGGCAGGCGCTCGCGCCCGTCGCTACCCCCATCGCCAGCGTGCACGTCAGCGACCAGGGCCATGCGGGCCGGGTGCGGTTGCAGGCCAGCGATTACCGGGTGCCGGCGCTGGGCCACGTGGTTGAACTGCACGACGCCGGCAAGCGGCTGTTTTCACTGCTGCAAAACGCGCCCGGCGTGCGGCTGCACTGCCCGGCAACGGTGGTGGAGGTCAACCGGGAGGTTGACGGCGCATCGCTGTTGCTGGACAACGGCACCCTTCTGAGCGGCCAACTACTGGTGGCGGCCGACGGTTCCCGCTCCCGGCTGGCACAGCTCGCCGGCATTCAGTGGCAGCAAACGCCTTATGAACAGGTGGCGAGCATCGCCAACGTTACCACAGCCGTTGCGCATCAGGGCCGTGCCTATGAGCGCTTCACCGAACACGGCCCACTGGCGCTGCTGCCGATGAGTAAAGGCCGCAGTTCGCTGGTGTGGTGCCACCCGCTATCACAACAAGCCGAAGTGGATAGCTGGAGCGATGCACAATTTCTTCAGCAGTTGCAGCGCGCCTTCGGCTGGCGGCTGGGGGCGATCACGCAGGTCGGCGAGCGCCACAGTTATCCGCTGGCGCTGGTGACCGCCGGCCAGCATATCAGCCACCGGCTGGCGCTGGTGGGCAACGCGGCGCAAACCCTGCATCCCATCGCCGGGCAAGGTTTCAACCTCGGCCTGCGCGATGTGATGACGCTGGCGGAAACGCTGACGGCCGCAATCGGGCAGGGTGAAGACCTGGGCAGTCAGGCGGTGTTGCAACGCTATCAGCGCCGCCGCCAGCCGGATCAGCACACTACGGTCGCCTTGACCGACGGGCTGGTGCGTGTCTTCTCCAATCACCTGTTGCCGATGGAAGTCGGGCGGAATCTGGGGCTGATGGCGATGAACAGTCTGCCGCTGCTGCGGGATGTACTGGCGCGGCGCACGCTGGGTTGGGTGGAACGTTAACACAGACAGGAATTCATGCTCTATGCAATCATTTGACGTGGTCATCGCGGGTGGGGGAATGGTGGGGCTGGCGCTGGCCTGTGGTCTGCAAGGCAGCGGCCTGAGCGTCGCGGTGCTGGAAAAACAGACCGCGACCGAACCGCTGGCGAACGGCCCGCACGCGCTGCGCGTATCCGCCATCAATGCCGCCAGCGAGGCGCTGCTGCGCAAGCTCAACGTCTGGCCGGGCATTGCCGCACAGCGGTTAAGCCCTTACAACGAAATGTATGTCTGGGACAAAGACAGTTTCGGCAATATCCGTTTTTGCGGTGAAGAGTTCGGCTTCTCCCGTCTCGGCCACATTATTGAAAACGACGTCATCCAGTGGGCGCTGTGGCAGCAGGCAAGCCAGTCGCGGGATATCACCCTGCTGGCGCCCGCCACGTTGCGTCAGGTCGCCTGGGGCGAGAACGAAGCCTTCATTACGCTGGAAGACGGCAGCATGCTCACCGCCCGGCTGGTGGTGGGAGCCGACGGCGCGCACTCCTGGTTGCGCCAGCACGCCGACATTCCGCTGACTTTCTGGGATTACGGCCATCATGCGCTGGTCGCCAATATCCGCACTGAGCAGCCGCACGGCGCCATCGCCAGCCAGGTGTTCCACGGCGACGGCATTCTGGCGTTTCTGCCGCTCAGCGACCCGCATCTCTGTTCGATCGTCTGGTCGCTGCCGCCGGAGCGCGCCCAATACATGCGCGAGCTGCCCGCCGACGACTTCGTCAAACAGCTGGCGATGACCTTCGATATGCGGCTGGGGCTGTGCCAGTTGGAGAGCGATCGTCAAACCTTCCCGCTCACCGCGCGCTATGCCCGCAGCTTTGCCGCTCACCGGCTGGTGCTGACGGGCGATGCGGCGCACACCATTCATCCGCTGGCCGGTCAGGGCGTCAACCTCGGTTTTATGGACGTGGCGGAACTGATTGCCGAACTCAAGCGGTTGCAGACGCAGGGCAAGGACATCGGCCAGCACCTGTATCTGCGGCGCTACGAACGGCGCCGCAAGCACAGCGCCGCGCTGATGCTGGCGAGTATGCAGGGCTTTCGCACCCTGTTCGCCGCTTCCCATCCGGTCGGCGGCCTGCTGCGCGACATCGGCCTGAAACTGGCGGACACGCTGCCGGGCATCAAGCCGACGCTGGTGCGTCAGGCGATGGGGCTGAACGATCTACCCGACTGGCTGGACCATGCCGACTGATCCACACCGAATACCTTGAACCGAATACCCTAAAAATATCGGGCCGTGTGCGTTATGGCGCGGCCCGTAAATCCCGCAATACTACCCGCTCCCCGGCAAAGAAATAGGTATATTCAAACAGCTGCTGTTTTCCATCGCCGTTCTTCCAGTCGGTATATTCCACAATGCCTCGCAATACCTTGTGACCGTTAACTTGATCCAGTAGCGAAAAAGCAAAATAAGGCCGGGTTCCCAATTTTTCCTGAATACGTTCGCGGATAACCGAATCGCCCAGATAAAAGCCAAGCGGCGAAATATAAACGCCATAGGTGCGATAAAAATAGTTTTCGCTAATCTGCCGGGTAATAACCTGATAGCAACGATCATGCAGAGGCGTCTTTTTTTCTTCGACAATCCCCGGCGCGGGAGAGACGGTATTATCGATACCATAAGCAACAGCGCCGCCATCCGCCAGGCTGACGCGATAGGTATAACGCTCGTCGCCGATAAGCTCATTAACGCCGTGATAGTGTTTTTTCAATACACCGGCGTAGTTGTCTTTCAGGCTGGCGTCATAAATCCGGATCGTCGGCTTGGGATCGCGGTGCTGCGCCAGCGCGGCCGCCAGCGCATTCAGGCTGGCGTCTGACATAAAAAACCGATCTTGGCCGAGCTGTGAAAGATCGGCGAAATAAGCCACCAGCCACTCATCCTTATCCTGTAAATCCTTGCCTGCCAGCGAGAAAAAATCGCCCGTCAGGTTCAGGTTAAGCAACCGACCAAGGTACGCCTGCTGCCGTTTGACGAACGCCGTCTTCTCTGTTCGTTCCGCCTGCACCCGCGCCAGAAACTGCGCCGGTGAGTCGGTTTCGGCAACGCGAACCATAAAGGTCTGGTCGTCGTTGCGGTCGAGCAGATAAAGCGCATACGCGCCCTGCCAGGATTTAAACGGTTCCGAAGGGGAAAGTCGCGTCATATCAAGGTACTGCAACTGCTCGCCAAACTGGGCGCGCAGCATCTTTTTATACGGAGCGGGATTGGAAAAACGGATACAAGACGCCAGCAACGGCACGGCCAGCAACACCGCCAGCCACATCACTTTTCTCATTCATCATCCTTGTCAGGCGCAGATGTTATTTGCGTCTGAATAATATCCAGTTAGTCACAGCAGTATTCAAATTTCATCATAACAGTAAACCAAGCAACGCCAATTATTTTTGCCATATCCGATAACGCCTTAATATTTACCAATGAAATTATCCGATTGGCAGATAAATCATCGTACATTTTCGTCACAATAAACCACCAACATTAATATCTCCTTCAATAAAAGCACATTCGTCATGGTTGGAAAAAACAATTAACACATCAAATAGATACCACTAATGAGTAATACTCGAATATCGTGGTTTAAAGGCGTATGCTGTCGGCAAAGACGATCGTAATTATTTAAAGGAGAGTGAATTATTCACTGTTCGTCTTTTCTTTTTTGTTCCCCCAAGGAGAAATACCATGCAGGCTCGTACCGTTAAGGAAAAAATCATATTGGCGGTGATGATTGGCATTATTGCCGGCATCATTTGCGCGATCGCCAAATTCGGCTGGGAAATTCCCTTCCCGCCTCGTACCCCGGAAAGGGATCTGACTAACCCGCCTCAGCAATTATTGCAACAGCTTGGCATGTCGTTTGATCTCTCGCATATAACCTATCTGTTCAATGGCAATCCGCGGCCGATCATGAGTTTCATCATGCATTTCGGCTTTTCGATTACCTTTACCGTACTTTATTGCGTAGCAGCGGAATTCTGGCCGCGCATCAAGCTCTGGCAAGGCGCTTTTTACGGTCTGGTGCTGTGGGCCGTGTTCCATGTGGTGCTGCTGCCGCTGTTCGGTACCGTACCTGCGCCGTGGGACCAGCCGTTCGCCGAGCACTTCTCAGAAATATTCGGCCACATGTTCTGCTTCTGGGTTGCCGAACTGGCGCGACGCGATCTGCGCAGCCGCATTACCCATCAGTCAGAAGACAACGCGCTGACTGCACAACACGCGCACTGAGTTTCCTGCCTCAACAGGCCATCTTCCCAGGGTGGCCTTTGTCTTAACGCCTTATAAAAACAGCCGTCTTTTATATCCTTTTAGGAATTAAAAATAATTTTTTATACTTTTACACCGTTTTGACAACCCCCTAGAGTACGTAGTCATGACTATGCTTCTTCTAAATAAGCTGATTTTGAGGACTCAGGGAATGGCGACATTATCTCCGGCAAGCAAAGCATCACGGATTTCCTTACTCACCGCAGGGTTGCTGTCTCTGGCGGTGGGCGCATCGCCCTTCGCTCACGCGGCGGACGCTACCGTCACCCCCGTGCAGGGCGGCACGTTGAATATCGGGCTGGGCAGCGACACCCCGGTCATCGACCCGTCCATCACCGCTTACTCCGTGGCGGCGCTGGTGGCCCGCAACGTGGTGGATTCGCTGGTGGGTCAGGCGGAAGACAACCGTTTTACGCCCTGGCTGGCCGAACGCTGGGAAATCAGCGACAACAACACCCGCTATACCTTCCACCTGCGCAAGGACGTGACGTTCAGCGACGGCACCAAACTGGACGCGGCGGCGGTAAAATACAATCTGGAGCGTATTCTCGACCCGAAAACCACCTCCAGCTACGCCAAATCCCTGCTGGGGCCGATCGACAGCATTGCCACGCCGGACGACTACACGGTGGTGATCAACTATAAAAGCCCGTTCGCCGCGCTGTTGCAGGGGCTGAGTTTGCCGTATTTGGGCATTCAGTCGCCGACGTACCTGAAAAACACCCCGAACACCAGCAACACCATCGTCGGATCCGGTCCGTTTATTCTGGAATCCTTCGTAAAAGGCAGCGGCAGCCGCCTGAAAAAACGTCCGGATTACCACTGGGGGCCGGGCTATGCCGCGCACACCGGTCCGGCCTATCTGGATAAAATCGAATTCAAATACCTGCCGGAATCCTCGGTGCGTCTTGGCGCGTTGAGCAGCGGCCAGGTCCAGGCGATTGACGCCGTGCCGCCCGCCAATGCCGCCGCGCTGAAAAAAGACACCCGTCTGGAATTGATCACCCGCGAGAACCCTGGCGTTAACCGCGTGCTTTACCTGAATACCTCCAAAGGCCCGTTCCAGGATGTCAACGTGCGCCGCGCCTTCCTGCACGCGGTGGATGCCGCGTCAGCGACAAAAGTGGCGTTCTTCGGCACCCTGAAAGCGGCGGAAAACATTCTTGGTCCTTCCACGCTGTATTACGACAAGTCGGCCACTGCGCTGGGCGGTTTCGATCTGAAGAAAGCCAACCAATTGCTGGACGAAGCAGGCTGGAAAACCAAAGACGGCCAAGGCTACCGCACCAAAGACGGCAAACGCCTGACCGTGAATTTCGTCTACAGCACCGGCTCGTCGGAAGCGGCGGAAATCACCCTGTTCCAGGCGGTGCAGTATCAGGTGAAACAGGCCGGTATCGACGTCCAGCTTAATCCGGTCGACAGCGGGGGCTTCATCAGTCGTACCAACGATAACGACTACGACATCGCTTCCAACTACTTTGTGCGCGCCGAGCCGGATATCCTGCGTACCGTATTTGACTCCAACTATATTCCGCCCAACGGCAACAACTTCAGCCGCACCCACTCGCTGGATGGCAAGCTGAGAAAAGCCATCGGCGCCAGCGATGCCGAACGCCAGCAGCTCTACAGCCAGATCCAGCACGAACTGCTCGACCAGGCTTACGCCGTGCCGCTGTTCGTCCCGGCCTACCAACTGGGCCTGTCGAAGAAAGTACAGGGCATCAGCTGGGCCACCAACGCCAAACCGAACTTCTATGATGTCTGGATTAAACCGTAACCTGGCCGTCACGGCTCTCCAGCGACTCTTCACCATCGTGGCTGTGCTCTGGGGCGCAGCCACACTGACGTTTATTGCCGTCAAACTGATCCCCGGCGATCCGGTGGCGATCCTGAGCGGCGGCGATAACGTGGTGGATGGCGCGTACCGGGCAGCACTGATCAAGCAATTCGGGCTCGATCAGCCGCTGTGGATGCAATACCTGCGCTACTGCGGACAAGCGCTGCAAGGCGATTTCGGCGTCAGCTATCAGTACCGGCAGCCGGTGGTGGCGTTGATTGGCGACGCCATGCGTGAAACCGTCCAGCTGGCGCTCAGCGCACTGGCGCTGGCCTTATTGCTGTCAATCCTCAACGCTTTGTTGACCGCCGGACGTCACGCCCGGCTGCGCGCGCTGATGTCCTGGCTGGAACTGACGCTGCTCAGCACGCCGGTCTACTGGGTCGGCATCGTGCTGCTCAGCGTTTTCAGCTTCCGCCTGCAATGGTTTCCGGTGATGGGTAATGACGGATTGATATCGCTGGTGCTGCCGGTCATCACCCTGAGTCTGCCGCTGGCGGCCCTGCTGAGCCAGGTGCTGCGCGACGGACTGGAAGAGGCGCTGTCGCAGCCGTTCGCGCTGACGGTGCGCACCCGCGGCGTCAGCGAAACCTGGCTGCGCGTTCGGCACGGCCTGCGCCACGGCGCGCTGGCCGCCTCAACGCTGACCGGCACCCTGCTGGCGGGCGTGCTAAGCGGTTCGGTGCTGACCGAAACCGTGTTCGGCCGCGCCGGCATCGGCCAGATTACCCTGCATGCCATCGAAAGCCGCGACATGCCGCTGGTACTGGGGCTGGTGATGCTGTCTGCCCTGCTGTTTGTGGTCATCAACCTGCTGGTGGATGCGTTGTACCTGATTATCGACCCCCGTTTGAGAAAAAAGGCGAACGCCCATGAGCAGTGAACCTTTAACATGCCGTGAACCGTTAACATGCAGCGAACCGTTAAAATATCGTGACCCCCTGACACGTAGTGAACCTCCGATGCTGATACGCACGCCCCATCGCAGCGCTTATCGCAGCCCCTGGCTGGCGCCGGCAACCCTGCTTCCCGCCGCCGCCGTACTGCTTTTACTGCTGGCGGTGTTTTTCCCTGCGCTGTTCACCCATCGCCTGCCGGATGAGATGGACATGGGGGCGGTGCTCCAGCCGCCCGGCGCGGACCACTGGTTCGGCACCGACACGCTCGGGCGCGATGTCTTCACCCGCGTGGTGTACGGCACCTCGCTGTCGCTGAGCATCGGCGTCGGCGCGATGCTGATCGCCTGCCTAGGCGGCGTGCTGCTGGGCACCTTGTCGGCGCTGGCGCCGCTGCCGGTACGCCGCGTACTGGTGCGGCTGCTGGATATCATGCTGGCGTTCCCGGAAATGCTGCTGGCGCTGCTGGTGATCGCGGTGCTGGGGCGCGGCCCGGAAAATACGCTGCTGGCGGTCGGGCTGGCCGGCGTCGCCGGTTATGCGCGGCTGGTGCGCTCGCAGGTGCTGCAGGTAAAACTGTCCGGCTACGTAGAACACGCCATCGCGCTGGGCGAACCTCCGCTGTACATCGTGGTGCGCCATATCATTCCCAACACCTTACGGCCGTTGCTGATTCTGGCGACCATCGGCGTCGGCAACGCGGTGCTGTCCGCCTCGGCGCTGAGTTTCCTCGGACTTGGCGTGGTGCCGCCCACGGCGGAATGGGGCGCACTGCTGGCCGACGGCCGCAACTTCCTGGATATCGCGCCCTGGGTCAGCCTGTTTCCCGCCAGTGTCGTGGCGCTGTCGGTGATCGTCATCACCCTGCTGGGCCGGCGTTTGCAGGCTATTTTGGCCAGGGGGACAGCATGAGTCAGTCTGCTTTGCAGCCGTTGCTGCGCGTCGATGGGTTAAACGTCACCTTCCCCAGCCCGCACGGGCCGGTGGAATCGGTGCGCGACCTGTCGTTTCAGGTCAATCCAGGTGAAATTCTGGCGCTGGTGGGCGAATCCGGTTCCGGTAAATCGGTCACCGCCCGCACGCTGGTCGGGCTGGCGGGTGAGCGGGCGCAGATTCAGGCCAACGCCATCGAACTGGTGCGCCACGACGGCAACCGGTGCGACCTGCAAACACTCAGCGATCGGCAGTGGCAACAGGTGCGCGGCCGGGAGATCGGCTTCGTATTGCAGGATGCGCTGGTGTCGCTCGATCCGCTGCGGCGCATCGGGCAGGAAGTGGCGGAGCCGCTGCTGACCCATAAACTGGCCTCGCGTAATGATGTGGCGACGCGCGTCGCCGAGCTGCTGGCACAGGTCGGCATTCCCGATCCGGCCAACCGCGCGGCACAATATCCGCATGAGCTGTCCGGCGGTCTGCGCCAGCGGGCGCTGATCGCCTCGGCGCTGGCCGCCGGACCAAAACTGTTGATTGCCGACGAACCCACCACCGCACTGGATGCCACCGTTCAGCAACAGGTGTTGAAGCTGTTTACCGCGCTGGCGCAGGCCGGGCACGGCGTGTTGCTGATCACCCACGATCTGGCAGTGGTGTCGCAGGTCGCCGATCGGGTGATGGTGATGCAGAAAGGCGCGCTGGTGGAACGCGGCACGGCAGGTGCTGTCCGCGCCGCAACACCCGTACACCCGCCGGCTGCTGGCCGCGATCCCGACCGCCGCGACCCGCGGCAACTGGCTGGCGGGAGAAAACCCGCTCAGCCCGCAGGCATCGACCCTGCTCTCTTCCGTCGGCGAGTCCGGCGAAAAGAGCGGGCTGGCGTTGCAGGTAGACGGCGTGTCCGTCTCGTTCAAACGCCCGGACGGCAGCCGCATGACCGCGGTGAATAATATTTCGCTGACGGTGGAACGGGGCGAAACGTTGGGTATCGTTGGCGAGTCCGGCTCCGGTAAAACCACGCTGGGGAAGGTAATGCTGGCCTTGCAGCCGCCGGACAGCGGCGACATTCGTCTGTCCGGCCAACCCTGGAGTTCGCTGACCGAGCGGGAACGCCGCCCGCTACGCGCTAGCATCCAAACCATCACGCAGGATCCGCTCAGTTCGTTCGATCCGCAGTTCACCATTGAACAGATCCTGCTGCAGCCGTTGCGGTTGCGGCGCGATCTGAGCCCGCAAGCCCGTAAGCAACGCATTCTTGCCCTGCTGGAGCTGGTGGGACTGTCGCCGACGCTGCTCTCCAGACGGCCGCAGTCGCTATCCGGCGGGCAGCGCCAACGTATCTCCATCGCACAGGCGCTGGCGGCGGAGCCGGAGGTGCTGATTTGCGACGAACCGGTATCGGCGCTGGATGTCACCACGCAGGCGCAGGTGCTCGACCTGCTGGTGGCGTTGCAGCAACGCCTGCAATTGTCGATGGTGTTTATCTCCCACGATCTGGGGGTGGTGCAGCACATGAGTCACCGGATTGCGGTCATGAAAGACGGAAATGTGGTGGAACGCGGCACCGTGGAACAGATATTCAATCAACCGCAACACCCGTATACCCGGCAATTACTTTCCACCGTCGCCCCGGTGGCGATTAACCGAAAAAATAACGATATTTACGCCTGACGTTATTTCAACGCGCCATCATAGACATTACATTTTCAATTAACAGGAGAATGTAATTTATGATGGCGCCAGTTATCTACTAACTCGGAAACAAACCGATCTGTTAGTAACACTATCGGAAAAAGCCGGCTGGAAAGACCCTGAATTGTTCTACATCACCGTGATGTCAATCATCGATCTTATCGCCGCCACTCTCGCTTATGTAGCGATAATAAAACTCTGGCGCTATTACCACGCCTCACGCGCAGCACGTCAGGCTTCATCGAAATAACCCAGCCATTTATCACGCTATACCTTGCCGCCGGTCTGAAAACGTTGCCGGTAACCGCTCGGTGTGACGCCAAACGCCTGATGGAACACCACGGAAAAATAGTTGCTGTCGTCAAAGCCGCATTCGGCCGCCACTTCGCTGATGGTCTGGCGATTGTGGCGCAGCAGCTCCATCGCCCGGCACAACCGCAACTGGCGCAGGTACTGCGCGACGCTCATGCCGGTCTGCTGTTTGAAGCGGGCGCGCAGGCTGCGCATGCTGATGTCGTGTAGCCGGCAGAAATCCTCCAGTCGGAACGGTCGGGCGATGCTGGCGCGTAACGCATTCATCAGCAGGTCCAGCTGTTGGGCATCCGCCAGTTGCGTGCTGCCCGGTGCGTAGCGGTAACGCAACGCCAGCAGCGCAATCTGCAACAACAACACTTCGCTGAGCTGCAACGACAGCGGGTCTGACTTCATGCACTCCTGCGTCAGATTTTCCACTTTGTCGCGCAAGCTATCCATGCTGTGGGTCGCCAGCCGCCAGTAGCGTTGCTGCTGCGGCACCTCGCCGCCCGGCAGCAGGTTTTGCCAGTCGGTGGGCAGCGTCAGGCGGTCACGGATATAGAGAATATTGTCCAGCTCCAAATCATGCACCGATTCATAGCTATGACGATCGCGGGCGGAGACATAGAACAGGTCGCCGCAGGTAATACGGTAAGGCACATCATTCCACAGATGCAGGCCGTTACCGCGCCAGACGATCACCAGTTCGTCGAAGTCGTGATGATGCAACGGAAACGCCGGCTGCGGGCTGCGCTCCGCCACCGTGACCGTATTCTTGTCGGTAAGAAAGTAATCTTCCGTTCGTAACTTCAACCCGCGGGATGGCACAGCCTGTCGCCCCTATAACGTTAGTCCTCATACTGCGCCTGATGGCGCAACGTTTTGGGGGCCAGCGCAAAGGCTTTGCGAAACTGCGTGGAAAAATGATTGCTGTCGCTGAAGCCGCAATCATGGGCGATGGTGGTGATGGAATCATCGCTGTGCTGCAACCGTCGCCGGGCCTCCAGCAGCCGCAACCGGTTCAGATAGCGCTGCGGCGTCATGCCGGTGTGCTGCTTCAGTTGCCGGTGCAGCGTACGCAGCGACAGCGAAAAGCGGTCCGCCAGCGTATCCCAATCCACCTCTTCACAAAAGTTGTGCTGCAACCACCCCAGCAACGCCTGAATACCCTGCCGTTCGCTGCCGTCGCCCTGCGTCTGGAAACGCTTTTGCCGCAGCAGTACCAGAATCTGCAGGAACAGGCTTTCGCTGGCGGCGATATCCTCCGGCTGATCACGGCGCGCCAGCGCCGCCAGTTGCAGGATCAACTGTTTGACCTGCTGCTGGGCGGCGACGTTCACCTGCCATTGCCCCAGCCACTCGCCATTAGCGCCATACGGCAGAAACGGCGCGATGTCCGACAGAAAGCGAAACCCGCGCGGCGACCGATACAGCACATTGGTCAGGTGCAGTTCCTCTACCTGTTCAAACAGATGGCGATCGTTGTCCCGTACGAAAAACACCGCCCCGCTGCATAACGCGAAGGGTTGATCGTTGAACACGTGCACACCGGCGCCCTGCTCCACCAGCACGATCTCCCAGAAGTCGTGATAATGCCCAGGAAAGGCGCATTGCGGCATACGAGGCTCCACCGCCACCGTCGCCGCCTGCGAAGCAAAAAATTCATCGCCATGAAGTTGTGTCATGTCGCGTTCCTCCCCTCATCCTGACGCATCCGCATGTCCGGATAGTAGTCAGAAGGCAGGCCCCCGCGCCTTAAAATAGCGCCGCGACATCGCCGTCGCGAGGTCATTTTTTCAAGATCCGGCGGTTAAATCACTGAAATGTGTGCAGGATCACAAGCGTTTACCACCCGTTATTAGCGGGTTACAAGCCGGCTATCGCCATAAACTGTGAGCTGATTCACAGTCAACTTTGCCATTTTGCCAGCCCCATTTTGCAGATGGCACTCACCCAAAGGTGCCGCCGCGCCAACTCTCCTACACTGCCGGACACAGTCACAAACACACCATAACTAAACACTCCATAACTACACGCACCATAACGACAACGGAGGGAACGGCAATGGCGGTTAAGCATTACGTAGCGGTCGATCTCGGCGCTTCCAGCGGGCGGGTGATGTTGGCGTCGCTGGAGACGGGGACCCAGCGGCTGACGCTGGAGGAAATCCACCGTTTCAGCAATCCGCTGCGGCTCTGGCAGGGGCATCATCTGTGGGATCTGGACGAACTGGAGCGCCAGATTCGCCACGGACTAGAAGCCGTCGACGCGCGCGGCGTTCACCCCGTCAGCATCGGTATCGACAGCTGGGGTGTAGACATGGTGCCGCTGGACCGGCAAGGCAACCGGCTGGGCCTGTCTTACTCCTATCGCGACCACCGCACCGACGGCCAGATGGCGCACGTCATCGCCGAACTGGGCCGCGAGCGCCTCTACCGGCAGACCGGCATCCAGTTTCTGCCGTTCAACACCCTTTACCAACTGCGGGCGCTGCGCCAGCAGGATCCGGACGTCTGGGGGCAGGTGGCGCACCTGCTGATGATCCCCGACTACTTCCACTACCGGCTGACCGGCCGGATGGCGTGCGAATACACCAACGCCAGCACTACCCAGTTGCTGAATCTGGACAGCGGCGACTGGGACCGCGGCCTGCTGGATTATCTGGGCGTGCCGCCCAACTGGCTCGCCGCGCCGCGCCAGCCGGGCCACCGGGTGGGTGAGTGGATCGCGCCCAGCGGCCGCGCCGTACCGGTGGTGACGGTGGCGACCCATGATACCGCCAGCGCCGTGGTCGCCACCCCGCTGACCGACGCAGACAGCGCCTACCTCAGCTCCGGCACCTGGTCGCTGATCGGCATGGAAAGCCGGGAACCGTTAACCGGCCCGGCGGCGCTGGCCGCCAACATCACCAATGAAGGCGGCGTCGGCGGCCGTTACCGGGTGCTGAAAAATATTATGGGACTCTGGCTGCTGCAACGGGTGTGTCAGGAACAACAGGTCGCGGACCTGCCGGCGCTGCTCGACGCCGCGGCGGCGCAGCCGGGGTTTGTCAGCCTGATCAACCCGAACGACGAGCGGCTGATTAATCCGCCGTCGATGAGCGACGCGCTGCGTGAATGCTGCCGCGAGCACGGCCAGCCGGCGCCCGCCACCACCGCCGCGCTGGCGCGCTGCATTCTGGACAGCCTGGCGTTGTCCTACCGCCAGGGCCTGCTGACGCTGGGCGAGCTGCGCGGTGCGCCGCTGCGCCATCTGCATGTGGTAGGCGGCGGCAGCCGCAACGGCTTGCTGAACCAACTGTGCGCCGATGTTTGTCAGGTGCCGGTGCTGGCCGGGCCGGCCGAAGCCTCCACCCTCGGCAACATCGGCTGCCAGTTGATAGCACAGGACGAAGTGGCGAATCTGGACGCCTTCCGCCGCCTGCTCGCCGACAACATCCCGCTACAACCGTTTATCCCCCGACAGGATTGTGATTTTGCTGGTCACTGGCGCCGTTTTCAGGCGCTGTGCCAGGTTAACGAGGAGCTCACCGTATGAATACCGCGATAGAAACCGCCTGGCTGCTGGCCAGAGAACGTTACGCCCGGCTGAATATTGATGTGGATGCCGCGCTGCGCCAGCTGGATCAGATTCCAGTCTCCATCCACTGCTGGCAGGGCGACGATGTCGCCGGCTTCGAGCAAGACAGCGGCGCGCTGACCGGCGGTATTCAAGCCACCGGCAACTATCCCGGCAAAGCGCGCAACGCCACCGAGCTGCGCGCCGACCTGGAGCAGGCGTTTCGCCAGATCCCCGGTCCGAAACGGCTCAATCTGCACGCCATCTATCTGGAGTCGGAGACGCCGGTGGCGCGTAACGCCATCGAGCCGCAGCACTTCAGCCGCTGGGTGGCCTGGGCCAAAGAACATCGACTGGGACTGGACTTCAACCCTACCTGCTTTTCGCACCCGCTTAGCAGCGATGGCTTTACCCTGTCGCACCCGGATGAAAACGTGCGCCGTTTCTGGATTGAACATTGTCAGGCCAGCCGCCGTATTTCCGCTTATTTTGGACGTGAACTGGGCACCGCTTCGGTAATGAATATCTGGATCCCGGACGGCATGAAGGATCTGACCGTGGATCGGCTGGCGTTCCGTCAGCGGCTGCTGGCATCGCTGGACGAGGTGATCGCCGAAAAACTGGACCCTGCACACCACATCGACGCGGTGGAGAGCAAGCTGTTCGGGCTGGGCGCGGAAAGTTTTACCGTCGGCTCCAGCGAGTTTTATCTGGGCTACGCCACCAGCCGCCAGACCGCGCTTTGTCTGGACGCCGGTCACTTCCATCCCACCGAAGTGATTTCCGACAAAATCTCCAGCGCCAGCCTGTTCGTACCGCGCCTGCTGCTGCACGTCAGCCGCCCGGTACGCTGGGACAGCGACCACGTGGTGCTGCTGGACGATGAAACCCAGGCCATCGCCCACGAAGTCGTACGCCACCGGCTGTTCGACCGGGTGCATATCGGGCTGGATTTCTTCGATGCGTCCATCAACCGCATCGCCGCCTGGATTATCGGCACCCGAAACATGAAAAAAGCGCTGCTGCGCGCGCTGCTGGAACCCACCGATACCCTGCGCACGCTGGAGCAAAACGGCGACTACACCGCCCGGCTGGCGCTACTGGAAGAGCAGAAATCGCTGCCGTGGCAGGCGGTGTGGGAACACTACTGCCAGCAGCATGACGTCACGCCCGGCAGCGACTGGCTGCAGTCCGTGCGTCACTACGAAAACACCGTTCTCTGTCAACGTTAATCTGTCAACGTTAAGGATTCACCATGCAATCACTACTCACTTCCTGGTTTGTACAGGGAATGGTCAAGGCCACCGGCGACATGTGGCTCAAAGGCTGGGATGAACGCAACGGCGGCAACATCAGCCTGCGCCTGACCGAGGACGACGTGACGCCGTTTGAAAGCGACTTCTATCCGCAGCCGCGGCGCGAAGCGCTGTCCCAGCCGATGCCGGAACTGGCGGGCTGCTGGTTTATCGTCACCGGTTCCGGCAAATTCTTTCGCAACGTCCAGCTGGATCCGGCCGACAATCTGGTGCTGTTGCAGGTAGATGACGACGGCCGCGGTTACCGCATCTTCTGGGGGTTGAGCCACGGCGGCTTGCCGACCTCGGAACTGGCGGCGCATTTTCAGTCGCACATTGTGCGCATGAACGTCAGCGGCGGGCGGGACCGGGTAATCATGCACTGCCACGCCACCAACCTGATCGCCCTGAGCTACGTGCTGGAGCTGAACAGCGCGGCGTTTACCCGCGAGCTGTGGGAAGGCAGCACCGAATGTCTGGTGGTGTTCCCGGACGGCGTGGGCATTGTGCCGTGGATGGTGCCGGGTACCGACGCCATCGGCAGCGCCACCGCCGAGCAGATGCAACACCACTCGCTGGTGCTGTGGCCGTTTCACGGCATCTTCGGCACCGGTCCGTCGTTGGATGATGCCTTCGGGCTGATCGACACCGCCGAAAAATCGGCGGAAGTGATGGTCAAGGTGCGCGCGATGGGTGGGAAAAAACAGACCATCTCCACCGAAGAGCTGATCGCACTCGGCCAGCGGTTTGGGGTCACGCCGATGGAGTCCGCCTTACGTTACGTGTCGGGTAAATAGCGCCGGGCCGGGTAAGCGGCGCTATGCCGAATGTGTATGACAATCAGGACACCATGCGGGCAGAAACGCCGTCGGGGTTCACTGGTAATGGTGAAAGCAGGCGGAACCCTGCCGTCGCGCGCTGCCGGCATGGAACACAGGGATGTTTCCCGCCGAATGCGGGCCACTGTCACTGTCCACAGTGATAGCGAGCAACAGTGATGGCGAGCAACAGTGATGACGAGCAATAGGATGATGAACAACAGGATGACGAACATGTTGAAAAAAGCCTTTGTGATGCAGGTCTTCCCGGATTGCCACGAGGAGTATCAGCGTCGCCACAGCCCAATCTGGCCTGAGCTGGAAGCGGAACTGAAAGCGCACGGCGCACACCACTACAGCATCTTTCTCGACCCGGCGCGCAATCTGCTGTTCGCGTATGTGGAAATCGAATCGGAAGAACGCTGGAACGCGATCGCGCAAACCGACGCCTGCCAGCGCTGGTGGAAATACATGAAAGAGGTGATGCCCGCCAACCCCGACAACAGCCCGGTCAGCACCGAGCTCAGTCCGGTTTTTTATCTGGCATAAATAAAGGCTGCGCGCTTTAATCGACGTGGCCGCCGCTGGCGGTCATTCGCCGTGAAACCGGGCATACGTCTCAGGTTTAGGGGATTAAATAAACGATGAGCAATGCAGGCGGCGGCAATTATTGCCCATTCTGACGAGGCGCGTGCCGTAATACCAACACCGCCTGTGGTTATAATTTACGCGACCAATCATACAATTATCTATTTTGTATGAAACCATCCTCTTTCATCGGCCCCTTTCTTTTTTATTGAGCCGTACAGAAGGTGATTTTTCACACCTGAAATATCAGACAGACCACTGGCTGGCGGAGAAATAAAATAGCAAATCAGTTAGCTGATTAAACATAACATTATGAAATATATTGTTATTTATTATTTTCACATCGACTATTCTTTGTTTGTTCATAAAAAAGAAAAAAAAATCACAAACGATCATCACAAAACCACCATTCCAAAAATAAAAAACAATTCACCAAAATGACGACTCGCCCCATGAAGGGAATAAATTTTTGAATTACCCTGCCGTTATTAAAGATACTTTCCCTTGCCAAGAACAAAAATTATGAAAAAATTCTCGCAATTAACCGTCTTTTCCAAACTGCTGTTCGGTTTTTCCGTGCTAATCGTGATGATGCTGCTGATTGGCGCCGTTTCCATCTACCAACTCAGCGCCAATAATGGCCGTATCGACGCTTACCGCGACAGTCGCCTGCCAGGGGTGCGCTATACGCTGGAAATGCGTGGCGTACTGTCTGAACTGCGTCTGCAGCAGATACAGTACATCTCCTCTAAAACGCCCGATGAGCGAGAGGGTCACCGCAAGGAACTGTTGCAAAATCAGGACGTGTTTCTGAACGCTCAGGCCAATTACGCCAAACTGGTGAAAAGCGACGCGCAGGACAAACAAGCGCTGTTCAGCCAGGTAACGGATAATTTCAAGAATTTCGTGGACGTCAACGCCAAGGTGATTGACGCGGTCAACAGTGAAAAACTGGACGATGCCAGCAAAATCAGCGGCGCGGTTTCGGCTAAATACCGCACCCAGTTGATGAAGGATCTGGCGAAGCTGGTGGAAATGGAGATCGCCAGCGGCGACCAGGCCGCCGTTGAATCAGCAGAGGGTTATCGCACCGCGCTCTATATTCTGTCCGGTCTGCTGCTGCTGGCAGTGATCGCAACCGGCATTATCGCCACCCTGATTGCGCGCAATCTGTCCCGTCAGCTCGGCGGCGAGCCGGCTTACGCGGCATCGATCATGAACCAGATCGCCGCCGGCAACCTCAATACATCCATTATGCTACGCGCCGGCGACACCCAGAGCATGCTGGCCACCATGAAGAACATGAATGAGAAGCTGGCCGACATTATCCACAACATCGTCAACGGCAGCGAATCCATCTCGCTGGCGGCCAGCGAAATCGCCCAGGGCAACAGCGACCTGTCGCAACGCACCGAAGAGCAGGCGGCGTCGCTGGTGCAAACCTCCTCCAACATGCAGCAGATCACCGAAACCGTGAAACGCAACGCCGACAACGCCCATCAGGCCAGCGAACTGGCGCGTCAAACCTCGCAAACCGCGGTGCACGGCGGCAACGTGGTGGACGACATGCTCAAGCGTATGCATGAAATTTCCGACAGCTCGCAGAAAATCGTCGATATTATCTCGGTGATCGAAGGCATCGCCTTCCAGACCAACATTCTGGCGCTCAACGCCGCGGTAGAAGCGGCGCGAGCCGGCGAGCAAGGCAAGGGGTTCGCCGTCGTCGCCGGGGAAGTACGTAATCTGGCGCAAAAGAGCGCCAACGCCGCCAAAGAGATCAAAACGCTGATCGAAGGCACGGTGGAGAAAATTACCGATGGTTCCCGCCATGCCGACACCGCCAGCCAGGCGATGGATGAAATCGTCAGTTCGGTCACCAAGGTGACCGACATCGTGGCGGAAATTTCGATGGCGTCCAACGAACAGCATCAGGGGATCAAGGAAATCGGCGTCGCCATTGACCAAATGGACCGCGTGACCCAACAGAACGCGGCGCTGGTCGAGCAGGCCGCCACCGCCGCCCAGTCCATGACGGAACAGGGTGAGCAGTTACGCGACTCCGTTCGCTTCTTCCGTCTGGAAGCACAGCAGTCCCCGCTGCGCCTCGGTTGAGCCATCCCACCGGGTCGTCACGTCGACGGCCCGGCCTTCCTTCTTATCCTTTCGTATCGGGTTTCAGGTCCGCATTATTTACATGTCGTCGGGCAGGGTTTTCAGCGCCTGAGTGAGCGCGTCAGCGGTCTGGCGTAGCGGCGTCAACAGGGTTTCCTCATCGATTTGGCGCAGTTTGGCTGACGAGAGCGAGAGCGAAATGGCGTAATTCACGCGCTGATGCGCATCGAATACCGGCGCCGCCATGCAGGACACCCCGACTTCATGCTCTTCCCGATCGAACGCCACCCCACGCTGGCGCACGTCTTCCAGTTCCCGCGCCATATGTCCCGGATCGGTAATGGTATACGGAGTCAGCTTGCGGATATGCGGCTGATGGCGGCCCCAGTAGGAAAAAAGCGCGTCTTTGGTGTCGTCAGCCAGAAACAGTTTCCCCATCGCCGAGCTGAATAAGGTCATTTGCTGCCCGAGGTAAGCGCGGGTACGCAACATGCCGGTGGTAGGTTCTAGCTTGTGGATCAAAATGCAGTAGTCGCCATCGCGCCTGGAAAAATTGACGGTTTCTCCGGTCGCGGCGTTCAGCGCCTGCAACGGCGGCGCAATCAGCCGGATCACCTCCGGCGGCGCCAACGATGTCAGGCCAACAGTAATGAACCGGGTGGTCAGACGATAACTGCCCGCAGCGGGCGCCGGGGTGACGTAGCCACACGCCTGCAATCCCTGCAACAGGCGATGCACGGTGCTTTTATTGAGCCGGGCCAGCCCGGCCAAATGCGCCAGCGGGCACCCATTCGGGTAATTGCTTAAAATCTCAAGCAGCAGAAATCCCCGCAGCAGGCTTTGGTTCCCGGCGGGTTTATCATGACCGTGCGACGCCGTTCTCATGCATCGATCCCTCTGGCTGAATATTAACGTCTATCGATACCATGATTCGGCACAATATGACGTGATCTCGGCCCGCTCCGCTTCACATCGCCAGAAAAAAAGCGGCATGGCGAGACCAGCAATAGTCAGGCCAACCAGGGATGCCAGTCGCTGAATCGCGCGCGAACCTGCGGATCCAGCAGGGTCGGGTCGCCATTCACCTCCCCAGCCAGCTTAGCCAGAAAATCCACCAGCCAGGACGCATTGGCTTCGGCGATGCGTTTACCTTCCGCCGTATTCATGGTTTCCGGCAGGCGCATCAGTTTGACGCGGAAGTGATCCAGCGTGTAGAGGCGATCGTCCAGTTCACGCTCACAGGCGAACAGATCCTGCGGATCAAACAGCGGCCGTCCCATCATGCCCGCCACATAAAACACCCGCGCCAACCCCAGCGCACCGAGCGAATCCAGCCGGTCGGCATCCTGTACGATTTTGGCTTCCAGCGTTTGTGCCGTAATGCCGGCGCTGAAACTGTGAGCCTCGACGGCATGAAACAGCGCCGGGTACAGGGCGTAGGGAAAATCGGGGAAATCCAGCGACAGAATGCGCACCGCCTCTTCCGCCGCCATGCGCGAGGCCCGGCTGCGATCCGGGTGATTTTTCGGGATTAAAACAATGTCATGCAGCCAGGCGGCGGCGATAATCACCCGCAGGTCGCCCCCTTCCGTCCGCTGAATGTGCCGGGCGCTGTTCGCCACCCGCACCAGATGGTGGTGATCATGCGCACTATCCACCGAGTCCGCCAGATACCGGGCTACGTACTGACTGAGTGCCTGCTCAAAACCAAGTAAATCCATGCCGCTCTCCTGCACCAATCCATTTACACCACTACAGAATAACTAAAAAGTAATGACAACAACATGACTGATGCGGCAACGCATTTTTCAATATTGATAATAAGCGGTAAAATTATTTTAACCAAAAAATGTTTATTACCCGTTTTGTCAATAAATAAACATTTACTTTCCCGACGACACATTATTATATTTAGGCGCTTATACGGTGCCGTAGCGTTTATTTTTCGTTTCCGCTTACGTCATTTTTTTAATTTACAAAACATGACCTGATATACCCTAAATAATTCGAGTGGCAGGACAGCGGCGACGCAGCGAATCCCCTGGCGCAGACACAGTAAGCGACTGGGATGGGCGAGGAAAACCGAGGTGCCGCGGCTTGCAGTATGACGGGTAATATTGTCAGGGGTATTTACTCCATGAGTCCGGTTTTGCTTTTTTTTCTTGCATTGGTGTTTATCGCTGATGGTTTGATGGTGTTCCTGATCCCGGTGTTGGTCTACGCCGAAACCCAAAGCCTGACTTACTCCGGCCTGGCTTACACGCTATGGTGGTTGCCGCGCATCGTGTTGATCCCGGCGCTTGGCGCGCTGATTGATCGCTGGGGCGTTCGCCCTGTTTCCATCGCGTCCGACGCGGTCAAGGCGTTTGGCTGTCTGTTGCTCTGTCTGGTGCTGAATTTTGCCGAACAACCGCTGACGCTGGCGCTGGCCTGTGGGCTGCTGGGCGCCGCAGTGTCCATCGGCAACGCGCAAACCCTCACCGCGGTGGAAAAGCTGATCGCCGCCCACAGCCGCCACATTGATCGGGACGCTAACCTGCTGACCCGGCTGGATTTGCTCGGCATGGTGCTGGGACCGTTGATTGGCATACTATTGTATGAATACGGCTTTCTGACGCTGCTGTATATCGCCGCCACATTCTATTTATGCAATGCTTATTATTTCCTCACCTCTCGCTTGTTTTCTTTTACCCCGGAACCGTCGCCGGAAAATAAAGCCAACCCGCCTCACTCCGCGCAAAAAAAATTATTCCCATTACTAATGATAATCAGAAGTCCATTTATTATTTTGATGATCGTACTGGCGGCGGGAAATAATATGTTCGATGGACTGGTGGAGTCCGCCGGCGCCGCATTGATCGAAACCCAGATGGGGTTATCAGTGAAATATTTTGGTTTCATTGATATTTGCGCCGGCGCGGCAGGATTTTTATCCACGCTGGTTTATGGCGCGGCGCTCAATCGCGTGAGCCGGGAAGCGCTGCTGGCGGCGGGACTCGGCCTGATTGTCATCGCCTCGTTGCTGCTGACCACCACGCTCGACCACCTGGGGCCATTTCTGACGTTCTACGCGCTGGGCATCGTCGGTAAGGTCTTCACCGGCAATATCATGCGCACCCTGCGCCTGACGCTGATTCCCTACGAGCGGCTGGCCAGCGTTTCCTCGCTGATCCTGATGCTGAACCAGTCGGTGCTGCCGCTAATGGGGCTGTTCCTGTTTTTGTCCGAACGCTACGGCTGGCCGCTGACCGGGTTCATGCATATCGCCATTGCACTCTCGCTGCTGGCCGGCATCGGGTTATTGCTCGCCCTGCGGCGCAAACTGACGGACACATCGCTGTCGTCGCCCCGCCCCGATCACTCCGGATGATGCTACGTTCCGCCACGCCCGCTGACGGAACGTATCAATGTATGTCCAACAGTATGAAAATTTTATAAAAATGAAGCAGCTTCCACTCTCTCTTCCCTTTCCCGCGCCGGTGGTTGCAGGTGGCATAGCAGCGGCAGCGCGCGCGGAATCAGGGCAGCCGCCTCAGCTGGTAACACGAATTCATACAATCACATCCGGTAATCACCGCACAGAATGCAAAAAATAGGCACGTCTGGTTACGAATCCGCCGCCGCCACGTTACCCACAACACCATGCCATGCACTTAAGATGGTTACGCGATGATTGCCGTGTTCGCCGTTGGCGGCCGTGGCGACAGCGATATGGCGCCTTTGCCTTCTTACTTTCAACCACCTGGAGACAATATGTTACGGACAATGTGTCTGGTAGCCTGCCTGATCAGCACCAGTGCGCTGGCAGCAGAAAGCGCCGATCTGGCATCACTGGTTAACCAACGCCTCGGCTACATGAAAGATGTGGCGGGCTACAAAGCGGCTCATCACCTGGCGATTGAGGATCTGCAACAGGAGGACAACGTACTGAAAGCCAGCCGCCAGCAGGCGACGCAGTACGGGCTGGACGCCGATTCGGTTACGCCATTTATTCAGGCGCAGATGGATGCCGCCAAGGCGATTCAGTATCGCTACCGCGCCGACTGGCTGGCGGTGCCGGAGAAAGACTGGCAGCCGCGCTCGCTGGACGAAGTGCGCGCGCAGATAGCCAAACTGAACGGCGTGCTGCTGCAACAACTCGCTGATACCCTGCACAAACAGGGCGGCAGCCTGAGCCATCTGAATCACGCGGCGTTTATGCACGCCGTGACCCAGAAGAACCTCAGCGAGCACGACAAGGCGCGGCTGTTCACCACCCTGAAGCAGGCCAAATTACAGAATTAATCCCCAGCGGCGCGCCAGTCGTGCGCGCCGTTTTACGCCGTCCGCACCCCCCTTTATCCACCATCAGGCGCATCGTTCTGGAACAGGCCGTGTTATGTTGACAAAAATTGCGTCATACTCATTTAATGCGCAATTTTGCTGCGTCAATACGACTTACTTGTTTCCTGTAGAGACTCGACCGCCATGAAAACCAAAACCACCGCCGCCGATGGCCCGGACGACAAAAACGCCAATCTTGACCGTTTTGACCTCGCCATCCTGCGTTATCTCCAGTCCGACGCCTCCATCTCCAACGTGGCGCTGGCGGAAAAGGTCAAACTCAGTGCGCCAGCCTGTCTACGACGGGTGGAGCGGCTAAAACAGGTCGGGTTGATCAAAGGCTATGTCGCACTGCTGAACCCGCAGGCGCTGAATGTCGGGATGGTGGTGTTAATCGGCGTGGTGCTCGACCGTTCCACCCCGAAAAGTTTTGAAGATTTTGAAGCGGCGGTACAGAAAATCAGCGGCTGTATGGAGTGCCACGTGGTCACCGGCGAGTTCGATTACATTCTGATGATCCGCACCAAAGACAACCAGAGCTTCAATAAACTGCACGCCGAACAACTGCTGTTCCTGCCGGGTGTACGCCAGATCCGCTCCTTTATCGGCCTGCGGGAAGTGTTGTCGACGACACAGTTGGTGTTTTAAGGGTGGGGAAGCCGGGCCGTATCCCGCATATTTTTCCAAATACATTAATCAGCCAAAGCTTCAATGCGCTGAAGCCAACTGTGAAAATGAGGACACTGCTGACGCATGCTGTCCAGCCCAATATCAGCCGCAATCAGCGGGCCATGTAATGTTTTTTTGTATGTAGGGATAGTCGCCAGAATACGTTTAGACGGCGCAGTTTGCGGGCTGTTATTGATCTGTTCAGGCGTAGGAAACTCGGCTTTCATTGCCAGGAGTTTTTTTACCGGGGTTTCGTCATCGATCCAATCAATAAACTTTTCAGGCTGGCAAAACAGCAATGCCTCGTATTCATGCACGATAAAATTCGCGAGAAAATTAGGCAGATTGATATCTTGTTTAAATGCCTGCTCCAGACGAGCAATTCTGACGTAAATATCAGCATGTTGAGCCGGATTCTCATCCAGCCCCGGAAAATCCGTCGGTAAACCGTAGTAATCTATCATGGTTGTCACCCATGCCTGCGGATCTTGCTTACACAATCGTTCTATCTGATGTTTCACCTTGCCATAACTCACTATACCGCCTTTATACCCCCGGCTGGTTTGAGCAAGGATTGGCGTAAAGTAAATTTGTTGATACGCAAAGGCCGGCGCCAAAACATCACGGACAAAGGTTTCTTCTGTTTGTTCTTCCACAAAGATATTGACCCGAATCATCGTTGTGGCCTCCCGCCCAACAGATTTTTCGTCCACAGCTCACCCAGACTATAATCACTCAACCACTCTTCCAATGAGCCAGACTCAAGCCGTTTGAATGTTGACGCGCCACCTTTCTTATCAACGACAATCAGATCTTCCGCATCAAATTCATTTACCAATTCTACCGACTGGGTTGAGATAATGAGCTGATGTTCGTGACTGGCGCTTTTAATTAAACCTGCCAGCACGGCAATCGCATATGGGTGTAAACCCAGTTCTGGTTCATCTACGATGATCGCACTCGGTTTGTACTCTTCTGGTTGCAATAACACCGTTGCCAGGAGAATAAAACGCAAACTACCGTCCGACAGTTCATTGGCTTTGAACGGAACGTCCTGCTCTTTTTCTGTCCACTCAAGCTGAATAGTATCAGGGTTATCTGACGTGGGTCGCAGGTAGAAATCACCAAAAAATGGTGCAACCATCTGAATACTTTTAACGATTCGCTTATAGTGTGCAGCATGGTTTTTTTGCAACCGGTACAGGAACGCCGCGAGATTCGCACCGTCCTCTCTTAAATAGTCATTATCATTAATGCGGTGGATCTGCTTTACACGGGCTGATTCGCTGGTGTCATGAAAGTGGTAGACACGCCAGCGCCGCATAATTGGCAATGTGTACTTTTTAATACCGGTGTTGTGTTCTTCTGCCCGTGACTCGAAATGACCAGCAACAACACCTTTATCACCGCTCATGTTCCACCATAAAGCTTCACGTGAAAACATCATCCGGTTGTCATTGGTTGGCTCAAGTTCGAACTTATAACCGTTATTGCCAAAATAAAGTTCACCTTTCAGATGTGGCGTCTTTTTACGCCCGAAATGCAACATGGCATCAGGCCCGCCAGCCTTACTGACTAGCGATTGCAAACGCTGGTCAAGTAACGTCGCAATCAAACGGAAAAAACTGATAAAGTTCGATTTACCTGCACCATTCGCGCCAATCAGCACATTGAGGCTGCCCATGTGCAACTCACAACGTTCAATAGACTTGTAACCTTCAATCAGCAACTTACTGAGCTGGTCAGGATTGGTCACGTGTTTCATAAACGATTACCTTCTGTTGGTAAATTTAACCGCCAACGAATTTTGAATAAGGGGGTAAGTAGAGTATCCGTCGCTAACCTGATGCGGGTTCATCGCAACACAAGCCCCACAATCGTCTGAATCATTGAGTTTTCAGCTTTGCCTTCCTGCGCCGGCCTGTTCTGAGTACATCATTCAAACTCCTTGCGAGTGACCCGCAACGGCTCAAATTTCTTATCAGAATGTTGAGCAAGGAAATCACTGACAGCTTGCCTGATAAGCCAGGAGACAGACAACCCATTCATATCAGCCATCTCTTGCAACGACTGAAGCTGTTCGGCGGTTAAAGAAACTGTAGTACGAGTTGATTTCATAGCGGGGATTTGAACTGTAGCATCACATATATGAATAATGCATCATTTTGATGTAAAAGTCTGTTATACCACTAAAAAAGGCCGCTTTTGCGGCCGCTGTTGAAACCAATGCATGCAAATATTGCAACACATTATCAATGTCTAGAGCCTGTGACCTAATCTGCTGACAAACAGCCCCATGGTTTTGCTATTGGCGAACTTATGTCATGGTCCAGACGCCACTACGGCAATCAACCGTTACGGAAAATATAGCTGTAAGCACTCAGCGCCGGGGCGCCGCCGAGGTGGGCGTAGAGCACTTTGGAGCCTTTCGGGAATTCGCCGTTGCGCACCATGTCGATCATACCGTGCATGGATTTACCCTCGTACACCGGGTCGGTCAGCACCCCTTCCAGACGCGCGCACAGGCGAATGGCTTCCAGCGTGCCGTCGTTCGGCAAGCCGTATTCCGGGCCGCCGTAGCGGGTATCCAGCACCACGTCTTCTTCGGTGATGTCGCGGCCCAGTTCCACCAGCCCGGCGGTGTTCTGCGCGATGCGCAGGATCTGCGCCTTGGTTTTTTCCGGCTTGGCGGAAGCATCAATGCCGATCACGTTGCGGGCACGCCCGTCGGCGGCAAACCCCACCACCATGCCCGCCTGAGTGCTGCCGGTAACCGAGCACACCACGATGTAATCGAATTTGAAGCCCAGTTCTTTTTCCTGCTGGCGGACTTCTTCGGCAAAGCCAACGAAGCCCAGACCACCGTACGGATGCTCGGAGCAGCCGGCCGGGATCGGGAACGGTTTGCCGCCGTTCTGCGCCGCTTCTTCCATCGCCTGCTGCCAGCTTGCACGGATGCCGATGTCGAAGCCGGCCGGGTCAAGACGCACGTCGGCGCCCATAATGCGCGACAGCTCGATATTCCCCACCCGGTCGTACACCGCGTCGGCGTAATTCACCCAGTTTTCCTGCACCAGAATACATTTCATGCCCAGATGCGCCGCCACGGCCGCCACCTGACGGGTCTGGTTGGACTGCACGCCGCCAATCGACACCAGCGTGTCACAGCCCTGCGCCAGCGCTTCCGGAATCAGGTACTCCAGCTTGCGGGTCTTGTTGCCGCCGAACGCCAGACCGCTGTTGCAGTCTTCACGTTTGGCATAAATTTCCACATCGCCGCCCAGATATTCACTCAGGCGTTTCATCGGGGTAATCGGCGACGGTCCAAAAGTTAAGGGGTAACGCGGAAATTTTTCCAGGTTCATAGTCAGGCTCCGGTGGCTAACGTGGCTCAATCAGACATCAAATGACCGCTTTCCGACAGGAAAACCGCGTCATCGCTTAACCCTGATACTACACAAAACCTTAATGATTTAAATTGCGTTTTTATTTGTTATTTTTATAAAAAATTAACAATTTTTATTTTTTATAAAACTTAAAGTAAAAAATAAAACAAAAATACGAAATAAAATTAAATGTCGAATCAGGGGGTGAAAACGCACGCCGTTCAGCGCAGCAACAGCCCGAAATCCTGCCGGCATTGCTGGTCATACTGCTGCAACGCCTGCTTCAGGAAGGCAAAAAAACTCTCCAGAATGGCGGTACGGGGCTTGCCCATCTCGGTTTGCAACTGCAAGGTACGCTGGCTCAGTTGATCCAGATTGACCGCCTTCATCGTCAGGCCATCGCGCCGGGCGCTGCACAGAATGGAGAAATGACTGCACACGCTGACCGCCCCCGGCGTAGTGCGGACATATTCATACAGAGCGGAGAAATGGTTGCAGGTGAACACCGGTTCGATAAAGACGTTGTTCATCCGGCAGGAGAGATCAAACAATTGCCGGATAGTGGCCGATTGATCCGGCAGTACCACCGGCCAGGCGTTAAGGTCCGCCAGTTGGAAATCCCGATTGGCCAGCGGATGGTCTTGCGCCATGAACACCAGTGCCGGCGCGGGAAACGACGCCAGCACCGCCACGCCATGTTCCGGCGCCAGGCTGAACTTGAGGGCGACATCGCACTCGCCATTACGCAGTAGTTCCGGCACCTGTCGGGCGCTGCCGACCGTCAGGTAAAAATTGACGCGAGGATGCTGCTCACGAAAGCGCGCCAGCAGAGCGGGCAGCAGATTGAAAGCCAGCCCGTCGGTGCAGACCACCCGCAAGGTGGTCTGGCGCGCCGATTTCATGCCTTCGATCTCCGCCATCGCCAGTTCCATGTCGGCCATGCTGCGCCGCACATGATTCGCCAGAATGTGCCCGGCGTCGTTGAGCACCATACCGCGGGTGCTGCGCTCGAACAGCGGCATGCCCAGTCGGGTTTCCAGCCGCTGGATCTGCCGGCTGATGGCGGACACCGCCACAAACAGCTGCTGACTGGCGGCGCTGATGGAGCCGGCGTTCACCACCGCCATAAAGTAACGAATTTCGCTGTTATGCATGGATCATCTCCGAGAGACAGAATCTATCGGATACGTCATGCCATCACATTCAGAATCCGAGAGGGTTTCGGGCGTATTAACCTCATATTTTATCGTTAATATTTCTCGCTCCGCCCGACACAGGGAGGCTCAAACGCCGCCTCCCTGTGAACCCGGGCTTGCTGGCTAAATTTTGCCGCTAACGCGGTACCTTCGGGATAGGTGACCGCTTAACGGGCCTCTCGTGACGCGCTCCCGGCGCGGCACGAGTTTTCGCCGCATAATGCGGCTCACCCTACGGCCACCTATCCCTCAGCAAAATTTTTTACGCCAGAAGGCAACACGCGCCACTATCAAGATATGAGTGATATCTACGGGCTCACACAGTCATATGGGTTCACACAATCACATGTTGTTCTCTTAACTTCTTTACCCCATAGCCCTCTTCCGCCAGATCCCAAAACAGGCCGCTCATGATTTGCAGCGCTTCGCGCGCCACGTCCGCCAGCAGGTGTTCGTTGGGGGCGTGCTGACAGCAGGCGGGATAGGAGTGTGGCACCCACAGCGTCGGCAGGCCGAGCGTACGCAGGAAGCAGGCGTTGGGCAAGCCGCCGCCGAAGTTGGGCAGCACCGCCGCCTGCTTGCCGACCGAGCGTTCGATGGAATCCACGCCCCAGCGTACCCAGGGGTCGTCCGGGTCGATGCGGGTGGCTTCAAAACAGTTATCCGGTTTGACGATCGCCACATCCTCAAACCCGCAGGCATCAAGACGGCGGCGAATGTGTTCGGCGAAATTCTCGACATCGCTGCCCGGTACGTAACGCATATGACATTGGGCGCGGGCGCTGGAGGGAATGGCATGTTCCGGCTTGTCCGGGTTGCCGGTGACGAACGCCAGCACATCCAGCGTGTTCCAGCCGTATACCTTTTCCGCCGCGTTCAACCCCGGCTCGCCCCAGTGCGGATCGATAGCCGGGTCGCTCGGCGCGCCGCCCAGTTCCAGATCCGACAGCGCGCGGCGGATCGACGCCGACAGCGGCGGCGGCAGCAATTCCGGCACCAGAATGCGGCCGTTGGCGTCCACCAGGCAGCCAATCGCATGCGCCAGCCGGATGCCGGGGTTACTGAGCAACCCGCCCCAGTTGCCGGAATGGTGCGCGCCGTCGCGCAGCGTCAGCTGTAAGCCGAAGTTGAACACCCCGCGCGAACCGAGAAATAGCGTCGGCCGGTCGGCGGAGACGCGTGGGCCGTCCGAGGCGATAAACAGATCCGCCGCCAGCCAGTCGCGGTACTGCTGGCACACCGCCTCCAGGCCGGGAGAGCCGCACTCTTCGCCCATTTCCAGAATCAGCTTCACGTTGTAGCCCAGCCGGCCGCCGCGCGCGTTCAACACCAGCGCCAGCGCCGCCAGATTGATGGTGTGCTGGCCTTTGTTGTCGGCGGTGCCGCGTCCGTACCAGCGGTTGCCGTCCGGCGTCAGCGTCCACGGCGACAGCCCGCTGCGCCAGCGCGATGCATCCCCCATCACCACATCGCCGTGGCCGTAGGTCAGCACCGTCAGCGCCGCATCCGGTTCAATACGCCGCGCCAGCAGGAATGGCCCGCGCTCCGCCACCGGGTTGGGGACCACCTGGCACTCGAACCCCATCTGGTTCAACTGCGGAATCATCTCGTCGGTCAGGTAGCCCATCAGCGCCGGCGCGCGATCCGCGTTCTGGCTTTCGGTCTGGCAAGCTACCCGGCGCGCCAGCGCGCCACGGAATGCGCCGGATTCGAAATACGCCGCCGCGGCTTGCATCATCTCTTCACGTGTCATCGTCTGTCCTTTTTTATTCACGTCATACCGGCTTTACGGCTTACGCCACGCCAATGTCCGGAATGCCCAGTCCCGGCTCCGGCGTCAGTACCGACGCCAGCAGCGCGCGGGTATAAGGATGCTGCGGCGCGCCGAATACCTGCTCGCGGGTGCCCTGCTCCACAATGGTGCCTTTACGCATCACCGCCACGTGATCCACCAGATATTCCACCACCGACAGGTTGTGGCTGATGAACAGATAGGTCAGGCCGAACTCTTTTTTCAGCGTCAGCAGCAGATTGAGGATCTGCGCCTGTACCGACACATCCAGCGCCGAGGTCGGCTCGTCGCAAATCAGGATCTCCGGCTGCAGGATCAGCGCGCGGGCGATAGCCACCCGCTGGCGCTGGCCGCCGGAGAGTTGTCCGGGATACTGACCATGAGTACGTTCCGGCATCCCCACCACGTCCAGCATCTCGCGCACCCGCTGTTTGCGCTGTGTCGGGGTGCCGATGTTGTGCAGCCGCAACGCCACCTCCACGATATCCGCCACCGTACGGCGCGGATTAAGGGAAGAATAGGGATCCTGAAAGATCGGCTGGATACGCGATGCCAGCTCGCGGCGATCGCCGGCGTCGATCTCGCGCCCTTCGATCAACACGTTGCCGGAGGTCGGCGGCAGCAGGCCGAGCAGCATTTTCGCCAGCGTGCTCTTGCCGCAGCCGGACTCGCCCACCAGCCCCAGCGTCTCACCCCGGCGGATGCGCAGCGACACGTTGTCCACCGCGCGGATTTCGCCGGGCCGGGAGAACAGCCCGCGATTAAGCCGGAACACCCGGCTGAGCGCGCACAGCTCCAGCGCGATATCGTCGTTGCCCGGAATGTGCGGCAGCGGACGGCCGCGTTCTTCTGTCATCTGACTCATACCGGCTCCTCCGCCATCAGCGCCTCGACACAGCGCACCGCATGTTGATCCGTCACCGAAACATAGGGCGTGTCCTGCGCGCAGCGATCGCGGCACTGACTGCAACGGTTGCGAAACGCGCAGCCGTGCTGCGGGCCGATCAGGCTCGGTACTACGCCGGGGATGGCGTGCAGCGGCTCACCCGGCACGGTGCGCCCGGCCACCGGAATGCACTCCAGCAGCCCGCGGGTATAGGGGTGACACGGCTGGTGAAACAGCTCCCTCACCGGCGCGGTTTCCACCACCTGCCCGGCATACATCACCGCCACCCGGTCGGCGATGCGCGCGACCACGCCAAGGTCATGGGTAATGAAGATCACCGCGGTGCCGAATTCCTGCTGTAGCTCGCGCAGCATCCGCAGGATCTGCGCCTGAATGGTGACGTCCAGCGCGGTGGTCGGTTCGTCGGCGATGATCAGCTCCGGGCCGCACATCAGCGCCATGGCGATCATGATGCGCTGGCGCAGGCCGCCGGAGAGCTGGTGCGGGTACTGCCGTAGCCGCTCCACCGCCATCGGGATGCCAACGCGCTCCATCAGGTACACTGCGCGTTCACGCGCCTCGGCTTTCGATACCTTGCGATGCGCCAACAGCGTTTCGCACAGTTGATCCCCCAGCGTGAACGACGGGTTGAGCGAGGTCATCGGCTCCTGAAAGATCATCGCCATCTGGCTGCCGCGCAGCGCCGTCCGTTCGCGCGGGCGCAGCGACAGCAGGTCGGTATCGCGAAAGCGCAGCGTATCGGCGCTGCGTACCGCGTTGCGCGGCAGCAGGTCCATCAGCGCCAGCGAGGTCATCGACTTGCCGCAGCCCGATTCCCCCACCAGACACAACATTTCGCCGCGCCGTACCGAAAAATCGATGCCGCGCACGGCGTGCAACGTGCCGCGCGGCGTCGCCAAATCAACCCGCAGGTTTTTCACTTCCAGCACGATTTCGGCCTGTCCCTCGCTCGGCCCTCCGGCCGACGGGTTGGCCCTAACGGTAGTCTCAATCGTTGTATGCATAGCGTTATCCTCAGAGCCTAAGGCGCTCAATTGCGCCCGTCCAGCGCGGTCACATCGCGCAACCCGTCACCCACCAGATTGATGCTCAGCACCAGCAGCGCCAGCACCACGCCCGGAATCACAATCACCCACGGCTGGAAGAACATGTAGGCTTTACCTTCCGCCACCATCAGCCCCCAGGACGGCATCGGCGGCTGCACCCCGAGGCCGAGAAACGACAGCGTCGCCTCCAGCAGGATGGCGTGGGCGATTTCCAGCGTCGCCACCACCGTGAGCGGCCCCAGCAGGTTGGGCAGAATCTCCCGCAGCATGATGAACAGCGACGAGGCGCCGAGCGTCTGGGCAGCGGCGATAAACTCCGCCTCGCGCAGCTGGCGCGTCACCGTGCGGGAGACGATCAGAAAGCGGTCCCACAGCAGCAGGCCCAGCAGCATGATCACCACCTTGACCGAACCGCCCACCAGCGAGGCCAGCGCCAGCGCCACCAGAATCACCGGCATCGACAGGCGCACGGTGAGAAGATAGCTCACCGCCGCGTCCACCCGGCCGCCGAAATAACCCGCCAGCACCCCGAGCGCAATGCCGATGGTGCCCGCCAGCATCACCGACACCAGCCCAATGGTCAGCGACACCCGCGCGCCGAACAGCAGGCGGCTGAAGTAATCCCGCCCCAGTTTGTCGGTGCCGAGCAGATGTTCCCAACTGCCCTTGTCATGCCATACCGGCGGAATCAGCCGGCGGCTGACCTCCTGCGCGTAGGGGTCGTGCGGGCTGATGAACGGCGCCAGCACCGCCAGCAATATAATCGTCCCCAGAATCACCAGCCCCAGCGTCATGCCGTGGTGGCCCAGCACCTTGCGCCGCCAGCGCCGCCACGGTCCCGGCTCCGGCAGCAGGCCCGGCTGCGGAGCGGGTTTCATCATCACGGCCAGTCGTGCCATTGCAGTTTTCATCACGGCTCCTTATTTGCTGCGCAGTCGTGGGTCCAGCGCGGCGTTGAGCACATCCGCCAGAAACGTCAGCCCGATATAAAACACGGCGATAATCAACACGATGGCCTGCACCACCGGAAAGTCGTTGCGCGAGATGGAGTCCCACGCCAACTGACCCAGCCCCTGCAACGAAAACACCGATTCGATCACCACCGAGCCGCCGAGCATGAACCCCAGCTCCACCGTCGCCAGCGCCACCACCGGGATGATGGCGTTGCGCAGGCCGTGCTTGACCACCACCTTAAACGCGCTCAACCCTTTGGCGCGCGCGGTACGGATGTAATCGGAGCCGAGCACGTCCAGCATGCCGGAGCGGGTCAGGCGCATCAGCGACGGCATGGCGTAGTAACCGAGCGCCACCGCCGGCAGCACGAAGTTTTGCCAGCTGGCGTTGCCCGCTACCGGTAGCCATTTCAGCCCGACGGCGAAGATCAGGATGAGCACCAGCGCGAACCAGAAATTGGGCATTGCCTGGCCGATAACCGACACCAGCATGGCAAGGCGATCGACCCAGGTATCGCGGAACACCGCCGCCAGCACCCCGAGCGGGATCGCCAGCACCAGCGCCAGCAGCAGCGACACGCCGCCGAGTTTGAGGGTGACCGGCATCCGCTGGCCGACCAGTTCCATCACCGTGTTCTCAAAGTAGAACGAGCGGCCGAAATCCAGCTGCAGCGCCGACCACATCCAACTGGAAAACTGGGTCAGCAGCGGTTTATCCAGCCCGTTTTGCACCCGGATCTGGGCGATGGTTTCGGCGGTGGCGTCCGGCCCGGCGATGGCGGTCGCCAGATCGCCGGACAGGTGCAGCAGCGAAAAGCTGACCGCCGCCACGGTAAACAGCACCGCCAGCGCCACCAGTAACCGATGAAAAACGTACTTCACCATAAGCGAACTCCTTACAACTCAGGCGCGGCCGGTTTCCCGGCGGCGATTACTTCCAGCTCGCCTCGGCGAAGCGCGGCAGTTCATCCGGCCAGTCCTGGAAGTTCAGGTCGGACGTAAAGGCGTAATGGGTGGAATAGGAGAACAGCGGCGCCATATACGCCTGCGCCGAAATGCGACCCAGCAGTGCGGCGTACAGCGCGGCGCGCTGCTGCGGGTCCACCACCTCGTCCGCTTTCGCCAGTTCGGCGATCACCTGCGGATCTTTCCAGATATCGCTGCCTTTACCGCCGAAATAAGGGGTAACGAACGCGGTGGCGTCATTGATGGAGAACGAGCCCCAGGTGCTGAACGCCAGCGGCGCCTGACCGGACGCCAACGCGCTGGCCATCACCGGGTATTGCACGAAGTGCAGGCGGGCGCGGATGCCGACCTTGCGCAGATCGCCGATGATGGCTTCGGCGTAATCACGCTCGCGATAGGCCCACAAGTCGGTGTCGAAGCCGTTGGCGTACCCCGCTTCCGCCAGCAACTGTTTGGCTTTGGCCGGGTCGTAGGGGTACTGAATCACCTGGCTGGCGTCGCAGGCAGTCTGGGTGCGGAAGCAGGCGGAATACACCGGTTTACTGCCGCCGCGTACCAGATTGTCCACCATCGCCTGACGGTTGATGGCGTAATTGATGGCCTGACGCACGCGCAGGTCCTTGAACGGCACGCCCTCCGGCCCGCTGGCGTTGGTGTTCAGCTCCAGAAAGCCGACGCGCATGGTTTCACCGCTTTTCACCGCGATGTTCGGCATGGCGGACAACGAGTCCACCTGATCCGACGCCACGCGCCAGATCCAGTCCACCTGGCCGGTCATCAGTTGAGCCACGCGCGCTTCCGGGTCGCGGATCACCACAAACTGCAGTTTGCCGATTTTCGGTTGTCCGATCGGGCTGTCTTTGAAATAGTCCGGGTTTTTCACCATCGACACCCCTTGCCCCGGCGTCACTTTGACGATTTTGTACGGGCCGGTGCCGACAGGCGCTTTGCTGAAGCCCTCCAGCTTCACCTGCTGGAAATATTTAGCGGGGTAGATTGGCGTCGGGCCGGAGAGGTACTCCAGCGCCGCCGGGAACGGTTTTTTCAGGTGCAGGCGCACGGTGTAGTCATCGACCTTCTCCGCATGGTCGATCCAGTCCACGCTTTGCGGGATCACCGAGGCGGTATTCGGCCCGGCGATGCTCTGAAAGGTATACACCACGTCATCGGCGCTAAAGCTATCGCCATTATGGAAAGTCACGCCTTTACGCAGGTGCAGCAGCAATACCACCGGCGATTCCCATTTCCAGTCGGTCGCCAGTTCGCCTTTATATTCTCCGGTTTTCGGATCGCGATATATCAGCGTATCCCAGGCGAGATGCGCCAGAATCACCCCTTCGCGCATATTATTGTGGTATGGACTGACGTTTTCCACCTCACTGTCGGAGGCATAAACCAGCGTGTCATTTTGTTTGCCGGCATAACTATAAGTCGTACCGCCTAATAACAATGCCATTAATAGATATTGATAAATTCGCCTTGCCAGTTGATGAGTCATGATGTTCTCCACATCGTTCCTGAGGAATGATTAACAAAAACATGCATATTGGCATTGCAAGATTAACGCCAGAGACGGGTTATTATTGCTGTCGACTGTTATCAATTTTCGATGCAGGCTTTCTCAAAAAGAGAAAGAACCGATAAACACTGGATTCATTAGCGTCAGAAATAATAAAAATGAATGAAAAGCCCTCTCCGGCAGGCCGCGGCCGACGCCGGATAGCATAAAATCGAGGGCTATTTCAGTGCAAAAACTTCCCCACCTGCACCATTTGCGTGATTATCAATAAGATGAGGTTATTTCTTGTTTTTAGAAAGGCGCATTCAACGCCCGTAGCAAAATATCATTGACTATCATCAGCAATATAAAAATTAAAATAGGGGAAATAAAACACGCACTTACCCTGAAATAAATATATTCATTGAAATCCCCAAAAATAACCCGACGAATGATTAGCCATAAACAAATTATTTCGCACAATTAAAATACACAATTATGTAACTTGATTTTTATAAGATCGAATCCTAACCTTAAAAGGAAAATAGCTCTGACCACCCTCATCTCTATATTTTATATTTGGAGAGTATTACCATGAAATTCGACAATATTGTCGTTCTTAACAGCAATGAAATACTGGCCAAAGATTCAAATTTAGATCTCAATTTCAATACATTATTCCAAATGCCGACAAAATATGTTGGCCAGGCAATTGCCATGTCAAGAGTATTTCAGGATGCCATTAATGGGGACGATCTTGAATTTAACTTTGACAAAGCCATCGGTCTGGTAAAACAACATCCTGAAATGGCTATAATCGGCACAATAAATCAGTCGATTGTCAAACAGAACAACCAGGTATCCGCCATGGTTGATGACGTTATGAAGCTGCTGGATACCGTTGTCGGCGTGGTGCTCGATAAAGAAAGTCCAACCTATAAAAAATTCGCCAACACGATTGAACAAGGTTTTACCAACCTTGACGCGCAAAAAGAAAGTAAATGGATTTTCTGGAATAAGGAAAGCGAGTCAAAAACCACATATACCTACAACATCCTGTTTGCTATTGCTAATCAGGATACCGGGTCCGTTATGGCGGCTGCCCCTATCGGCCTGACGATTACCGTCGATGTCGATAAACAGCAAGTGCTTTGGATCACCACAAAAGACAAACATAATTATTCCGTTAATGTGAAATCCATCACTGTTGTTGAAGCGCTAAAATCCTAATCCTAAAAATGCCATGCTCGCCATGGCATTTTTACTATTATCCCGAACGGTTATGAACTAAGGCACTGAGATGAACAATATTGCATTGAATCCGACTAATACTGCCGACGAAAGTAAAAATTTCAGTGTAACGTTAAACGTTGATTTAAAGAATGTTGATCAGGCCATGAATATGGCTAGCATTTTCAATGAAGCCTGTCTTCCTCAGGAGGGCATCAATTTCGAAAAGGCGCTCTCGCTCGCCAAAAGTCACGATACCCTGGCGGTCGTGGGCACGCATACCGTAAAAGGCAACAGTAACGTGTCTCAGGTCTGGGTCGCGATAGACCAGCTTCAGAACCTTATCCGCATGGTGCAAGGCGCGGCAACGGAAAATTGGATGGCATTCGGTATTGCCGCTAAAGCCTTTATCGACCTCAATGCGCAGAAAAACGGTAACTACTTTACAATTTTCAGCGAGCAATCGAATACGCTGCATTATCAATATAATATGTTTGACGTTACACAAAATGAGACCACAGGCTCAGTCATGGTCGGTCAGTTAACCAGCGTAGAGATTACTATTACCAAAGCAAGTGCTAATGTTCTGGCATTGGTAGCAGGCTCATCAATTACACAAAAAATGAACTTCAAGAGTATGGTGATTGTTGAGGCACTGACGGCAGAATAGTGGCAGACTGGACCTATCAATATCAATTACATTGGTCAATATTAATTACATGAACAATATTAACTGCATGATCAACATTAATTTCATGGTGAGAACATGAGTATAGAAATCTACCCAGATGATGGTAATACCTTACCGTATCAGGTTTTTCTCAATCTGGAAAACGAGCACTATTATGCACAGGCCATACAGTTGGCCCAACTTTTTGCACACGAAGTCGATGATAATGGTCAATTAGATTTGGCTAAAGCATTGAAGAAAGCACAAGCGCAACCTGACTTAGCCATCATCGCCACCAATAACATGACCTTAAAAAAGTCATTTAGCACACTGTCAGCCTTAACCACCACACTGTCCGAGCAGCTGAAAATAGAAGGCGTGCTGGGTATTAGTCAGGATACCTATATCCAAAATATCTTATCTCATGCCTTTTGTGATCTGGAAACACAAAAAGATAAACCCTGGTTTCATATCAATGCCCAACCTGATGCGGGGCATTCGGTAACCAGTTACTCATACAGTTTATTTATTGTCAGTCAGGGTGAAGAAACAGGCGCCATGATGGCCGCTGGCCCGCTAATTATCACCGTGACGCCGAACACCGCGATATCCGATATATTTAGCACCAAAGACTGGCGTTTAACCTTGCAAAAAGAGCAGATCACGATAGGCGTAAAAGGATTTCAGGTTGTCACGCCGCTGGGATAATCATCAGGACGTATCCTTCCCCGATTAATCAACAGGATATCATTTCATTACCCTAAAAATGGGGGTCTACGTTGTATATTACCGACGACTTACATCCGACAATTTATAACAGCCCGATCGTGTTGAACGTTACCCCTGCTCCCACCATGCTCAGGGGGTATGCTTTGCAGGCCGAGCAAGATCAGCCATTGCATTTCAAAACTCTGTTCAGCGTTGATGCAAAATATATTCCCCAGTCGTTTGCCATCAGCCGGGTATTTCAGAATGCATTAACGTCCAGTCTCAGCTTTGATACCCCCAAAGCAATTAATGTGGCCAACGCAGCCGGATTAACCATAGAGCAAGTGATTAATTCCCACATTGCCAGCGACTCGCCTGAAAAAACCATCGCACAAGTTTCCGATCATATTGATTCGGTGATCGGCGGTTCGCTCTCCGCTTCACTCAAAAATCAAATTATCGATACCATTAAAACGGGATTTTTAAACCTGCATCGCAACAGTGAAAGCGCATGGATTTTCTGGTCAAAAGAGAGCGGCAGCAGTACCAGCTACAGTTATAATTTATTGTTCGCTATCCAGCAGAATCAAAAGTTAATCGCGATCCCTTTAGGGATGCTGGTCAATGTTGATGTTAGCGAAGAAAAAGTGTTGTTTATCACGATCTCATCCCATGCATACTACGCCGTGAATCTGGACGGCTTGAAAGTCAGCCAGCCATTATCAGGATAATGCCGCGACCCAAGTCCTGCCCAACCGGCGCGATTAGCGCAGTCAGTTGGGGTTCGGACTTGGGTGCGGATCGCACGCAGCGGGTAATCCGCCGCGAACCCGTCACGACATGATCAACCCGCCATCCACATTAATCGTCTGCCCGGTGATGTAGCGCGCGTCGTCGGAGGCGAGAAACGCCACCAGCCCGGCCACGTCTTCCGGTTTGCCGGCGCGTTTGAGCGGGATGCCCTGTACCCACTCCGCCATCAGTTCGCCCTTGCCGTAGCGTTTGTCATCGGTGCTGAGGATCTCCCCCCACACCCGGTCGTTGTAATCCCACATCTCGCTGTCGATGATGCCGGGACAAAACGCGTTGACGGTGATGTTCCACGGCGCCAGCTCCTGCGCCAGACTCTGGGTAATGCCGATCACCCCCATCTTGCTGGCGGCGTAATGCGGCGTATAGATAAAGCCTTTGCGCCCCTGACCGGACGAGGTATTAATCAGGCAACCGCGCTGCTGCTTCACCATGTACTTCGCCGCTTCACGGCAGCACAGCCATACGCCGGTGGTATTCACCGCCAGCACCCGCTCAAAATCGGCCTTCGGCATCCGGTCAAAGTAATCGATGGTGATCACCCCGGCGTTCTGCACCGACACGTCAATCTGCCCGAAGCGCGCCGCCGCCTGCTGATACACATCCTGTACTTGCGCTTCCTCGGTCACGTCCGCCACCAGCGGCAGCACGTCTGCGCCATAGCGGTGTTGTATCTCCTGCGCCGTCGACATCACCCGTTCCGAGTTGGACACCATCACCAGATTAGCGCCGTCGCGGGCAAACCGCCCGGCGATCCCGGCGCCAATCCCCCGGCACGCGCCGGTGATCACCACCGTCTTATCATAAAAATCGCGTTGCATCGTGCTCTCCTTACCCATTGAGATCCGCCTGCCACAGCGTGCGCCGGACCGCCGCCTGCCACCCTTGCCAGTTCGCCTGATAACGCTGATGGCGCGCGTCGTCCGGCAGCCAGCTATCGTGCGTCGGCAACAGCCGCGCCAGTTGTTCATCTTCCAGCGAGCCGAGCACGCGGCGCGCCAGCAGCCCGGCCCCCAGCGCCGACAGCTCGGTGGTGGTGCTGCGCGCCACCGGGCAGCCCAGCAAGTCGGCCTGAAATTGCATCAGCCAGGCGTTGCGGGTCGGCCCGCCGTCCACCATCAGCCGATCCAGATGAAAATCCGGATGCTGCCGCATCGCCGCCACCACATCGGCGATCTGGTAGGCGATAGCCTCCAGCGCCGCCCGCACCAGATGCGCCTGCCCGCTGCCGCGACTCAGGCCGCACATCACCCCGCGCGCCCGATCGTTCCACCAGGGCGCGCCCGCGCCGGTCAGCGCCGGCACGAAATACACCCCGTCGGTGGAATCGATGCCGGCGGGCAGCGTCTGCAACGCCCCGGCAAGCTCCGCCTCCGGCAACCGGTTGAGGCCGGTGGCCTGTAGCATCCAGGCCACGCCGTCGCCGGTGTGGGGAATGTTGCCCTCCAGCGCGTACACCGCCCGCTCGCCGTCGTGCCAGGCGACGGTGGTCGCCAGCGTGGTGATGCGCGTATCCGGCGCGCCCAGCGGCGCCATCACCGACGACCCGGTGCCGTAGGTGGCTTTCACCCCACCCAACCGTCCCAGTCCGTGACCGTACAGCGCGGCGTGGGAATCCCCCGCCATCGCCAGAATCGGGATGCCGTCCGCCACGCCGGGCACGCCGCAGGTGACGCCAAACTCGCCGGCCGAGGGCATCAGTTCCGGCAGCGCCGCGCGCGGGATGCCGAACAGCGCCAGCATCGCGTCATCCCATTGCAAGCGGTGCAGATTGAGCAACTGGGTGCGAGCGGCGTTGGAAAGATCGCAGCGGAACTGCCGCCCGCCGGTGAGGTGCCACAGCAGCCAGGCGTCGATGGTACCGAGGCAAATTTCGCCGCGTGCCGCGCGGGCATGGCCGTCCGGCGTGTTGTCCAGCAGCCAGCGCATTTTGGAGCCGGAGAACAGCGGCGCCACCGGCAGCCCGGTCGCCGCGCGGATCGCCGCCTCCTGCTGGTCGCGCCGTAGCTGCTCGCAAAACGGCGCCGAGCGGGAGCACTGCCAGCTTAGCGCCGCGGAAAGCGGCCGACCGGTGTCGCGTTGCCAGCCGATCGCCGTCTCGCGCTGATTGCTGACCGCCAGAGCCGCGACGCGTTCGGCGCCCACTTGTTCCATCACCTCGCGCACCACCGCGAAAGACCCGGCCAGCAGCGCCTCGCCATCCTGCTCCACCCAGCCGGCGCGCGGGGTGATCAGGCCGAGCGGTCGGGAGGCGCGGGCCAGCACCCGGCCGCCGGCGTCGATCGCCACCGCCTTGACGTTGCTGGTGCCCTCGTCCAGCGCGACGATCAGGTCTCTAGACATGGCTCACCTCCGACAGCGGGTTAACCGCCTGCTTTTTTTCGTGGCGACGCATCATGACCACCTTGTTTTGCAGCCGCTGCTGGAACTGGTCGATCACCACCGCGGTGACGATCACCACGCCTTTGATCACCATCTGCCAGAAGTCGCTGACGCCCATCATCACCATGCCGTCGGCCAGAAACACGATCACGAACGCGCCGATAATCGAACCGGACACCCGACCGCGGCCGCCCGCCAGCGCGGTGCCGCCCAGCACGGTGGCGCCGATGGCGTCCATCTCGAACATGTTGCCGGTCATCGGATGGGCGGTTTGCAGCTGCGACGCCACCACCAGCCCCACCAGCGCGGCGCACAGCCCGGAAAAGGCGTAGACGAAGATTTTCACATTGACGATCGGCACCCCGGCGAGGCGGGCGGCGGACTCATTGCCGCCAATGGCGTAGATATAGCGGCCCAGCGGGGTCTTGCGCGTCAGGTACAGCCCGAGTAGCAGAAACGCCAGCATCAGCCAGATCGGCAGATAAATACCAAGCAGCGTGCCGGAACCCAGAAAGGCGAACCCGGTGTTGCCCAGCGCCGGCATCCCGTTGAGGTTGGCGTAGGTGCTGCCGTCGTTGAACAACAGCGCCACGCCGCGGGCGACATACATCATGCCCAGCGTACAGATGAACGGCGCCACCACCAGCCGGGTGATCACCACCCCGTTCACCAGCCCGATCGCCATCCCCAATACCGCCACCGTCAGGATCACCTCTGGCACGTTGAGAAACAGGACATTGCCGCCCCACAGCGGAATGCCGTTGGTGAGCAGCGCGCCCGCCACCATGCCGCAGATACCGGCCACCGCGCCGACGGAAAGATCGATGCCGCCGGTGAGGATCACCAGCGTCATACCGATGGCCAGCAGCCCGGTGATCGCCACATGCTGAGTCATGATCAGCAGGTTGGAAGGGGTGAGAAAGTTCGGCACCATCAGGCTGAAGAAGACGATCACGATCAGCAGCGCGATGAAAGTACGGGCTTTCAGCAGGTACATATACAGCGTGTATTTTTGACTCATGATGAACTCCGGCCGGTTAGTCGTGAGGAGTGGAAGCGCTGATGAGGATTTCGCGGGTGACCTGGCTACGCGGCAGATCGGCGGTGATGCGGCCGTCGGCCATCACCAGAATGCGATCGGCCAGCGCCATCACCTCGTCCAGTTCGGACGACGAAAACATCACCGACAGCCCCTGCTGCGCCATGCGCCCAATCAGGTGGTAGACATCGGTTTTGGCGCCGACGTCGATACCGCGGGTCGGCTCGTCGAGCAGCACCACCTGTGGCCGGGTCATCAGCGCCTTGCCCAGCACCACTTTCTGTTGGTTGCCGCCGGACAGCGAGGTGATCGGCAACTCGTCGTCGCTGACCTTGACAGCCAGCTGGCGTACCATCTCGTCCACCTGCTTTGCCTCGTCCGGTTCGCGCAGCCACGCCCAGGCGCGCCAGAAACCGCGCAGGCTGAACGCCGACAGCGTCATGTTGGCGCGCACAGACATCAACTGGACCATGCCTTCGCCCTGCCGGTCCTCCGGCACCAGCGCGATGCCTTTTTCCAGCCGCTGGCGGAATCCCAGACCGTCAAGGCAGTCATCGTTCAGTTGCACGCTGCCCTGCTGGCACGGCATCAGGCCGATCAATCCCTTGAACAGTTCGGTGCGACCGGCCCCCAGCAGGCCATAAATTCCCACCACTTCGCCTTTACGCAGGCTGAAAGAGACGTCGTGCAGCCGGTAGCCGCCGCTTGGGTGCAGCGCCGTCAGCCCCGCCACCGTCAGCACGGTGTCGCCCTGCGGCGCGGGTTGATAGTCAAAATGCTTTTTCTTGTCGCCGACCATCTGTTCGATGATCCAGGGCACGCTGGCGTGGCGCACCTCACGCTCGCAGATGAAGCGGCCGTCGCGGAAAATGGTGATGTGGTCGCCAATTTCCATCAGCTCTTCCAGCCGGTGGGAGATGTAGATGATGGTGACGCCGCGCCGCTTGAGCTGTTCGATCACCCCGAACAGCACCTTCACCTCCGACTGGCTCAGCGCCGAGGTCGGTTCATCCATGATCAGCACCCGGGTGTCCTTGGACAGGGCGCGGGCGATCTCCACCAGTTGCTGGTGGCCGATGCCCAGTTCGCCAAGCGGGGTGTAGGGGTCGATATCCAGTTCCAGCCGTTCCAGCAAGGTTTTTGCCAGCGCGTACTGAAATGTTTCGTTGATGACGCCGCGCTGAAAAAACTCGTTGGCGATGAAGATGTTGTCCATCACGTTCATGTTGGGGAACAGGTTCAGTTCCTGAAAGATGATGCTGATGCCCTGCCGTTCCGCCTGATGGGTCGACCCCAGCGTCACCGGTTTGCCATCCAGCAGGATCTGCCCGGACGACGGCGTTTCCACCCCGGCCAGCATCTTCATCATGGTGGACTTGCCCGCGCCGTTTTCGCCGATCAGCACGTTGACCTTATTGCGGTACACCCGGTAATTGACCTCATCGAGCGCGGTCACGCCCGGATACACGCGCGACAGGTTGCGGGTTTCGATAATTACCTCCGGCGCGGCCCCGGCGTCCGCCGCCGGCGTCGGCGGCGCCGTAGTCACCATCGGGGCGCGGAATACGGCAGCCACTTTCATCGGTATGCTCATGTCGGCCATCATCCCCCCTTGTCGTCACGCGTTATCTGCGCCGGCGTGATATCCGGCACCGCCTGCGGGATGTCCCAACTGCTGAACACCCCCACCACGTCGAGTCGCTCGCCCGTTTTCGGGTGAGCGGCCTGAATCATCGCCAGCGCCTGCTGGTTGATGGCGCGGCCGAAATCGCCGTACAGCACCTGATCGTTGAAATCCTGATAGCTCGCGCCCCGGTAAGCGTCACGCAGGTCGGTGCCGCGAATCGTCGGCCCCAGTTGTACGGTGACGCTCGCGCCGCTGTCGTCCCGCACCACCATTTTGCCGTTGCGCGAGGCGGTATCGATGCTGACCACCGTACCGGTGACTCTTACGGTGAACACGCAGGGGTTTTCCTGCTGCGAGCGGTAACCGAACTGCTTGCAGGCCGCGTCCATGTCGCTGCTCGCCTGCACATCTTTCATCAGCGCCGCGACCGGGCGCGCCTCGCGGACCACCTGCGGCACAATGTGCTGCCGCCAGGTGTCGCCGAGATTCGCCATATGGGGATTAGGGGGATGCTTCAGGTCGGCCAGTTCCTGCTGCGACACGATGCGGCAGCCCCCCAATCCCAGAACGGCCAGCGCCAGCCACAGCGGTCTGGACCTCTTGGACATAATGATCTCCTCTGCGCCCCCGCAGGGGCGCGACAGCCGGGACTCAGGATTTGAAGTTGAAATCCTGCACCTTGTTCGCGTTTTCCGGCGTAATCAAAATGCCGCGGAACATCACGCGCTGTTTGGCGGGTTTTTCGCCCTTGCGGAGATAGTTGTCGAGGTCGGTGACGCCCTGCGCGGCGATGGCCTGCGCCTGCAACATCACGGTGGCTTTCAGAGCGCCTTCTTTCACCGCGTCGCGCTCATCGTTGCTGCCGTCGATACCGACCACCACCACATCGTTGCGGCCGGCGGCTTTCAGCGCGGCAATCGCCCCCAGCGCCACCGGACCGTTGCCGCAGATCACCCCTTTCACGTCCGGGTGCGCCTGCAGGATGCTGTCCATGATGCGCTTGCCGTCAAGCAAGGTGCCCTTGGCGTCCTGACGGGCGACGCTGGTCATTTCCGGGTACTGATCGAGCACCTGATGGAAGGATTTGGAACGGGTGACGCAGTTGTTGTCCGCCAGGCTACAGGTCAGCTCGGCGTACTTGCCTTTCTCGCCCATTTTGCCGACGAACACATTGGCGACGTCGGAACCGGCCTGGAAATTGTTATGGGTGATCTGCACCAGCGCCACGTCATCCACCGGGATTTCACGGTTGATCAGCACCACCGGAATCCCGGCGCTTTTCGCTTTTTTGATCGCCGCCACGCTGGCGGTGGAATCGGCGTTATCCAGCACGATACCCTGTACTTTCTTGCCGATGGCTGCGTCGATCAGCTCACTTTGCTTCTTCACATCTTCACCATGCGACAGCACGGTGGTGTTATAGCCCAGCTCCTGCGCTTTTTTATCCGCGCCTTTGGCCTCCGAGGCGTAATAGGGGTTATCCAGCGAATTGACCAGAATCATGATGGTGCCTTTTTCCGCCGCGTGGGCGGTCAGCGATAAGGCACTGGTGATGGCGGCAGTTAACAGCATTGAACGCAATTTCATGATGATGTTCTCTCTATCTTTCGTTATTGTCGGGGTACGGCGAAACAGCGTAATCAGTTGTTTTTCAGTCTATTTTCAATGTTCTATTTCAATCACCAGATGGTGAAACCGCCGTCGATCATCAAATCGGCGCCGGTGATCATGTCGCTGCCGTTGCTGGCGAAAAACAGCACCGCCGCGGCGATTTCATCGGTGTAGGCGAAGCGCCCGAGCGGGATTAGCTTTTTCATCGCTTCGCCCTTCTCGCCGCGCCAGGCTTTCTCGCCCATCGGCGTCAGCACTACCGTCGGCGACAGCGTATTGACGTTGATGCGATGCGGCGCCAGCTCTTTCGCCATCACCTTGGTCATGCCCAGCAGCCCGGCCTTGGCGGAGGTGTAGGCGACATGGTTGTCGATGGCGATCGACGCCGCCTGCGAAGCGATGTTGATAATCTTGCCGCCGTGGCCGGCGGCCACCATATGGCGCGCCGCCGCCTGCGAGCACAGAAACGGGCCGGTCAGGTTGACGGCAATCTGCTTTTGCCATTCGTCGAAATCGGTTTCCAACGCCGGTTGCAGCATCACGTAGCCCGCGCAGTTGATCAGGATGTCGATGCGGCCGTAATGCGCTTCCACCGCGGCAAACGCCCGCTCCACCTCCGCCGGCGTCGTGACGTCGCACTCCACCAGCCGCACCCGCGTCGGGTCAAACCGTTCGGCGGCCTGCGCCGCTTTGTCGCGCTCGAACGCGGGGTACAGCAGCGCCAGCCGCGCGCCTTTCGCCAGCAGCATCTCATTGCTCGCCATCGCGATGCCGCCCAGCCCGCCGGTGACCACCGCCACCTTGTCGCTCAGACTCAGGTCGGTATCCACGCCATAACGCAAATTCACGTCATACTCGTTGTCATGACTCATCAGGTTTTTCTCCTCAGGCAATGGTGCGTAACGCAAGCTGTTCCAGGGTTAAGCGCAGTCCGGCGGCATCGATGTGGAACTGACGCCGCAATGCGCTGCGGCTGCTGCTATGGGTAAATTCATAAGGCGGGACACCCAGCGCGGTGAAGCGTTGCCGCGCATGGTGTTTATGCAACAATTCACCAATGATGCTGCCAAGGCCACCACTGAGTACGTGTTCTTCCATCGAGATCACATACTGATGCTCGCTAATAATTTTCAATAGTGACATTTCATCCAAAGGCCACAGCGAAGGTAAGGACACGATGGTGGCGTCCGTCGCGGCGGCCAGCGCCTCATGGACCATCGTACCGAGGCAGAACACCACCACGTCGCTCCCCTGTTGCACCATCTCCGGCTTGCCCGGCGTCAGCGACCAGTCGGCCTCATGCAGCACCGGTACCTTGTCGCTGTCCATACGGATATACACCGGCCCGCGATGGCGAATGGCGTAACGCACTATCGCGCTGGCCTGCACCGCATCCGCCGGGGCGAAAATCTGCAAATTGCCGAACGAGCGGGCGATGGCGATATCGTTCATACAGTGGTGGGTCGCCCCCAACGGGCCGTAAGCAAACCCGGCGTTCAGCCCCAGCATTTTGACGTTGGCGTCGGTATAGCAGACGTCGTTCTTCACCTGTTCGTTGGAACGCGCCAGCAAAAACGGCGCGGCATTGGCGGTGAACACCGTCGGGCCGCTCAACGACAGACCCGTCGCCATCCCCACCATGTTTTGCTCGGCAATCCCGACATTCACCACCCGTTCGGGGAAGGCCTTCTCGAACGGCGCGATTTTCGATGTGGAGGTGGAATCCGCCACCACTACGCACAAATTGGCGCCCGCGTTTTGCTCTTCGAGCAGTGCGGCGACTACCGCATCACGTAAATCTTGCATCGTCAGTCCTCCAGCTCCGCCAGCCCCTGCGCCAGCTGTTCATCGTTAGGGACGGCGTGGTGCCAGGCCGGTACGTTGGCCATGAACGAAATGCCGTGCCCTTTTTCGGTATTGGCGAGGATCACCCGCGGCTTGCCCACCGACGGCGCCTCGACGGCGTGGATGATTGCCTGCGGATCGTGGCCGTCGCAGTGGTGCACGTCGAAACCGAAAGCGCGCCATTTATCCTCCAGCGGTTCCAGCGGCATGATGTCTTCGGTTTTCCCCGCCAGTTGCAGACGGTTTCGATCGACAATGGCGATCAGGTTATCGAGCCGAAATTTGCTGGCCGCCATCGCCGCTTCCCAGTTGGAGCCTTCCGCCAGTTCACCGTCGCCCATCAGCACGAAGACACGTCGATGGCTGCGACCGGCAAGCCGGTTGCCGAGCGCCAGCCCGACGCCGATCGGCAGCCCGTGCCCCAGCGCGCCGGAGTTGATCTCCACCAGATCCGGCAGTTTTTGATGAATCGGGTGACCGGCCAGCAGCGTGTCGTCGCCCATAAACTGATCTAATGTCGCCGGGTCAAGCAGCCCCATCGCCGCCGCGCTGCAGTACAGCCCGCCCGCGCCGTGGCCTTTCGACAGGATGAACCGATCCTGATTCGGCCGCGCCTGCGAACGATCCATCACCGCCATAAACAGAGTACAGATGATGTCCACCTCCGACAGATCCGCGCCGGTGTGCCCTTTGCCCGCCCGATGATTCATCTGCAACACATAGCGCCGGGCTTGTCGCGCTGTCTGCCTGATTGTCTGTACGTCCATCCTTACCTCCTGATCGCTGACAAATCGCTCCCGATCATTTTCAATTGATTTTCGATCGAAAACATACGCTCTCTGTTTAGCCTATTCTGTGGACAAGATCAAATATCAAACAAAAGCAGATCAAAATAATACCGCGGTGAGAACGGTGTGATCCGGCAAGAAGGCGCATACGGCAGGCGTGAACTGCGGCAGATGAGGGGGATCGCATCGCGGGATCAGCGAAAATGTCCATGCTTTTTCGCCGCCGTCACCTCGCATTCCGGGCAGGTGAAGGGTAAACTTCATGGCAATTAGCGGGTTGACGGCGGAACATCGTCACCGGTTTGAGTACAGGAGAGTTTCGATTGAAAAGCAAAAGTGAACAACTGGCGGATATGCAGCAACGTAGGGAAAAAATTCTGGAGATGGTGCGCGAAGACGGTACCGTCACCGTGAAAATGTTGACCGAAACCTTCGGGCTGACCGAAGCCACGATCCGCACCGATCTGCGCGAATTGCAGAAAGAGGGTTACGTTCAGCGTTATTACGGCGGCGCCACGCTGGTGACCGGCAAGCAGAACACCGGCGCGATGCTGCTGGAACGGCAGATCAATCTGGAAGAAAAAGACGCCATCGGCCGGCTGGCGGCCGCGCAGATCGAAAACGGCGACACGGTGATTTTCGATTCCGGCACCACCACCACCGCGATGGTCGAGCACATGGCGGACATTCACCGGCTGTCGGTGATCACCACCGCGGTCAATATCGCGCTCAAACTGGGCGGCGAACCCGGCATCAACATTCTGCTCACCGGCGGCACCTTCAAGTTTCCCACCCTCTCCACCTCTGGGGAAAAAGCCGCCAGCTTTTTCGAGAACGTACTGGCCGAAAAACTGTTTCTCGCCACCGCCGCCATCTCCCCGCGCATGGGGCTAAGCTTTCCCAGCGAAACCGACATCAAGGTAAAAAGCGCCATGATCCGCTCGGCCAAGACCGTCTATGTGGTGGCGGACTCCAGCAAGATCGGCAAGGTGTCGATGTTCGCCCTGCCGTGCGACTGGAGCAACATTCACTACCTGATTACCGACGCCGGCATCAGTCAGGAAGCGGTCAGCGCGTTTGAAGCGCTGGGAGTGACGGTGATGGTGGCGGGCTGATGCCGGTAAAAATAGGTACAGTGAAAAGCGTTTTCGCGCCAGTGTTTTTCATACATCCATATTTTTGAATACGCGCGACTGGCGCGTTAACATGCAGAGAAATGCATTGTGGAAAAAGTGACATGATTAAATCCATCCAGCTCACCAACTTTCTGAGTTTTGGCGCGTCAACTCAGCCTATCGAACTTAAAGCGCTCAATGTCATTGTTGGCCCTAACGGTTCGGGTAAATCCAATTTGCTGGAGGCCATCGAGTTATTACGTAATGCCCCCGATAAACTGATTACGCCGATAAGGGATGGAGGTGGGGTCAGCGACTGGCTATGGAAAGGTGGTCAGGGCAAGCCTACCGCTACACTAAATGCCGTATTCACCAATCCCAAAGGGCCACAATCTTTGCGCTATCAGCTTTCTTTTACGGAAGTTGCCCAGCGTTTTGAAATGGTGGATGAGCGGATTGAAAACGAACACCCCGCTGACGGGCATCCTGAGCCCTATTTTTACTACCATTTCAATAACGCCCGGCCCACATTGAATGTGAAAAACAAGAAAAGGGCACTGCAACTGGAAGATATCGATCTGGAAAAATCGATTCTGGCTCAACGCCGGGATCCAGACCAATATCCAGAAATTACCTATCTTGCTCAAGAACTTGCCCGAATTCGTCTGTATCGGGAGTGGAGCTTCGGTCGCTATACGCCACCACGTCAACCACAAAAGGCCGATCTGCCCAATGATCATCTGGAATCCACCAGTACCAATCTGGGGCTAGTGCTGAACCGTTTGCGTCGTGACCCTCTGGTCAAACAGCGATTGCTAAAAGCGCTACAGGCACTTTATGACGGTATTGATGATTACGACGTGCAGATCGAAGGGGGCACGGTTCAGGTCTTTTTCCATGAAGGGAGATTTACCATTCCTGCCACGCGGTTGTCTGACGGTACATTGCGCTATTTATGCTTGTTGGCCGTATTGTGTCACCCCAATCCCCCACCATTGATTTGTCTTGAAGAACCCGAGCTGGGCTTACACCCGGATGTGCTCCCCACGCTGGGAGCTCTGTTGAAAGAAGCGAGCAACCGTACGCAATTGATCGTCACCACTCACTCCGATGTACTGGTTGACGCCATGAGCGATCAACCCGATGCCGTGCTGGTCGCAGAAAAAACGCTGGAAGGCACCACGATGACGAGGCTGGATGCCGAAAACCTTAAACCCTGGCTCGAAAACTATCGGCTGGGGCAACTGTGGACACGTGGTGATATCGGAGGGACACGCTGGTGAACGTGTATGTCGAAGGCGGTGGTGATACCAATAGTCTGAGAGCAGAATGCCGTAGAGGATTTGCCGAATTTCTGAAAAAAGCGGGGCTGACAGGAACCATGCCCAGAATCATCGCGTGTGGTAGCCGACGTGATGCATATAACTCGTTCTGTATCGCTATTCGTCAGGAAACCCCCGCCATGTTGCTGGTGGATAGTGAAGAGCCTGTCATCGCAGTAGCACAGCAGAACGCAGATCCAAACCAGTGGCAGCCTTGGCTACACCTCAGGCAACGACAAGGCGATGGCTGGGAAAAACCGGCTGGATCGGACGATCAACAATGTCATCTGATGACACAGTGTATGGAAAGCTGGCTGATTGCCGACAGTATCACGTTGGCGTCGTTTTTTGGTCAGGGCTTTCGAACAAGTCTCTTACCTCAAGGGAATGTAGAACGCATCGCTAAACGGCAGGTTTACGACATGCTTGAAAACGCGACCCGCAGCACAACCAAAGGCCGCTACGGCAAAGGGGCACACTCGTTCACCTTACTGGCGCTCATTGACCCTGCCAAAGTACAGCAGGCCTCTCCCTGGGCGCAGCGGTTTATTACCCAACTACGCTCCCGTATGTCTTCGTGATTCTACTTACGTCGCAACATCAGGCCGTTTCAGTATCGCGGGAACGGCCCTATTCTTCGTTAAGGCTGAGATAACCGCGAAATCCGCTGCCCACTGACAATGGCGGCCAGCGTCGCGAAGGTGCCAGCCGTCATCAACGCCGCATGGGTCCTTAGCCCGCCGAACAGGTTAAACATCCGTGCCACCAGCGCCGCGCCGGTGGTCTGCCCCACCAGTCGGGCTGTGCCCAACATACCGCTGGCACTGGCGGCATCAGGTGTAGCAGGAATCGCTTTCACAGACAACCGGACGTTCTCCACCGGGATGCATGCGCCAACCCCGGTGGGTATCAGCTGGCTACTGACGTGCCCCGATAGCCAGTCGATTGAAGGCGCTCATCAGGGCGATGGCAAAGCAAAGATCGGCGATCTCCATCTCGGTGAAGTGCTCGCGCAGCGGCGTAAAGTGCTCATCCGGAGCATGGGTCAGCGCCACATCCGCCAGCGATTCCGTCCAGGCCAGCGCGGCCTGCTCGCGAGGGCTGAACAATGTACAGACCCGCCACCCAGCCAGACTATCCATTTTTTCATTGCTTACGCCGGCCCCCCGCAGCCATCCGGCATGCATTTTTAAACAAAAGGCACAGCCGTTGATCTGAGAAATGCGCAAATAAACCAGTTCTATCAGCTCAAGCCCGAGGGTACTTTTCTCCAGCGCCTTTTTAGTCATCAACAACCCCTGATAGGCTTCCGGCGACAGCGTGGCATAGGGCAAACGTAATGCATTCATAGTACTTCTCCACAGTGAATCGGCGCGCTAAAACGCAGGGCTCGCGCCAGCAGCCCCTGACGAAAATAGAAACGATGGGCTAACGCGTTAGATAACGCGGAGTCCAGCACCAGATGAGCGCACCGTTCGCGCGCGGCCTCCTGATACATCGCCTGCATCAGCCGATCGCCGATGCCTTGCCCGCGCACATCGGCCTGGCATACCAGGTCATCAACGTACAAAAAGCGCCCATAAACCAGATTTTCCTGCAACCGATACCCAGCCAGCCCGATCGCCATGCCTTCCTGCCAGGCCACGAGCAGCCGATAACCGTGCTGAGCCTGTCGTTGTACCTGACGAACAAATTGCTCACCGTCGGTTAAATGTGGTCGCAGGGCCTGCATCAGGCTAAAACACGCCAGCTGCTCTGTCTGACTACTGGCCAATGCCAGGTGAATGTCGGCCATCTTCCTGCTCCTTACTGCATTAAGGGGGTTGCAATGCGGGCTACTGTAGGCCAACAATGACCCACTCAATAGGGGCAAGATATGTCATATTGATAAGGACATAGCGATGGATTTTCTGACCAGACCGTTCTCGCCACGGCCTTCGGCACCGCTCAATCAACAGCTTTACCAGCGGATTCGGGATGCGATCGCCACCGGGCAATTACACCCCGGCGAGCGGGTACCCTCAGTACGCAGTCTGGCTAGCGAGCTGAATCTGGCGCGCGGCACGGTGGAAGCGGCCTATCAGAGACTGACAAGCGAAGGTTATCTGCTACCCCGAGGGCCGGCCGGTACGATCGTTTCACCCGGCCTAACCAACCTGACGCCAGGTCATGCGCCCGCCGCCCCGCCGCCATCACGCCCGCAGCCCGAACCGCAAAGCCCGGCGATTCTGCCTTTTCAGTTGGGATTACCGGCTCTGGACGCCTTTCCGCGTAAAACCTGGAACCGACTGGCTGGACAGCGCCTGCGAACGCTGGGCGGTGATGCGTTGGCCTACCCTGACCCACAGGGATGCCTCCCGTTACGCCGTGCTATTGCCGCCTATCTCGGTATCTCCCGCGGTATCGCCTGCTCAGAGCAACAGGTTTTCATCACCGCAGGCTACCACTGCTCGCTGGATTTGATATGTCGGTCGCTGTTCACACCCGGCGATCTCGGGTGGTATGAAGACCCCGGTTATCCGTTTGCGCGTCGGTTTCTGCTGCACGCCGGTATGCAATTGGCGCCGGTGCCGGTGGATGAAGCAGGGATCGATGTGGCGGCGGGTGAACAATACGCAGGGCACGCCCGCTTCGCCGTTGTGACGCCGACCCACCAGAGCCCGCTTGGCGTAGCGCTATCGTTGCCGCGCCGTCTGGCGTTGCTGGCGTGGGCGGCTCGCCGGGGAGCGTGGATTATCGAAGATGATTATGACAGCGAATTCCGCTATCACGGCCGACCGTTACCTGCGCTAAAAAGTCTGGATAGCGACGAACGGGTTATTTACACCGGGACATTCAGTAAAGTTTTTTTCCCCGGCCTGCGACTGGCCTATCTGGTGGTGCCGCAGACACAGATCCCGATATTTCAGCAGACGGCGCAAATCCTGCACAGTAATGGTTTCACGCTGGCGCAAGCCACCGCGGCCGACTTTATGGAGCGGGGATATTTCGCCCGGCATATCAGAAAAATGCGGGCGCTCTACGCCAGGCGCCGTGGTTATCTGCAAGACGCACTCACCACACTGGCAGGCAACAAACTACATCTTCACGCCAGTGCGGGCGGAATGCATCTGCTGGCCCGCCTGCCGCCGGGAGACTCGCTCGATGTGGATATCGCGGCAGAAGCCATCTCCGCCGGGTTATCCATTCAGGCACTGAGCCAATGGCGGCAACGGCCGGACAGCGCCGGAGGATTACTGATGGGATTCACCAATCTGGTTAGCGCTGAGCAAGCGCATCAACTGACGCAGCGCCTCTGCGCGTTGCCGTCGTTCCAGCACCTGCTGAGCGCCGACGGCAACAACCTGACTAGTCCGTTTTCAGCCGCGAAATCCGCTGACCGCTGACGATGGCGGCCAGCGTGGCAAAGGTCCCGGCAGTCATCAACGCCGCATGAGTGCCCAACTCGCCGAACAGGTTGAACATCAGCGCCACCAGCGCCGCGCCGGCGGTCTGACCCACCAGCCGGGCGGTGCCCAGCATGCCGCTGGCGCCGCCGCTGCGATGGCGGGGCGCCGCGCTGATGATGGTGTGATTGTTCGGCGACTGGAATAATCCAAAGCCAATGCCGCACAGCACCATACGCAGGCAGATGTCCAGATAGCCCGGCGAAGCCGGCAGCCAGGCCAGCGAGAACAATCCCAGCGCAAACAGCGACAGCCCGATGGTGCACAATACCCCGGCGTTGACGCGCTCAAGCCAGCGCCCCGCCAGCGGGGCCACCGCCATGATCGCCAGCGGCCAGGGGGTGAGCAGCAGACCGGTTTCGATTTCATTCATCCCCAGCGCACTCTGGAAATAGAACGGCAGCGACACCATCGCCAGCATCTGCGCGCAGAACGAACTGATTGACGTACCCATCGACAGCGCAAATACCGGAATACGCAGCAGATCCACCGGCAACAGAGGGTAAGACTGAGTCAACTGCCGCCGGAAGAAATAGCCGCCCACCAGCAAGGTGAGCGCCAGTTCGCCCAGCACCAGCCACAGGTTCTGACCGTGAGCGAATCCACCCAGCGCGATGAAAAACAGCCCGAAGGTCAGCGCGTTCAGCAACGCGCTCGGGGCGTCGAAACGCTGCGCTCTTACTCCGTCGTTACGCGGCAGGAAACGCCACCCCAACAGCAGCGCCACAATACCGAACGGTATATTGATGGCAAACAGCCACTGCCACGACGCCACGCCCAGAATCCCCGCCGCGACGGTCGGCCCGGCGGCGGTGGACACCGCCACCACCAGCGAGTTGATCGCCATGCCGCGCCCGAGCTTATCTCTGGGGTAAATCAGCCGGATCAGCGCGGTGTTGACGCTCATCAGCGCCGCGGCCGCCAGCCCCTGCAGAATGCGCGCCAGCGTCAGCGTCGGTAGCGAATCCGCCAGCGCGCACACCACCGACATCAGCGTAAACAGTACCAACCCCACCAGATAGACGCGGCGATAACCGACGATATCGCCCAGCGACGACAGCGACAGCAGCGTCATGGTGATCGCCAGCTGATAGGCGTTGACGATCCAGATCGACGACGCCGGGCTGGTGTTGAAATCCGCGGCGATGGTGGGCAACGCCACGTTGACGAGCGCCCCGTCCAACACCGCCATGGCAATGCCGAACGCAATAGCGAAAATGGCGCCGATACGCGCCGGCATCGGTAATCCGTCGACGGCGGATCCCGCACCCTGAGAGGTAACAGCAGCGTTCAAAATAATGTCCGAAGAAAATGGAAGGCGTGAAGTACGCGGCAGGTCACCACCACACGTTTTTTGTACCCGTTACCCTACTGGGTTTGGCCGGGGGGCGCAATTGATGCGCCCGGCAATTCGTGCTTCATCCCGTTGATGAACACCATGATTTTTACGCCGTCGCCTGGCATAGTTAGCGCATCGACTAATGCGATACGTTAACTCGCAGGAACACGCATGGCAGCCTCCACGCTCTGGACGCGTGACCAATTATTGGTTGCGTTTACGTTGTACAGCCAATTACCGTTCGGCAAGCTCCACTCCCGCAATCCCGAGATTATCCACTACGCCAAGCTGATTGGCAGAACCCCTTCCGCGCTGGCGATGAAGCTGGTGAATATCGCCAGTCTAGACCCGGTGATCATCGACTCCGGTCGTACCGGGTTAAGCCAGGCGTCCAAAGCCGATCGCGAACTGTGGCAGGAACTGGAGCAAGACCCGGAAGCCTTCGAGCAGCAATGCCAGCAGGCGATAGCGGCGCTGGCGGCCCCCGATACAACGCCGCTGCACGCGCAAGAAGAAAGCGCGCCCGATTATTGCGGCCACGAATGCCTGACCGCCACCAAAGCGCGCGTCGGCCAGCAACAGTTTCGCAAACGGGTATTGAATGCGTACGACGAACGCTGCTGTATTACCGGGTTGGAAGAGCCGATCTTATTGATCGCCAGTCATATTCGCCCGTGGAAAGACATCGCCGAGCACCGGTTGGATCCCAGCAACGGATTATGTCTGTCCGCGCTGCACGACAAAGCCTTTGACCAAGGGTTGATTGGTTTTAACGATCATCTGGAATTACTGCTGTCGCCGCGCATCAAAGTCCTGACCAGCGATATTGTGCAAAGTCAGTTTGAACAATATGAAGGCAAGCCGCTGCATCTGCCCAAAGAAGAGAAATATGCGCCGAAGCTCGCGCATATTCAGCACCACCGGGAGAATATCTTTTCAAAGCATTAGCCGGCCTGATTACCGATTAAATCTATTCATTGGCCTTCTCACCGTAATTTATCAATGATGCACGCCGAGCGCCGGAGCGAGGGATAACGCCCCGCCCCGGCGTAATTCTTCACGTTATTGATTCACCACGTTATTGATTCACAAAGTTATTGATTCACACGGGATTCAAGAGAAACCATGCCACTACCTGTTTTTATCACCGGTTTTATGACCAGCGCCGGTTTGATCGTCGCGATCGGTGCGCAGAATTCGTTCGTGTTGCGCCAGGGGATGCGCCGGGAGCACGTGTTCTGGGTCAGTTCGGTGTGTTTTTTATGCGATATGGCGCTGATGACGCTCGGCGTGCTGGGGCTTGGCAAAATCATCAACGACAGCAAACCGGCGATCACCACGCTGACGCTGGCCGGGGTGCTGTTTCTGCTGTGGTACGGTTACAACGCGCTGAAAAGCGCCTGGCGCGGCAACAACCAGCTGACGCTCACCACCCAGGGCGACGGCCTGCGCCGCCGGCGCACGGTGATCGGCGCCTGTCTGGCGGTCAGCCTGCTCAATCCGCATGTCTATCTGGACACGGTGGCGATCATCGGCGGCATTTCCTCCGGCATCGCCCCCGACCTGAAACTGTTTTATCTGGCCGGCTCCATCAGCGCGTCGTTTATCTGGTTCTACACCATCGGCTACACGGCCGCCGCCTGCTCGCGCTATTTCGCCAACCCGCTCACCTGGCGCGTCATCGACACCCTGATCGGCTGCTACATGATTTTTATGGCGTTTCAGCTGTGCCGTTTTTTGTATCAGGTATAAGAACCGCAGGCGGGAGACAACGCCACGAAAACGCGACCGTAGTTCCTCCTGTGTTATGCGTGGCGCCGCCTACAGTGTCTTCCACACCATTCCCAGTGAGGCGGCCAGCATAATCATCGCCGCACTTCTGAAAAGCCAGAGCTGCGCGCGAGTGCTGGCTAGCAAATGCCGAATTCTCAATGCACCGAGAATAAATACCGCACCTACCGCCAGCAACACGCTGATGGTCAGTGGCACCAGCATCAATGCCCAAGTCTGCAGCGACACGGTATCCAGTGTGATCACCAGCGGCAATAACGCCAGATAGAAAGCAATGGTTTTGGGATTACCCAACGTAATAGTCAGGCCGGAGAACCAGGCGGAAGCCAGCTCACGCCGGCTGATTCTTTGATCGATAGCGATCGCCTCTGGGTTATGGCTCCAGAACTGCCAGGAAAGCCAGCCAAGGTAAATCGCCGCCCCCCAGCTGATCAGAGTAAACAGCGCACCGTAACTGTGCGCCACGACCGCCAATCCGAAAACAGCAAATGACAGGTAAATCAAATCGCCGATAATCAAGCCAGCCAGCATAGTAAAGCCAGTGATCGCGCCGCCACTGACACTACGCGCAACCAGCGCCGTCATCCCCGGACCGGGAATGGCAGCCGCCAACCCCAATGCGGTGATATAAGCCAGGATTTGTGCGGGTTCCAGCATTGTGTCTCTTTCCTCATTCAACGTTGTGGTTATATTCCAATCACATGTCTAAACCAGTTCCCTGATTGACGGCTACCTCCGTCGTCAATGCCATATCAACTTCATGGTTGGCTACCGCCTGGGCCGCCGCGCTGGTGGATGACATCGTAACCACACGCTCCACACTTAAACCGTCCGGTAAGAGTTCCTGAATAAGTGGGACAGGCGCAGGATGAGAGGCAACGATCACTGGACGATTGGGTAGCGTTTCCTTAATCGCCAGTCCATAAAGCGGTGTATCAAACACAAAGGTTCCCGTTAATTTCAGCCGGAGATCCATATAGAAATCGTTAATCTGAGGATATGCATTTGCCACAATCAATAAACCATTACTCTGATTTAATTGTTCTCTAGCCTCTCACGATAGCGAAGAATCAAAGGCGTATTGTTATGTAATGAATCAATTTCATTACGTGGGCACGGAGTGGGAGTACCGGTTGTGCCTGTTGTTTCATAATAAATCCAACAGTCATGCAAAGCTGCCGAAGGCAATAATCCGCCGTTTTTACGCAAATCCTCTTTTGTAGTAAAAGGTAATGAAGATATCTGCTCAAGGCTGAATTGACTCACATCATTAGCAGTCAATCCTGCCAAATGTTTTTTATAAAATAAAGAATGGTTGGTGACATAATCTAACGTTGATATTAATTGTATTTTCTGATGCTCGCGTAGAGCAGATAACGTGGTTTCACCTCGCTCAAAACGCAAGTGTTCTTCATATATATGTTGAGCTTTTTGCATCAGCGCTGGTTTGAAAATAGCATACATATCATATTCCTTGAGCAGTATGAAATAAATAGGCGAAACAGCAGAAAAGCACGATTGCATTCCACACAAGATTTATTAGCAACAATCGTCATTACTAATAAAACTTGCGTGAATTAACAAATAACTCATATATTATTTAAAGAGTGGGAGATTACCCGTTAGCCGCGTAATTTTCTTTTTCGGACCAATTAATCCAATCGCCACTAGTTCGATATTATCGCTACTTACCGCAGATATTCGCTCACCATATTCATCATAGGTTCGGCAGGACTGCGCTAGTGCGCTGAAAGGCATGGCGTAAACTTCTTCGTCATTTTCGGCATGTCGAAGCAACTCCTGCACGTATCCCCCCGGCGCCAGCAACACCGGCAACGGAGCATAAATCACACCAGGGTAGTTCACGGCATCCTGACTTTGCATATCCGGACCAACCAGGTTCTCCACCGTCCGCCCAAAACTGATACCAATGACGCTGGCCGCGTTGATCGAAAGGCCCGCACCTAAATCTTTATCGATAACAATCGTACACTTATGAGAAGTTGCATCAAATTTCATGATTAATCCCCAACGACCTCAAGGCAATTATTTCCCGCCATTCCCAGCGACCGTAACAGGCCATAGGTATGCGATAAATCGCTATTCAAATCGATATCCACTACGTTCCATTCAGCGATAGCTTTCCACTTTTCCACCCCAACCTGATGATTTGAGTGGACAAGATAAGCAGCAACATCCTGCTGGGTATCGAACATACCTAACACAACGAAATCGGCAGCCACCGCTCTATCAGTAATATTTCGTCCACATCCCCAACCACGAATTTCACTGATATGAAGCGGATGACTCCGTGTAATTTCTTCCGCTTCCAGCGCAGCTGGCGATGACCAGTTATAAGGGTTTTTGAATGTGAACAGCACAATATGCAGGATCATACTTTTCCTTACCGCTCCCTTTACTGACCGCATTACCCATTAGCTTTGGAAAAGTATTATGAATCATTAAAAAGGAAATTTTCTATCTATAACCGTTGAGAATACAACCAATAAGGGTAAGATTAACCCATATAAGACATCAAAAAGAAAGAAAATTACCAGAATGAAACTAAACCTAACAGACATTAAGATTCTGACCCTGTTACAGAAAGATGCCCGAATCACCAACCAGACATTAGCAGAACAAATAGGTATGTCTCCCTCTCCATGCTGGCGCAAAGTCCGCAAGCTGGAAGAAGAAGATGTCATCCAAAGCTATCGCGCCGTACTGGACCGCCGGAAAATTGGCCTTGGCGTCATGGTATTCGTTCGTGTCACGATTGATAGCCACAGTGAAGCTCAGGCGCGTAAATTCGAGCAGGAAGTGACAGACCTGGAAGACGTGGTGGCCTGCTACAGCATGGGTGGCGACGCCGACTTCCTGTTGCAGGTGGTTTCACGCGATCTGGATTCCTATGCGGAATTCGCTATGTCCGTCATCAGACGCCTGCCTGGCATCAAAGAGATGCAAAGTATGTTCGTCCTCAAAGAAATCAAACCCTTCGCGACATTTCCTATCAAGAAACCACTCAAAACACCCCAGTAGCAAGCCATGAAGAGCCGTGCGGCCTGAAAAATAGCGAAGCACAGCAACGTTTAACGTTAAGGTGGGTTAAATGTTTATCAACAGGCGAAATCTCTTGATCAGACAGCCTGACCAAGAGATAGCCTTATAGCGGAGGACGTGGTACCTGCCCGAGATACACCAGCAACCGAAAAGAACCGGCAAAACAGAGAAACTAGTTCCCCTGATAAGCTGAATTCGCGCCCATACCACTGACATACACATTATGCGCCAGCCCGGTTTCCTTCATCGCTTCCCAGAAATGAACGTCTTTCGCCAGCACCGACAGGCTTTGCCACTGCGGCGCCTTCCCTATCACACCGTTACGCTGATACAGACCGAACCAGCCGGCAAAGCCGGACGATTCAGCCACCGGAGCGAGTAGTACTACCGTCGAGGACGGATAGCCGTACGCCTGACGCATCAGTTCCAGCCAACCCAACAATTGCGGCGGCGACAGCGGCTGTCCTGCATGTCCATGCAGCACGCCGGCATAGAGGCAAGCAGGCCGGGGTTTCAGTTCCAGAAACTCGCTTGCCGACATGTCTTTACCGGTCAGATGATTGTCTCCCCAGCCATGCGGCGAGATGCAGGTATCGCCTTGCTCAACGGCGGCAAACAAATCCAACCCCAACAGCAGGTAGTGTTTGTCCGGTAATACGTGGTCTTCCTGAGCGATCACCGGCAGCGCCAGATCGGCACCGGGCACCCACTCCGGCGTAAACTCTTCTTTCACGGAAAAGATCTTCTCAATCTGGTGGATGTTTTGCCGGGCGTTAAAATCACACCGATAGAGAATATCGAAAAAGGTTTCGCCCTCAATGTCGCGGGTAATCACCGACGGCGGCACCGGCATTGTCAGCTTCAGCATGTTCAGTAGTTCGGGCAGGTAGTTCAGCAAAGCCGCCTCTGCATCCGTATTCGTATCACGCACCCAGGATTTACGGCGATGTTGCTCTTTTAAATGGTACCCTTTCATGGTGTTTCCCCCGACAGATAGATGTCTTCACACCATAATTCAGCACGGACAAATCCCTCCGGCGGCAAATAGGGAAAAGCGGGTGGGGAATGGGGAGTTGCAGAGGGCTAGCGCGACCTGCCAGCGACAGTTTTTAGGGAGCAATTCTGGCCCATTTTGCGAGCAGCATTCCAAAATGCATCGCAACATCACTGTAAATCCATCCAGCTTCTTTCACCCGGTTAGCGGCTGGCATAGAGTGCTTGTGCTGCGGCCATATCCGCAGCCGGGCGTGGAACCCCGAATATCTGGAACTGGAAAACGCTTTGTTTTTTCAGGGGCTGCGTGCACACTCTTTATCCGTGGCTCAGGCAGGGCAACCGTAAGGTTGGCCGGTCGCTAGATCCGGTGTTCCAACCCTGTCTGGGTCACACCTTTAGCTTGGAACCTGAAGGCGTGATGGCATAACTATCTAGCAATGGAAGATTTAACTATGACGGATACCCACACCACTCCCGCTGACAGCAGCATCACCATTTTTCGTGACCTGATCGCCAGCCTGCCGTTCTACCAGCTTGATGATGCTCAACTGTGCGATCTGGGCGCTATCGCCGCTGAATCCGTTTCCGGGTTGTGCCACGGGCTCAGCGAACTTGGCGACCGGTTGCAAAACGGCGCCGACATCGGCCCCGAACAGCGCCGCCATCTTGGCGCCAGCCTGAATGCCGCCGCGCACCTGATCCCGGCGCTGCTGGAGATTTGCGAGCAGGCGGAACGCTGCACACGGACCGTGCCGCATGTGGGTGAATTGATACCGCGCTACGTGATTTAAAGTTCAGCCGCATGGTTGATGGCCGCTGACGGCACACAGTGACGAGCGCCAGATACGCCGGAGAATGATGCAGCATTGTATATAGTGACAATGCTGCCATGAACAAGCCTATTACTCACCCCGGCGGATCGATATCCACAACATAATAAAACCGCGCCTGATATCCCCGCTCTGACGGGCGGGACTCTACACCGCACTGGGTAACCTCACCTGAAATCACATTTCTGTGCTGTGGGAGTATTTTTAAAAAATCTAAGCGTGTTAGCTTCAACTGCGTAACGACCTTTCAACTCGTACCGAGGCTTTGATGCTGGAGAATGTCATCATCAGATAATCAGCTTCCCGACCGCTCAGGCCGGACTGATTATCGCTGCGCTTAAACTTTACGCAAACATCTGCGGGTGTTGGCTTGTTTTTGCACATGATGATTAACAGGTTTCCAGTATGAATTTATCGCGTCAGGAACAACGTACCTTACACGTTCTCGCTAAAGGCGGTCGTATTGCGCACATACGCGATGCATCCGGGCATATCACTTCAGTTGAATGCTATAGCCGCGAAGGGCTGTTGCTCAGCGACTGCACGCTCGCCGTCTTCAAAAAACTTAAAACCAAAAAACTGATCAAATCCATCAATGGTCAGCCTTACCGCATCAACACCACCGGGCTGAACACTGTTCGCGCCCAACCGGACAACCGCTAAGGTACAGGTGATGAATATGGTTATTAATACTCCTTTTACCGATGGCTATGACAATGCGTTTCTTCTGGACACCATGATGGGGCCGAATGCCATGCGCATTACGGAGGAAATGGCCACTATGCTCCCCATTTCGCCGGGTATGCGTATCCTGGACCTTGGTTGCGGGAAAGGCATTTCGTCCATCCTGCTGGCGAAAAAATACGACGTAACGGTGTTTGCCGCCGATTTATGGATCTCCCCGACCGAAAACGCAGAGCGCTTCGCCAGTCTGGGCGTTGATTCTAAAATTTTTCCTCTGCTGGTAGACGCCACAAAGGAGATACCCTTTGCTCATGAATACTTCGACATGATCATCAGCGTGGATGCCTGGCAGTATTTTGGCAGCAACGACGGCATGCTGACGAAACTGCTGCCGTTTGTGAAAAAAGGCGGGCTGATAGCGGTTGCCGTACCCGGATTTATACAGGACTACTCTGAAGGCAACCTGCCCGAAGTCGTCAAACCTTTCTGGACACCAGACTGGTATTTTTATTCCTGTAGCTGGTGGAAAGCGCTATGGGAAAAAGAATCCGGTATAGAAATTACCCTGCTGCGCGAAATGGATTCATGCCAGCAGGCATGGGATGACTTTATGGAATGTTCTCTTGCTCAGGAAATGATGGTCCCCATTATGGAAGCGGGGGCCGGAGAATACTTCAACATTATCCAAATCGTGGGACGGAAAGTTTGAGGTAGACCGCACCTAATTTTCTCCCCACTCGGAAGCGGTGGGGAGAATATCTACACAGCAACGTCAGTCAGCACCATAATTGGGGGTCAACTCATAATCGAAGCGAATTGGCCCTCATCTTGACCCCAATATCTTCTGATATGATGACGGACAAAAAACACAGGCACAAATCACGAATTAAATCTTTATTTAACAATAATGTATTGAATAAAACGGACGATAGCGGACACAAAAAAAAGCCACCCGAAGGTGGCTTGATTTTTGAATTTTGGTGCGAAGGCCGGACTCGCAAAATGATGTAATTGATTGAATAATAAAATTTAATACTCACCAACCTAATTTAGGTGCCCCCTTTTATGCCCCCACTTCATTTTTAGCCCATGTTTTCAATGAGCTATATCACGTCATTTTATCAATAAGATTAATTCTTATCCGTTCCGGTTCGATTCCGTGTAACAGATCCTAACCCAACCCCGCTATGACGAAAATGTTGTTCATGAATGGCGTGTGGCTATTTGCTGTACCGTTCACTATACTGGATGTATAGCTATTCGCTACACAGAGAGGTCACGATGCGAACAGAGCCAAAAGAAATGCCGATTAATATTCGTGCTAAAGCATCACAGCGGGAGCTGATTGATGTCGCCGCTAAATTGCTGTCGAAATCAAGAACAGAGTTTATCCTTGATGCTGCCTGCCGTGAGGCTGAGGATGTGTTGTTGGATCAAAGGCTGTTTCTGGTCAATGATGAACAATATGATGCTTTCATTCAGGTGTTGGAATCACCAGTCACAGATAATCCGCGTGTGAATGCATTACTGAACAGGAAATCTCCGTGGGAATAACGGCACCTGAATTATTGCTGCCTCAACATGCAGTTGTGGATTTTCATTGTTCCGAGCCGTCATTGAATGAATGGCTGAAACGCAAGGCGTTAAAAAATCAGACGCTGGGCGCTTCACGCACCTTCGTGGTGTGTGAAGCCGGTACACAGCGTGTGGTGGGGTTCTATGCCCTCGCGTCGGGTAGCATCCAGCGTCAGGTTGCACCGGGCGCATTCCGGCGCAATATGCCTGACCCCATTCCTGTTCTGGTACTTGGCCGATTAGCCGTTGATGAACGTTATCAACGTATGGGGATCGGTGCCGGGCTTCTGAAAGATGCGGTACTCCGCTCCCGCAATGTAGCGCAGCAGGTAGGCAACAAAGCGTTATTGGTACATGCGTTATCTGATGAGGCAAAAGCGTTCTACCAATACTGGGGTTTTGTCCCGTCAGAAATACAGGAACACACCTTATTATTATCGTTATGGTAATAAATTTTTATCAAAATAAAGAGGGTTTATGAAGCATTTAATTAAGTTCTCTCTGATTTTAAGTACCTCATTAATGGCTATTCCCGCTTTTTCAGCTCCCTTCTCGAATGCTGAAATCTGTAAAGCAGCCATGTCAATGGAGTTCGCAAAAGAACCCAAAATAATGAAAACAAAAGTGAATGGGGATCTCGTTAATTTGCAATATCACAGGCCAAGTGATAATAGCCTGTGGAAATATCAGTGCAAGATGATAGAAGGGTCACGAGTGCTATGGCGAACCGCTGGAAGTGATTCGGAACCTAACTACATAGGCCGTTGGCGAGATAACCCGAATGACGCCTTAATCACTTATACAGAAGAGAATAGCATGCTAAAAATGACAAATAGCCAGGCTGGCGAACAAACATTTAAGCATGCTGATTTAAAATAAATGGCGTCATTTCCCATCAGTATTAGTCGAAAGCCAACCAATTAACGTTATTAGTAGCAACCAGACCTTATGGTTTGCCAATCATGATAGCGTCTGGCACCGCGCCCGCCCCCTTTTTGGGGAGGGGGCGGGCGCGGTGG